>NZ_JBSFET010000001.1:0-323277 GCF_053594575.1 Streptomyces sp. NPDC001880
TGGGTCAGACCGGGGGTGCCCTTGAGGATGTACCCCTTCTTGTACAGCTCGTAGTGCCGCCCTTCGGCGTCCGGTGCCGGTGTGCGCGCCTACTTGCGCATGACCTCCGGCTCGTGGCGGCGCAGCAGTCGCGCGACCACGATGCCGCAGACGATGCCGAGCAGCAGCAGTACCGAGATGTTGATCCCCCACTGGGCGGCCGAGTGCTCCCAGAGCGGGTCCAGATCGGTCGGGTTCTTCGGGTCCCAGGGCGCCATGAGGTGCGAGAGGTCCAGCGTCGTGCCCGCGCCGGCGATGGCCCAGCGCGACGGCATCAGCCAGGCGAACTGCTCCAGGCCGGGCGAGCCGTACACCTGGAAGAGGATGCCGGTGAAGACGACCTGGACGATCGCGAACATGACGAGCAGCGGCATGGTCTTCTCGGCGGTCTTCACCAGCGAGGAGATCACCAGCCCGAACATCATCGACGTGAAGCCGAGCACGATGATCGTCAGGCAGAGCTCGACGGCCGGCGGCATGATCAGACCCTCGGCCGGCAGCTCGCGGGTGGCGAAGCCGATGCCGCAGATGATGACGCCCTGGATGGCGGTGATCACGCCGAGCACGATCACCTTGGACATCAGATAGGCGGAGCGGGACAGACCGGTGGCCCGTTCCCGTTCGTAGATGACGCGTTCCTTGATCAGTTCTCGTACGGAGTTGGCCGCACCGGAGAAGCACATGCCGACCGCGAGGATCAGCATGATCGTTCCGGCGGCTCCGTTGAACCGGGCCGGCGGCTTGGGCGGAGCCAGGCCGAAGTCGGCCGGGATGACCACGCTGACGACGCCGAGCACGGCGGGCAGGATCACCATCAGGCCCATGAAGCCCTTGTCGGACGCGATCACCGAGACGTAGCGGCGCATCAGCGTCCACAGCTGGGCCGACCAGCTCTGCGGCTTCGGCGGGCGCATCTGCTGCGGGGGCGGCATGTGTACGGACTGCGCGGCGACGGCGTCGATGTCCGCGGCGTACATCTGGTAGTGCTGCGAACCGCGCCAGCGGCCCGCCCAGTCGTAGTCGCGGTAGTTCTCGAACGCGGAGAAGACGTCGGCCCAGGTGGTGTAGCCGAAGAAGTTGAGCGCTTCCTCCGGCGGGCCGAAGTAGGCGACGGAACCGCCCGGCGCCATGACGAGCAGCTTGTCGCAGATCGCCAGCTCGGCGACGGAGTGCGTGACGACCAGGACGGTGCGGCCGTCGTCGGCCAGTCCGCGCAGCAGCTGCATGACATCGCGGTCCATGCCCGGGTCGAGGCCGGAGGTCGGCTCGTCCAGGAAGATCAGCGACGGCTTGGTGAGCAGCTCCAGGGCGACGGAGACGCGCTTGCGCTGACCGCCGGAGAGCGAGGTGACCTTCTTGTCCTTGTGGATGTCGAGCTTGAGCTCGGCAAGGACTTCGAGGATCCGGGCCTGGCGCTCGGCCTCGGTGGTGTCCGCGGGGAAGCGGAGCTTGGCCGCGTACTTGAGCGCCTTGATGACGGTGAGTTCCTTGTGCAGGATGTCGTCCTGCGGGACCAGACCGATGCGCTGGCGCAGCTCGGCGAACTGCTTGTACAGGTTCCGGTTGTCGTAGAGGACGTCGCCCTGGTTGGCGGGCCGGTAGCCGGTGAGCGCCTTGAGCAGGGTGGACTTGCCGGATCCCGACGGGCCGATGACCGCGATGAGCGACTTCTCCGGGACGCCGAAGGAGACGTCCTTGAGGATCTGCTTCCCGCCGTCGACCGTCACCGTGAGGTGACGGGCCGAGAAGGAGACCTCACCGGTGTCGACGAACTCTTCCAGCCGGTCGCCGACCAGGCGGAAGGTCGAGTGACCGACGCCGACGATGTCGCTGGGGCCGATGAACGCGGAGCCGGACTTGGAGAGCGGCTGACCGTTGACGTACGTGCCGTTGTGGGATCCGAGGTCCCGGATCTCGAAGCGGCCGTCGGGGGTCGCGTGGAATTCGGCGTGGTGGCGCGAGACCTGGAGGTCGGAGACGACCAGTTCGTTCTCCAGCGCACGGCCGATGCGCATGACGCGGCCGAGGGCCAGCTGGTGGAACGTGGTCGGGCTGCGGTCGCCGTGCACCGGCGGGGCCCCCGCGGCCCCGCCGGGACCGCCCGCGCCGGGCGTCCCCGCCATGCCCTGCTGCTGCGGGACCTGGGGCTGCACGGGCTGCTGCTGCGGCGCCTGCTGCTGCCAGCCCTGCTGCGGCTGCTGCGGAGCGGGGTCCTGCCGGCCGGGCCAGCCCTGCTGGGCAGGGGCCTGCTGGGCGCCCGCACCCTGCCCGCTGTACACACCGGCACCCGGCGCGGCGGCGAGACTCAACCGCGGGCCGTCAGTGGCATTGCCCAGGTGCACGACGGAGCCGGGGCCGATCTCCAGCCGCTGGATCCGGCTGCCCTGCGCATATGTGCCGTTGGTGCTGCCGTGGTCCTCGATGGACCAACTCCGGCCGTCCCAGCTGATCGTGGCATGCCGCCACGAAACCCTGGCGTCGTCGATCGTCAGGTCTCCCTGAGGATCGCGCCCGAGGGTGTACGACCTGGACGGATCGAGCGTCCAGGTCCTTCCATTCAATTCCAGTACGAGTTCCGGCACTCCGCGCCCCACTAGTTGTCCCCCGAGTCGCCCCCGTCACAGGGGGCCTAGGGATGCTGAACATCGTGGGGAACTATTCCAGGACCAGTCCCTCATACGAAAGTCGGGCTGGGCGAAGACCCTGCCGAGACCTGCATCGTTACGGTGCTGACACGAATGAAGGGAGCAGTGCGCGGTAAGCACCCCGAGTGCGCATGAAACACCAGCAAAAGGAAATTCCAGGGCGCCCCCGGCCCGCCCGATTTTCCGTCCCCGGCCCGCGCGATTTTCCGTCCCCCGGCCCGCGCGACCGCCCGCAGCCACCCGGCGGATCCGGACGTACGCGGTCCGTCACCGGCCATGTGCTCCGGGCGGGCGTACAGGACCGACGCGCTGTCCGGTCCTCGGGACGGGCCTCCGGTGCCTCGCGGCGGACCGATACGGTGGGAGGACCATGAGCGCATCTCAGCCACCTCAGTCCTCCTCGTCCCCTGAGTCCCCTGAGCCCCCCGAGTCCCGTCGGGGCACCGACACCCCCACCCTTCTCGTGAAGATCTTCGGGAAGGACCGCCCCGGCATCACCGCCGGGCTCTTCGACACCCTCGCCGCCTACTCGGTCGATGTCGTCGACATCGAGCAGGTCGTCACCCGTGGCCGCATCGTCCTGTGCGCGCTGGTCACCACCCCCACTGCGGGCGACACCACCGAGGGCGATCTGCGGGCGACCGTGCACAGCTGGGCCGAGTCGCTGAAGCTCCAGGCCGAGATCATCTCCGGCACGGGTGACAACCGGCCGCGTGGCGTGGGGCGTTCCCATGTGACGGTGCTCGGGCACCCGCTGACCGCGGAGTCGACCGCCGCCATAGCAGCCACGATCACCTCCACCGGCGGCAATATCGACCGCATCTTCCGGCTCGCGAAATACCCCGTCACAGCAGTCGAGTTCGCGGTGTCCGGCACCGGGACCGAGGAGCTGCGGACCGCTCTCGCGACAGAGGCCGCCGGCATCGGTGTCGATGTGGCGGTGGTGTCGGCCGGGCTGAGCCGCCGGGCGCAGCGCCTGGTCGTCATGGATGTCGACTCGACGCTCATCCAGGACGAGGTCATCGAGCTGTTCGCCGCTCACGCGGGCTGCGAGGACAAGGTCGCCGAGGTGACCGAGCAGGCGATGCGCGGCGAACTGGACTTCGAGCAGTCGCTGCACGCACGGGTGGCGCTGCTGGCCGGGCTCGATGTGTCGGTGGTGGACAAGGTGCGCGCCGAGGTGCGGCTGACACCGGGCGCGCGCACCCTGATCCGTACGCTGAAGCGGCTCGGCTACCAAGTGGGTGTGGTCTCGGGCGGGTTCACCCAGGTCACCGATGATCTGAAGGAACGGCTCGGGCTCGACTTCGCCTCTGCCAACACCCTGGAAGTGGTCGACGGAAAGCTCACGGGCCGGGTCGTCGGCGACATCGTCGACCGGGCCGGCAAGGCGCGGCTGCTGCGCAGTTTCGCCGCGCAGGCCGGGGTGCCGCTGGCGCAGACCGTCGCGATCGGTGACGGTGCGAACGACCTGGACATGCTGAACACCGCCGGGCTCGGGGTGGCCTTCAACGCCAAGCCGGTGGTCCGCGAGGCCGCGCACACCGCGGTGAACGTGCCGTTCCTGGACACCGTGCTGTATCTGCTCGGCATCACCCGCGAGGAGGTCGAGGCCGCCGACGGTCTCCTCGACTGACGCGTTCGCGCAGACAGCGCAGGGCCCCGGCGCGGCAAACGCCGGGGCCCTGCTTCGTACGACAGCGGGATCAGTCGTTGGGCGTCCAGTACTCGATCAGCCTGCCCACTCCGTGCTCCACGCCTTTCCAGGAGCCGGTGAACTCGACGACGGCGAACGCGGCTGTGGGGAAGCCGCCGCGGGTCATCCGGGTCAGGGCGTCGCCCTCGGCCGACTGCGAGAGGGCGTCGGCGACCGCGTGCATGCCGGGGTTGTGGCCGACGACCAGAAGGTCGTGCACTTCGTCGGGGGTCTCGTTGATCAGGGCGATGAGCTCACCGAGGGACGCCTCGTACAGCCGCTCCTCGTACACGGTCCTGGGGCGGTGCGGCATCTCGTGGACGGCCAGCTTCCACGTCTCGCGCGTCCTGGCGGCGGTGGAGCAGAGGGCCAGGTCGAGGTCGATCCCGGAGTCGACGAGTTTGCGGCCTGCGACCGGGGCATCCTTGCGGCCGCGCTCCGCGAGCGGCCGCTCGTGGTCGGAGTCCTGCGACCATTCCGCCTTTGCATGCCTGAGAAGGACGATCCTGCGAGGTGTATCGACGCTCATACACCTCAGCTTCGCATGAAATGTGCCGCCCGGCGCAGGGGGTTGAAGCGCTTGTGCGGGCTGCTCGGGCACGGTCAGCCGGTCACCAGGGCCGCGATTCGCGCGAGCAACCGGCTGACCGCCGGATCGGCGGTCGCGGCGTGCGCTTCACCGGTTCCCACGATCAGCAGCAGCAGTGCGGCGAACGCGAGCGCGGGCAGCGCGATGGCCCACCACGGCAGCCGCACCTCGACACTGCCCGTGGCCGGGTGGGTGATACGGGTGTGCGTTCGGGCCGGCATGTCCGCCTCCGTGGGTCATCGGTACCGATACCGAAAACCTACGGATCCGGGGCCGGGCATCCCATCGGGCGACCCACCCACTTCACCCTGACCCTGGCCCCTAGGGGACGCGGGGGTCAGGCCCTGGCCCCACCACCAGCGGGACGCGCGGCTCAGGGGGCCGCGATCGAAGCGATCACCGCGACGATCACGGTGATCAGCAGCATCGCTCCGAGTACGACGAGGAGCTTCTTCTGACCGTTCTGGGGATTCGGGTCGAGCACAGGAGACATGTGCTCAGTCTCGCATCTCAGCATTCGTCCTCGATCGTCCGGTCCCGCCCGGCCAGGATTCCGACCGCCATCTGCGGCACCATGAGGCCCGCCATCAGTGCGATCGGCAGCTCCCAGCCGCCGCTGTGCTGGTAGAGCACACCGATGAGCAGCGGTCCCGGGATCGAGATCAGGTAGCCGACGGACTGGGCGAACGCGGACAGCCGGACCACTCCCGCGCCGGTGCGCGCGCGCATGCCGATCATGGTCAGGGCGAGCGGGAAGGAGCAGTTCGAGATGCCGAGGAGCAGCGCCCAGGCCCAGGCCCCGCCGGCCGGGGCGAGGTAGAGGCCCGCGTAGCCGACGAGGCCGCAGCTGCCGAGGAGGACGACGATCGGCCCCTGGCTCTTCATCCGGGTCGCGACCCCCGGGATGACGAAGGCGAGCGGTACCCCCATCGCCATGGTCACGGCGAGCAGCACACCCGCCGTGCCGGCCGAGACCCCGGCGTCGCGGAAGATCTGCGGCATCCATCCCATGGTGATGTACGCGGCGGTGGCCTGGAGGCCGAAGAAGCAGGCGAGAGCCCAGGCGGTACGGCTTCGGGTGATCTTGAGAGCCGGGGGGCCTGCGTGCGGGGCGGCGGGCCGTCCCGGGGCGCTGCTCCGGTCCCGTACCACCGGGATCCAGGGCAGGATCGCGACGGCGGAGAGCACGGCCCAGACGCCGAGCCCCAGCCGCCAGCTGCCGCCCATCGCGCTGGTCATCGGTACGGTCACCGCGGCGGCGAGCGAGGTGCCGAGGGCCAGGGCCATCGAGTAGAGCCCGGTCATCGAGCCGACCCGGTCCGGGAACCAGCGCTTGACGATCACCGGCATCAGGACGTTGCTGACGGCGATGCCCATGAGTGCGAGGGCGCTCGCGGCGAGGAAGCCGGCCGTCCCACCGACGAGCGGCCGGATCACCAGGCCGGCGGTGATGGCGATCATGCCGGCGCAGACGACCGCCCCCGGGCCGAAGCGGCGGGCGAGGCGCGGCGCCATGATGCCGAAGACCGCGAAGCAGAGCGGGGGTACGGAGGTGAGGACACCGGCCACGCTGCCGCTCATGTGCAGCCCGTCCCGTACCTCTTCGAGGAGGGCGCCGAGGCTGGTGATGGCGGGGCGGAGGTTGAGCGCGGTGAGGACCAGCCCGACGACGACCAGCCGGAGCACCCAGGGAGCGGGCCCGTCGGCGGCCTGTGCCGTCTGCGGGTGCTGCCGGGTCGGCGAGGCCGTGGGTTTCGTGGGCGCGTCCATCGTGGTGGCGGGGCTCGGGTTCCGGGTGTGGGACCGGGTCTCGTCGTCGGGCATGAGGCACATCATAGAATCATGGGATGATTGATTGTCCAGTCGTCCCGGAGTCCCTCTGAGACCATTCAATCCGGGCACAGCAACCACGACAACTCCCGCCCCCCATCACCCCAGCAACCCGACCAAGGAGCACCATGGCGCTGACGTCTCCGCGGCGTTCGGCACTCGCCGACCAGGTGATTGCCCAGCTCAGGAATCAGATCACCTCGGGCGAGTGGCCCGTGGGTTCACGCATTCCCACCGAGCCCGAACTGGTGGAGCAGCTGGGGGTGGCCCGCAACACCGTCCGGGAGGCCGTGCGCGCCCTCGCGCACAACGGGCTGCTGGACATCCGGCAGGGTTCGGGCACCTATGTCGTCGCCACCAGCGAGCTGGCCGGGGTGATGCACCGCCGCTTCGCCGCCGCCGATCCGCGCCATGTCGCCGAGCTGCGCGCCACCCTGGAGTCGTCGGCGGCGAGGCTGGCCGCCGCCCGGCGCACCGAGCGGGACCTGAAGCAGTTGGACGCGCTGATGGCGCGGCGGCAGGAGACCTGGGCCGCGGGTGACGCCGAGGCGTTCATCGCGGTGGACGCGACGTTGCATCTGGCCGTGGTCGCCGCCTCGCACAACGACGTACTGACGGGCCTCTACGCCGACCTGGGCGATCTGCTGCGCGACTACATCAGGGGCGACATCGGCCATGAGCTGCGACCGGAGAACCCCATGGACCACGGCAGGCTGGTCGAGGCGATCCGGGCGGGCGACGGGGAGACGGCGGCGGCCGAGGCGGCGAGCCACGCGCTGAGCTGTCTGGTGGATCGGGCCTGAGGCCGGTCCACCAGCCGAAAGGCCCTTGGACCGACCGGCAAGTGGGGGCGGCGTCGCGGGGCCGGGTGCGCGCATCTACCGCCGCTCCCCACTTGCCGGTCGGTCTACGCCGTGTCCTGCACCCGGTGCGTGATCCAGGCGGAGCCGACTTCCTTCCAGCAGCGGTCGTCGAGCCGCACGGTCCGCCCGGGGCCCACGTCGACCGGGGTGGCGTCGGCGTCTATGTCCCACCAGCGGCGGCATTCGGTGTGCAGTTGCACGCGGTCGGTGGAGGGGTACGGGTTGTGGCAGTAGGCGACGACCCGGGAGCCCCGGACCGAGGTACGGCATTCGGCTCCGGCGGGATCCGGGGTGGGAGCCTCAGGGGTGGATGCCCCGGCTCCTATCCGTCCCGCCAGGGATATCCCCACCGGGGCGGCGAGTCCGGCGGCGGCTATGGAGGCCGCCAGCAGTATCCCGGTCCGGCGACGTGTGGAGCGCATGGCGACCTCCTCCCCGCAGCCCGACCCGAAGTCCGGTTCACCACATTCTGCGGTGGATCGACCATCTTTTCGACTTGAGCGGGACGGGGCCGGGAGCGTACGCGAAAAAGCCGCGTACCGCCTGCTCGGAGGCGGTACGCGGCTGCGCCGGAGCCCGTCGTACGGGATCAGGCACCCATCATGTGCACGCCGCCGTCGACGTGGATGATCTCGCCCGTGGTCTTCGGAAAGAAGTCCGAGAGCAGCGCGACGATGGCACGGCCGGCCGGCTCGGGGTCGGACATGTCCCAGGCCAGCGGGGAGCGGGTGTTCCACACGTCGGCGAGCTCACCGAAGCCCGGGATGGACTTGGCGGCCATCGAGCCGAGCGGTCCGGCGGAGACCAGGTTGCAGCGCAGCCCGTCCTTGCCCAGGTCACGGGCGAGGTAGCGGGAGGTGGCCTCCAGCGCGGCCTTGGCCGGGCCCATCCAGTCGTACTGCGGCCAGGCGAACTGCGCGTCGAAGGTGAGGCCGACGATCGAGCCGCCCTCGCCCATCAGCGGCTTGCAGGCCATGGCCAGCGACTTCAGCGAGAACGCCGAGACGTGCATCGCCGTGGCGACGGACTCGAACGGGGTGTTGAGGAAGTTGCCGCCGAGGGCGTCCTGCGGCGCGAAGCCGATGGAGTGGACGACGCCGTCGAGCGAGCCGAGCTCCTCCTTCACCAGACCGGCAAGCCGGTCCAGGTGTTCGGCGTTGGTCACGTCCAGCTCGATGACCTTGGCCGGCTTGGGCAGCTTCTTGGCGATGCGCTCCGTCAGCGTGGGCCGCGGGAAGGCGGTCAGGATGATCTCGGCACCCTGCTCCTGGGCCACCTTGGCGGTGTGGAAGGCGATGGACGACTCCATCAGCACACCGGTGATGAGGATGCGCTTGCCGTCGAGAATTCCGCTCATGGTGATCAGTGACCCATGCCCAATCCGCCGTCAACGGGGATGACGGCTCCAGTGATGTACGACGCGTCGTCGGAGGCGAGGAAGCGCACCGCGGCGGCGATCTCCTCGGGCTGCGCGTAGCGGCCGAGCGGCACCTGGGACACGATGCCCTTGCGCTGCTCCTCGGTGAGCACCTGTGTCATGTCGGTGTCGACAAAACCGGGCGCGACGACGTTGAAAGTGATGTTCCGGGAACCGAGCTCACGGGCCAGCGACCGGGCGAAGCCGACCAGACCCGCCTTGGACGCGGCGTAGTTCGCCTGCCCGGCCGAGCCGAGAAGCCCGACGACGGAGGAGATGAGGACGACACGGCCCTTCTTGGCGCGCAGCATGCCGCGGTTGGCGCGCTTGACGACCCGGAAGGTGCCGGTGAGGTTGGTGTCGACGACGGACGTGAAGTCGTCCTCGGACATCCGCATCAGCAACTGGTCCTTGGTGATACCGGCGTTGGCGACCAGCACCTCCACGGGACCGTGCTTCTCCTCGATCTCCTTGTAGGCCTGCTCCACCTGCTCGGCGTCGGTGATGTCGCAGCGGACTGCGAGAACACCGGCCTCGGTGAGCACCGCGGGCGGCTCGCCGGAGCGGTAGGTGATCGCGACCTTGTCGCCGTTGTCGGCGAAAGCGCGGGCGATGGCGAGGCCGATGCCCCGGTTTCCTCCGGTGACGAGAACCGAGCGGCTCAACGGATCACCCTTTCCCTAGCTGTCTGGTACGTCGAAAACCTATCGGTACCAGGCGCTCCGCGAGCAATCGGCCCCTGACAGCGCCTTCCCCCGGGCACTGTGGGGTTCCTACAGCATCCGGTCCCGACGGACTCCATCCCGTACCAGCAAGTGCCTCAGCGGAAGCCCGGCGCTTCGACAGGGAGACCGACGCCCTCGGCAACCTCCAGCATCCGTTTGTCGTAACTGATGAGCACATCGAGCGACGCTCCCAGCACCTGGGCACTGGCCACGTGGATCGCGTCGAGCGTCCGCACTCTTCCCGGCAGGGCGGCAGCCGCGTCCCGCACCTCATCGGTCAGGAGGATCTCGGTGAAGTCCCGGGTCAGATCCGCCATGAGCCGAGGGAAATCACCGACCCGGTCCAGTGTCCGAACGGTCTCCACGAAGCCGAGACTGCTGGTCGCCAACGGTGCCACCGGCCGCCCCGCGAGATGTGCTCGCAGCTCACGAGCATGCTCGCGTCCACTCAGCAGAGTGACGATCGCCGAGCTGTCCATGTAGATCAACGCGGATCGTCCTCACGCTCGGCGAGCAGCATGTCAAGGGGAGAGACGTCTTCCAGCGGCTCACAGACCGGCAGCCGGTCCAGATCGGCCGTCGTGGCCGGCTTCAGCCTGATCTGCCCCTGCGCAACGAGCGGGGCATAACGCTCCGAGGCCCCGGTACCGGGAAGCAGTATCGCGATGACGTTGCCGTGTCTCGTCACCTGAATCGCCTCGCCCTTTTCCACCCGGGCGAAGACGGCACTCGGGTTGTACGAGAACTCTCGGACGGAGATGGTGCTCATCGGGCTCCCTTCGGCAACCATCAGGGAAAGTGCCTACATTTATGAATCGTACCTACAACGAGGATGCATCGACACGGCCCGACAGGGCTCACCCGGCCGGGCAGGGGACCCGGCACCGGATCTGCTTGCCGATCGACGACCGGACCACGTGCCAGCCCGGCGCGAGCAGATCCAGCAGGGCGAGGCCACGGCCGGCCTCGGCCTCCGCGTCGTCCAGCGCGATGCCGCGACGGCGTGGAACGGTGCGGGGATCCGGGTCATGGACGTTGACCGCGACCCCGAAGGCCGCGGCGTACACCTCCACGACCACGGGCACGTGGTCCCCGCAGGCCCGGACGGCGTTCCCGACGAGCTCCGAGACGACGAGCTGGGCGGCGTCGGCCACGTCGCCCTGCACGCCCAGTTCGGCCAGGGCCTTGGCGGTGAGCTCACGTACGGAGCGGAGGTTCGGGCCGGAGGCGTTGATGTGCGCGGCGAAACCGCGGCTCCGGTAGCGCACGTAGTGCCCGACGGCGGGTGGCGGGGACTGCGGGTCGTGGTCTTCTTCGTCGGCCATGCCGAACATGACGCCTCCAGCCTGCGGCGCGGGGCCGCGGGAAGTACTGACTTCCACCACATCGAGCGACTGCGCTCGCACGGTGAGTGACGATGAGTAGCGATGGTGCACCCCACTCACCTCGGGTAGCAAGTTTTCTACCCCCTTCGGTTATGACTTCCCGAAAGGCAATCAGCATCGCCAACTACTGAGGTATGACTGCGATATGCCCAACTCTCCCCTGGTACCGACCGTCCGGCGCCGACGCCTGGGATCCACGCTCAGACGCCTGCGGAACGGCGCGGGTATGACCCTCGACGAGGCCGCCTTCGCCATGGGCTGGAAGGGCCCGAAACTGTCGAAGATCGAGAGCGCCAATCAGGCCATCAGGCCCAGCGATGTCGTGGCGCTGCTCGCGGTCTACGGGATCAGCGATCCGGAAACGCTCAGCGCCCTGGACAATCTGGCCAAGGACGCCGGCAGAAAGGGGTGGTGGCAGACCTACAGCGGAATCGTGTCCCCTGCCTACGCCGACTACATCTCGCTGGAGTCGGACGCCTCGCAGATCTGCGAATGGTCGCCGCTGGTGATCCCGGGCCTGTTGCAGACCGCTGCGTACGCACGCGAGAACATCGCGGGGATCACAACTTTCCGCACCACCGACGAAGTTGCGGCCCTTGCCGAAGTGCGGCTGGCCCGGCAGTCCGTACTCACCCGGCCGGGAAGGCCGTTGGAGCTCTGGGCCATCATCCACGAAGCCGCGCTCCACCAGCGATTCGCCGTCCGTCCCGCCACCATGCGCGATCAGTTGCGGCGCCTGCTCGATTCGGCGGAGATGCCCAACGTGACCATCCAGCTGATGCCGTTGGACTCGACCGCGCACCCCGGAGTCGTGGGTGGCTTCAGCATGGTGGGCTTCCCCGGCCCTGCCCCAGACGTGGTTCTGCTGGAAAACCTCAGCGGAGAGACCTACCTTGAAGGCGAAGGAGCGTCGCCCTTCGCGAAGGCGTTCGAGCGGATTCGTGCCACGGCGCTGTCCACGGAGGACTCGGCCGCACGCATAGCTGAGATGGAAGAAGGCCACAGGAAGTGAACGCGCCCGGAGCGGAGCTGTTCGGACCCGACCTCTCGAACGCGGCCTGGCGCAGGTCCTCCGCCAGCGGAGCCGAGAACAACTGCGTAGAAGTCGCCGGCCTCCCCGGAGGGGCAGCCGCCGTACGCGACTCGAAGGACCTCGCACGCGCTCCCCTGCGGTTCAGCGCCTCGGGGTGGGCCGCGTTCAGGGCGGGCGTGATCGACGGCACCCTCTGACCGGCCGGGGCGGCCTGCCCGGGACACCGTCTCGTGGCCCACGCCGGACCGGGTGACGGGCCCGGCGTACTCGTCCGGGAAACGTATGGCCGGTCGCCCTCGACGCACGGCATGGTTCACTGCGGACACGTGCCGAAAAGACGGAGTACTACATGCCTCATGAGGTAGATCAGTCATTCCTGGCCCTGCCGCTGCGGGCCCTCGCCGACGCGGCGCTCGCCCGTGCGCGGGCGCTGGGCGCCGTGCATGCCGACTTCCGGATGGAGCGGGTGCGCAGCGCGTCGTGGCGGCTGCGGGACGCCCGGCCCGCCGGGTCCTCGGACACCACCGATCTCGGCTACGCGGTGCGAGTGGTGCACGGCGGGGCATGGGGCTTCGCGTCCGGGGTGGACCTGACGATGGACGCCGCGGCGAAGGTGGCCTCGCAGGCCGTCGCCATGGCGAAGCTGTCGGCCAAGGTGATCGCGGCGGCCGGCTCCGACGAACAGGTCGAGCTGGCGGACGAGCCGGTGCACGGCGAGCGGACCTGGGTCTCGGCGTACGACATCGATCCCTTCGACGTGCCGGCCGAGGAGAAGGCGGGGCTGCTCGCCGAGTGGAGCGGCCGGCTCCTGGGCGCCGAGGGCGTCGCCCATGTGGACGCCTCGCTGATGACCGTCCACGAGAACAAGTTCTACGCGGACACGGCCGGTACCGTGACCACCCAGCAACGGGTACGGCTGCATCCGCAGTTCACCGCGGTCGCCGTGGACGGGACCACCGGTGAGTTCGACTCGATGCGGACGATCGCCCCGCCGGTGGGCCGCGGCTGGGAATACCTGACCGGCACCGGCTGGGAATGGGACGACGAGCTGGAGCGGATTCCCGGGCTGCTGGCCGAGAAGATGCGGGCGCCGAGCGTCGAGGCGGGAACGTACGACCTGGTCGTCGACCCGTCCAACCTCTGGCTGACCATTCACGAGTCGATCGGCCACGCCACCGAGCTGGACCGGGCGTTGGGCTACGAGGCGGCGTACGCCGGGACTTCGTTCGCCACCTTCGACCAGCTGGGGAAGCTGACGTACGGCTCCCCCGTGATGAACGTGACCGGTGACCGCACCGCCGAGCACGGGCTCGCGACCATCGGGTACGACGACGAGGGTGTCCAGGCGCAGTCCTGGGACCTGATCAAGGACGGCACGCTGGTCGGCTACCAACTGGACCGGCGGATGGCGAAGCTGACGGGGCTGGGCCGTTCCAACGGCTGCGCGTACGCGGACTCGCCGGGCCACGTCCCCGTACAGCGGATGGCCAATGTGTCGCTGCGGCCGGATCCGGGCGGGCTGTCCACGGAGGACCTGATCGGCGGGGTGGATCGCGGGATCTACGTGGTCGGTGACCGGTCCTGGTCGATCGACATGCAGCGCTACAACTTCCAGTTCACCGGTCAGCGGGCGTACATGATCCGCAACGGCCGCCTCGCGGAGCAGATCCGGGACTTCGCCTACCAGGGGGTCACGCCCGAGTTCTGGGGGTCCATGGAGGCCGTGGGCGGACCTTCCACCTATGTGCTGGGCGGTGCCTTCAACTGCGGGAAGGCCCAGCCGGGGCAGATCGCCGCCGTCTCCCACGGGTGCCCCACCGCACTGTTCCGGGGCGTGAACATCCTCAATACGACGCAGGAGGCCGGACGATGAGCCGCGTCAGCAAGCCGCACGAGATCGTCGAGCGGGCGCTCGAACTGTCCACCGCCGACGGCTGTGTGGTCATCGCCGACGAGCAGTCGTCCGCGAATCTGCGCTGGGCCGGAAACGCGCTCACGACGAACGGGGTGACCCGGGGACGGACCCTGACCGTCATCGCGACCGTCGACGGCGCGCAGGGCACCGCGTCCGGCGTGGTGTCGCGGTCCGCGGTGACCGCCGACGACCTGGAGCCGCTGGTGCGGGCCGCCGAGGCCGCGGCGCGCGGGGCCGGTGCGGCGGAGGACGCCCAGCCGCTGGTGGCCGGGGTGCCCGTGTCGCCCGACTTCACGGACGCGCCGGCCGAGACGGACTCGGACGTCTTCGCGGAGTTCGCCCCGGCGCTCGGCGACGCCTTCGCCCGCGCCCGCTCCGGCGGCCGTGAGCTGTACGGCTTCGCCCACCACGAGCTGACCACGACCTATCTCGGTACGTCGACGGGGCTGCGGCTGCGCCACGACCAGCCGACCGGGACGCTGGAGCTCAACGCCAAGTCGCCGGACCGCACCCGTTCGTCCTGGGCGGGCCGCGCGACGCGCGACTTCAAGGACGTCGACCCGGCCGAGCTGGACGCGGAACTGGCGCAGCGGCTGCGCTGGGCCGAGCGCCGTATCGAGCTGCCCGCCGGGCGGTACGAGACGCTGCTGCCGCCGACCGCCGTCGCCGATCTGCTGATCTACCAGCTGTGGTCGTCGGCCGCGCGGGACGCCGCGGAGGGCCGGACGGTGTTCTCCAAGCCGGGCGGCGGCACCAGAATCGGTGAGCGGCTCTCCGGGCTGCCGCTGACGCTCCGCAGCGACCCGAACGCACCGGGCCTGGAGTCGGCGCCGTTCGTGATCGCCCACGCCTCCGGGGACAGTGCCTCCGTCTTCGACAACGGACTGCCGCTGACGTCGACCGACTGGGTGCGGGACGGCCGGCTGGAGCACCTGACGACCACCCGGCACACGGCGGGGCTGACCGGGCTGCCGGTCACGCCGGCGATCGACAACCTGATGCTGGAGGGCGGTGGTGAGCGGTCCCTGGAGGAGATGGTGGCCGCGACGACCGGGCGTGGGCTGCTGCTGACCTGCATGTGGTACATCCGCGAGGTCGACCCGGCCACACTGCTGCTGACCGGGCTGACCCGCGACGGGGTGTATCTCGTCGAGGACGGCGAGGTCATCGGCGAGGTGAACAATTTCCGGTTCAACGAGTCGCCGGTGGACCTGCTGTCGCGGGCCACGGAGGCGGGCCGTACGGAGAAGACGCTGCCGCGCGAGTGGGGCGACTGGTTCACCCGGGCGGCGATGCCCGCGCTGCGTATCCCCGACTTCAACATGAGCTCGGTGAGCCCCGGCGTGTGACTCGCCCAGGTGTTCTGACCCGGGAGGTTGTCGACGGGTGCTTCAGGTCTCGGCTGAGGGATCTTGAACGGGTGAGGGCCTTCCGGTCCGGTGTGGATTGCGATGTCTGCACAGAACGAAAGGCCCTCGTGCCCCGCCGTAGTGCACCCCCGACCGAGACCGGGCGCCTGCGCCCGGCCCGCTGTGCCGACGACCGACAACGCGGCGAGCAATGGGGTCTCCCCTGCTCGAGCGAAGCCGAGAGCAGGGGAAGTGCCGGACACGACCAGGTGGGACTTTCGAAACACGCCCTAGACTGGGCTGGAAAGCCATTACCCGTACGCACCACGAGGAGCACCGGAACCGTGACGGACATCGTCGACGAGCTGAAGTGGCGTGGGCTGTTCGCCCAGTCCACTGATGAGGACGCACTGCGCAAGGCTCTCGCGGACGGTCCCGTCACCTTCTATTGCGGCTACGACCCCACCGCGGCGAGTCTGCATGTCGGCCACCTGGTGCAGGTGCTCACCATGCGCCGGCTCCAGCGGGCCGGACTGCGTCCGCTCGCCCTGGTGGGCGGGGCCACCGGTCAGATCGGTGACCCGCGGCCGACCGCGGAGCGCACGCTGAACGATCCGGATACGGTCGCCGGCTGGGTGTCGCGGCTCCGGGCCCAGATCGAGCCGTTCCTGTCCTTCGAGGGCGAGAACGCGGCGGTCATGGTGAACAACCTGGACTGGACCTCGGGCATGTCCGCGATCGAGTTCCTCCGGGACATCGGCAAGCACTTCCGCGTCAACAAGATGCTGACCAAGGACTCCATCGCCCGGCGTCTGGAGTCCGACGAGGGCATCAGCTACACCGAGTTCAGCTACCAGCTGCTCCAGAGCATGGACTACCTGGAGCTGTACCGGCGCTACGGCTGCACCCTCCAGCAGGGCGGCAGCGACCAGTGGGGCAACCTCACGGCGGGTCTCGACCTGATCCACCGTCTGGAGCCGGGCGCCGAGGTGCACGCACTGGCGACCCCGCTGATGACGAAGGCGGACGGGACCAAGTTCGGCAAGTCCGAGGGCGGGGCCGTCTGGCTCGACCCGACGATGACGACGCCGTACGCCTTCTACCAGTTCTGGCTGAACGTGGACGACCGGGACATCTCCCGGTACATGCGCGTCCTCAGCTTCCTCAGCCCCGCGGAGCTGGAGGAGCTGGAGAAGGTCACCGAGGAGCGCCCGCAGGCGCGGACGGCGCAGCGCGCGCTGGCCGAGGAGCTGACGACGCTGGTGCACGGCGCCGATCAGTGCGCCGCGGTCATCGCGGCGTCGAAGGCGCTCTTCGGCCAGGGTGAGCTCGGCGAGCTGGACGAGGCGACGCTGAGCGCCGCGCTGTCCGAGGTGCCGCACGCGCAGGTCACCGAGCTGGGCCCGCTGGTGGATCTCCTGGTGGAGGTCGGCCTGGCGCCGAGCAAGTCGGGCGCCCGCCGCACGGTGAAGGAGGGCGGTGCGTACGTGAACAACGTCAAGGTCACGGACGGCGAGAGCGCACCGGCCCACGAGGAACTGCTGCACGGGCGCTGGCTGGTGCTGCGCCGGGGCAAGAAGAACCTCGCCGCCGTCGAGGTCACCGGCTGATCCCGGACCGCGTACGCACTGCGGCCGGACACGCATGGCGCGTGTCCGGCCGCAGTGCGTCGTGCCGGGTGGTTCAGGTCTTCTGTCTGGCGCCGCGGAACGAGGCCCACAGCATGTCGCCGACGCCGACGACCACCACCGCACCGATCAGCTGGAACAGATGGCGGATCCAGTCGATGCCCTTGGTTTCGTTGACACCGATCCAGGTCGCGACGGCGTTGCCGAGGACACTGCCGATGATGCCGAAAATGACCGTCAGCCAGAGTGGGATGTTCTGTTTGCCGGGCAGGATCGCCTTCGCGATCAGACCGAGCACCAGACCCACGATGATTGCCCACAACCAGCCCATGTCGCCTCCTCGTGCGACGCGATGTCGCGCATGTGCCGCCCAGTCTCGGCCCGCGGGCCGTGCACCGCATGCCGGAGAGGTCCGTATGTGCGGCCCGGACACCGATATGTACGAACAAGGCATGCCCCGGCCTCGAAGCCGTCGGGTGCCGGGCGTACCGTGGTTGCGGTCCGGCGCGGGGGTGGAGTGTTTCCCGGCCCGCCAGGCGCCGGGGAAGGGTGATGGAGACGTGATGCGGCAGCAGAACGACGGCGAGGTCTTCCGGATCACGGGGGCCCGGCAGGGACTCGCGGACGATGTGCGCGGCAGGCAGCGGCGCTATGTGATTTCGATGTCCGTACGAACGGTTTCGGTGATCCTGGCCGCGGCGCTGTGGAACGTCGAGCGGTATGTCGCGATCGTGGCGCTCGCGCTCGGGGCGCTGTTGCCGTACGTGGCAGTGGTCATCGCCAACGCGGGCCGCGAGAACACCCCCTCGCTTCCGTCCACCTTCGTACCGGCGCCGATGCGGACGGCACTCGACGCCGCACCCCTGGCCGGTGCCGCGGATTCCGGTCCGGAGGGTGACGGGGTGCGCCGCGGCGGGGAACCGGCCTGAGCCCTATTGGGTGCCCATTACATCCGATCCTCAGGAAAACCTCAGATCAATCATGAAGTTACAGTGCACCACACCCCGGTCTGCGTGACATACTTCGTAAGCGCTCCGCATCCCCCGTCGGGGCGACAGACCGACGCCGGGCAGCTCCCCCCGTGGCTGCCCGGCGTCGCTTTGTTCCACGGCCGGGGGAGACGGTTACGGCCGGGCATCGGCCGCGTGGGCCGGGCCGGGGTCGGGCACAGGCACTGACCTAGGGTTGAGTCCGTGAACTCCCCCGAATCCGCGGCCGAGAGTGCTGCCGCCGCACCTATCTGTTCCGCCAAGGGCTGTCGGGCCGAAGCCGTTTGGGTGCTCGCCTGGAACAACCCGAAGCTGCATACCCCGGAGCGTCGCAAGACCTGGCTGGCCTGCGAGGAACACCGGGAGCACCTCTCCTCGTTCCTCGATGTCCGGGGTTTCCTCAAGGATGTCGTGACGCTGGCGGAGTGGGAGTCCGGCGCCGACGGCCAGGGACAGAACACCTAGGTGTACTTGGTCATGACGTTGGTGACAGTCGGCTGATCGGGACCCTAGCCGCCGATCGCCGACATCGGCCGGTCGGGCTGGAGGAAGGACGGGTCGTCCAGGCCCGATCCGGCTTTCTTGCCCCACATCGCGAGCGTCCAGATCCGGGCGATCTCCTCGTCCGGCGCGTCCGAGCGCAGGGCTCCGCGCAGATCGGTCTCCTCGCGGGCGAAGAGGCAGGTGCGCACCTGGCCGTCGGCGGTGAGCCTGGTCCGGTCGCAGGCCCGGCAGAAGGGGCGGGTGACGGAGGCGATGACGCCGACCCGGTGGGGGCCGCCGTCGACGATCCAGCGCTCGGCCGGGGCGGAGCCGCGCTCCCCGGCGCCCTCCTCGGTGAGGGTGAAGCGGGTGCGCAACGACCGGAGTATGTCGCCTGCCGTGATCATGCCGTCGCGCTTCCAGCCGTGCTGGGCGTCGAGCGGCATCTGCTCGATGAAGCGGAGCTCGTATCCCTGCTCGACGGCCCAGGCGAGCAGCTCGGGGGCCTCGTCGTCGTTGAGACCCGGCATCAGGACGGAGTTGACCTTGACCGGGGTGAGCCCGGCGTCGCGGGCGGCTTCGAGGCCGGCCAGCACGTCGTGGTGGCGGTCTCGGCGGGTGAGGGTCTTGAAGACATCGGGTCGCAGGGTGTCCAGCGAGACATTGACCCGGTCGAGGCCCGCGGCCTTGAGTGCGGCGGCGGTGCGCTTCAGGCCGATGCCGTTGGTGGTGAGCGACATCCTGGGACGGGGGTCGAGGGCCGCGCAGCGCTCGACGACGGAGACGAGCCCGGGGCGCAACAGCGGCTCGCCACCGGTGAAGCGGACCTCGGTGATGCCGAGCCGGGTGACGGCGATGCGGATCAGCCGGACGATCTCGTCGTCACTGAGCAGGTCGGGCTTGGCCAGCCATTGCAGGCCTTCTTCCGGCATGCAGTAGGTGCACCGCAGATTGCACCGGTCGGTCAGCGAGACGCGCAGGTCGGTGGCGACCCGGTCGTATGTGTCGATGAGCATGTGGGCCCCCTCCCCAATTACTTACCGGGTACCGATACCGGGCCTCCGGCCGACCCTTCCGGCTGACTCCTTCGAGAGTACGCGAGAGCGGTGACATCGGCGGGACCCGTTCGGCACGAGGAGCTGCGTGGCCGTGTCGTAGGACCCTGCGACACGGCCACGCGGCGGGAGCCCGGGGGCGCTGTCCGCTCAGTGCGCTCCGACGCCGGTGAGGGACTTGACCTCCAGCTCGGCGTACTTGCCCTTGTCCGGCCTCTCCTTCGAGAGGAGGGAGCCGACCCAGCCGAGCAGGAAGCCCAGCGGAATGGAGATCAGGCCGGGGTTCTCCAGCGGGAACCAGGCGAAGTCGACGCCCTTGAACATCGAGGTCTTGGGGTTGCCGGAGACGACCGGCGAGAACAGCACCAGGATCACCGAGCTCGCCAGACCGCCGTAGATCGACCAGAGCGCACCCTGGGTGGTGAACCGCTTCCAGAACAGGCTGTAGAGGATGGTCGGCAGGTTGGCGGAGGCGGCAACGGCGAACGCCAGCGCCACCAGTCCGGCGACGTTCATGTCGCGGGCGAAGGCGCCCAGGACGATCGCGACCGCGCCGATGAGGACGGTGGCCCAGCGGGCGGCCCGCATCTCCTCCTTCTCGGTGGCCTTTCCCTTGCGGATGACGTTGGCGTAGATGTCGTGCGCGAAGGAGGACGAGGAGGCGAGGGTGAGCCCCGCGACGACGGCGAGGATGGTGGCGAAGGCGACCGCCGAGATCACCGCGAGCAGCACGGCGCCGCCGGTGGAGCCGACCCCTCCGAGGTATTCGGCGAGTTGCGGGGCGGCGGCGTTGCCGGCCGGGTTCTTCGCCCTGATCTCGCCGGGGCCGATGAGGGCGGCGGCGCCGAAGCCGAGGGCGATCGTCATCAGGTAGAAGGCGCCGATGATGCCGATGGCCCAGTTGACGGACTTACGGGCGGCCTTGGCGGTCGGCACCGTGTAGAAGCGGATCAGGATGTGCGGCAGGCCGGCGGTACCGAGGACCAGGGCGATGCCGAGGGAGAGGAAGTCCAGCTTCGAGGTACCGGTGACGCCGTACTTGAGGCCGGGCTCCAGGAAGGCCGCTCCGTGTCCGCTCTTCTCGGCGGCCGTGCCCAGCAGGTCGGAGATGTTGAAGTCGAACTTCAGCAGCACCAGAAAGGTCATCAGCAGGGCACCGGCGATGAGCAGTACGGCCTTGACCATCTGCACCCAGGTGGTGCCCTTCATGCCGCCGATGGTGACGTACACGATCATGAGTACGCCGACCAGCGCAACGATGAGGATCTTGCCCGCGTCGCTGGTGATGCCGAGGAGCAGCGAGACCAGGACGCCCGCGCCCGCCATCTGCGCGAGCAGGTAGAAGATCGAGACGACGATGGTGGAGACGCCGGAGGCGGTACGGACGGGGCGCTGGCGCATCCGGTAGGCGAGGACGTCGCCCATGGTGTAACGGCCCGAGTTGCGCAGCGGTTCGGCGACCAGCAGGAGGGCGACGAGCCAGGCGACGAGAAAGCCGATGGAGTACAGGAAGCCGTCGTAGCCGAAGAGAGCGATGGCCCCGGCGATGCCGAGGAACGACGCGGCGGACATGTAGTCGCCGGAGACCGCGAGTCCGTTCTGGAAGGCGGTGAACTGACGGCCGCCCGCGTAGAAGTCGGAGGCGCTCCGGGTCTGCCGTCCGGCCCAGACGGTGATGCCCAGGGTCGCGGCGACGAACACGGCGAAGAGCGTGATGATCAGCGGCCGGTGCTCGGCGGTCGAGGAGGCGGCCAGCTGGAGGGCGGGGTGCGAGTGGTACGCGGCGCTCATGCGTCGGCCTCCATACGGGACTTGATGGCCTCGGCCTTCGGGTCGAGCTTCGCGGCCGCGTGGCGCGAGTAGAACCAGGCGATGAGGAAGGTGGTGACGAACTGGGCGAGGCCGAACACGAAGGCCACGTTGATGTTGCTGTACACCTTGGTGCCCATGAAACCGCCCGCGTAGTTGGAGAGCAGCACGTAGAGCAGGTACCAGAGGACGAACGCGATGGTCAGCGGGAAGGCGAACGAACGGTACGAGCGGCGCAGTTCGCCGAACTCCGCGCTCTCCTGCACCGCGACGAACGCCTCCGTCGTGGGCTGGGCAGGGCGGGTGTCCGTACTGGCCTCGGGCGGCGGCGGTGCATCGGTAGCCACGGAATCTCCTCGCGACGCGGGTGCGGTGGTGTCGGTGACGGTGGATCTCACTGGGAAGGCTCGGTATCGGGGGCTCGGTGCACCTCCCCCGACAACGGCACGGAGAGCGCGGCAGAGCGGTTCACGGCCGCCGCGCACTTCTCCCGCGCGCCGTTTCGCGCCCGTCCGGCCGAATCCGGAGCTGCGAACTCATTGATCAACGGGCTGATCAGCGATAACTTCACTCGTCATGTACGCGACCGGGCATGCCCGTGTCCGGTCGATCGGTACGGATGATGTGGAGACCCCATGGCTCAGCTGGGATCCAGACGGACGCGCGCGCTCACGTTGCCCGTCGGATTGGCCCTCACGGCTTCGCTCGGCTTCCTGCCGACGAGTGCCGCCTCTGCCGCACCCGTGGACGCGCAGCCCACGGCCGCGGTGTCGACGGACGGACCGAAGCTCTCCTACGTGGTCAACACGCGGGGCGGTCACGGGACCGTCAAGCGGGTGAAGAAGGCGATAGCCGACGCCGGCGGCACGGTGGTGGTCGCCTACGAGCAGATCGGCGTCATCGTCGTCCACTCGCAGAACCCGGACTTCGCGGAGACGGTCCGCCGGGTCAAGGGTGTCGATTCGGCAGGGGCCACCCGCACCAACCCCATCGTTCCGCAGGCCACCACGGACACCGGGGCCGAGCAGCCGCTCGCCGCCGCGCAGGCGAAGGCCGCAGCGGCTCAGGCCACGGCGGACCAGGACCCGATGGAGCCCCTGCAGTGGGATCTGCCCGCCATCAAGGCGGACCAGGCGCACAAGAAGACGCTGGGCAGCCGCGACGTCACGGTCGCGGTCATCGACACGGGTGTCGACGACACCCACCCGGACCTGGCGCCGAACTTCGACCGCGGGGCGTCGGCGAGCTGCGTCTCCGGGGCGCCGGACACGACGGACGGCGCCTGGCGTTCGAAGACCGGTGAGAGCAACCACGGCACGCATGTCGCGGGGACCGTCGCCGCCGCGAAGAACGGCGTCGGGGTGACGGGCGTCGCGCCGGGCGTCAAGGTCGCCGGGATCAAGGTGGCGAACCCGGACGGGTTCTTCTACACCGAGTCGATCGTCTGCGGCTTCGTCTGGGCCGCCGAGCACGGTGTCGACGTCACCAACAACAGCTATTACACCGACCCGTGGATGTTCAACTGCAAGAACGACCCGGACCAGAGCGCTCTGGTCGAGGCCGTCGCGCGCGCCACGCGGTACGCGGAGCGCAAGGGCACGGTGAACATCGCCTCCTCCGGCAACAGCAGGTTCGACCTGGCCTCCGACGCGATCGAGGACACCACCAGCCCGAACGACAGCACCGCCGCCACCCGGACGGTCAACCCGCGTGAGTGCCTCGACATCCCGGCGTTGCTGCCGGGCGTCGTGACGGTCTCCGCGACCGGCGCCAAGGGCCTGAAGGCCTCGTACTCGAACTACGGGATGGGCGTCATCGACGTGGCGGCCCCGGGCGGCGACTCCACGGCCTACCAGACGCCCGCCCCGCCGGCCACCAGCGGCCTGATCCTGTCCACGCTGCCGGACGGCAAGTACGGCTACAAGGCCGGTACCTCGATGGCCTCCCCGCATGTCGCGGGTGTCGCGGCCCTGATCAAGTCGACGCACCCGCACGCCTCGGCGGCCGCGGTGAAGGCGCTGCTGATCGCCGAGGCGGACGCCACGGCGTGCGGTGACCCGTACGACATCAACGGTGACGGCACGATCGATGCCGTCTGCGAGGGCGGCAAGAACCGCAACGGCTTCTACGGTGCCGGTGTGGTGAACGCGCTGAACGCGGTCCGCTGGTAGCGGGAACGCGGCTCGCGGTGGGAGGGGCCGGAGTCTTCGGGCGGCCCCTCCCACTTTGATGGCACTCGGTGCCATAGTGTGTGGATGACTCATGCACCGAAGTCCGGTACCGAGCAGGCCTGGGCGGCGCTCGGCGGTGATCCAGCGCTTCTCGCGCACATCACGACGGACGGACCCGGCGGGCTGCTCCCCGCCCGGCTGCCCGTCATGGAGCTGGCCCGTTCCGCCGTCGCGGTCTGCTCGCTGGCCGCCGCCGAGCTGGCCGCGCGCCGCACCGCGGGCCCGGTGCCCCGGGTCCGGATCGACGAGGGCGCGGTGGCCACGGCGTTCACCAGCGAGCGCCACCTGCGGATCGACGGGCGCGCGCCGACCAACTTCGCCCCGTTGTCACGGTTCTGGCGCACCGCGGACGGCTGGGTCCGGACCCACGCCAACTACCCGCACCACCGGGCCCGCTTGCTCGCCACGCTGGAGCTTTCCCCCAGGACCCCGGACGACATCGCCGTGGACACCGTCGCCGCCTCGTTCGCCGGGCGCCGGAGCGACGAGATCGAACGGACGGTGTACGAAGCGGGCGGCCTGGCCGTGGCCGCCCGTACGCCCGGTCAGTGGGCGGCCGACCCGCGGGGCGCCGCGGTCGCGGGCACGCCGCTGGTGGCCCGGGAACGCATCGACGACGCGCCGGTGCGCCGGACGGCGCCGCTCACCGGTGAACCGCTGCTGCCCGCCGCCGGGTTGCGGGTGCTCGACCTCACCCGGGTGATCGCGGGGCCGGTCGCCACCCGTACGCTCGCGCTGCTCGGCGCGGACGTCCTGAGGATCGACGCCCCGCAGCTCCCGGAGAGCCCGGACGCGCACGGCGACACCGGCTTCGGGAAGCGGTCGGTGGATCTGGACCTCGCCGGCCGCTCGGGGGCGGCCGCGTTCGACCGGCTGCTGGCCGACGCGGACGTGGTCGTCATCGGCTACCGGCCCGGTGCGGTCGAGCGGTTCGGACTGACCCCCGAGTCCCTGGCCGCACGCAGGCCGGGGCTGGTGGTCGGGCGGCTCTCGGCCTGGGGGCACGGTCCGTGGGCCGGGCGGCGCGGCTTCGACAGCCTGGTCCAGGTGGCCACCGGCATCGCGTCGGTCGAGGCCGGCGCCGGGCCCGGGGGCCCGCCCGGTGCGCTGCCCGCCCAGGCGCTCGACCACGGCACCGGCTATCTGCTGGCCGCCGCCGTGCTGCGGGCGCTGACCGAGCAGCACGACGAGGGCGGCTCCCGGCTGGCGACACTCTCACTGGCCCGTACCGCCTCCTGGCTGCTCGACGAACTGCCCGCCCCCGGCCTTGCGGAAACCGGGGCCGAGGGCTTGTACGACCCGGAGAGGTGGCTCACGGAGACGGACAGCCCGCTGGGCCGGCTGCGGCACTCGGTGCCACCGGTCGCCTTCGAGGGTTCGCCCGCCGGCTGGTCGCGCCCGCCCGGCCCGTTGGGGGCGGACGCGGCCGCCTGGCTCACGGCTCGATGAGCACCTTCAGCGCCGTGCGCTCGTCCATTGCCCTGTGACACCGGCCCATTTCGATCCCGGTGCGAGGATTCCGACGGTCAGCAGGAACTGCGCCGCGATGTAGGTGAGCATGATCCAGAAGTCGGGCGCAGGCAGCTGCGGCCAGTCCGCGATGCCGGTGGCGATCAGCGCGTCGGAGAGCAGGAAGAGCGCCCCGCCGGTGGCCGCGTACGGGCCGAGCGTGCCGGCGCGGTACGCCATCGCCGTGAGCAGCAGGCTGTAGCCGGCGATCGGGATTCGCATCTCGGCAGGCAGATCGGGCCAGATCAGGATGATGAAGGCGGTCAGTACGGCGGCGTAGACGAGCGCGGCAGGCACCGAGCCGCGGGCCCGCCCGAAGTACCACAGGTAGCAGATGTGCCCCGCGGCGAAGGAGCCCATTCCGATGAGGAAGGCGGCGTCGGTGTCGGCCAGCAGGAACGTGTCGCCGCCCCAGCCGAACAGGAGCGCCACGATGAGCAGCCGGGGGCCGCGCCGGGCTGCGGCGTACCCGGCCAGCAGCGGCATCAGCAGGGGCTTGGCGACGAGGTGGGCGGCCGGGACATCGGCGAGCAGGCCGACGAGGTCGACGGCCGCGGCCACGAGGAAGGCGATGAACAGCGGGCGTACGAGACGCTCCCGCCGGTCCTGGGCGGTGTCGGCGCTCATCCGGTGCGCTCCGGGGCGGCCGTGCGGACGGTCCGGCCGGCCGGCTGCCAGCCGGGCCCGCGGAAGATCCGCCCGGCCCGCTCGCTCCAGCTGTCCGCCGAGCGCAGGTCGCGGGCGATGGCGGCGTACTCGTGGGTGGCGACACGCAGCGGGTTGAAGGTGTTGATGTTCTTGGTGAGACCGAACACGGGCCGCTCGGTCTCGGCGGTGAAGGACCCGAAGAGCCGGTCCCACAGGATCAGGATGCCGCCGAAGTTCCGGTCCAGGTAGCCGCCCTGCGAGGCGTGGTGCACCCGGTGGTGGGAGGGCGTGTTCAGTACGTACTCCAAGGGCCTGGGGAGCTTGTCGATGCGCTCGGTGTGCACCCAGAACTGGTAGACGAGGTTCGCCGACGAGCAGAAGGCGAGCGCGGCCGGATGGACCCCGCACGCGATCATCGGCAGGTAGAACGGCCAGACGGTCAGCGAGGTCCAGGGCTGGCGCAGCGCGGTGGAGAGGTTGAACTTCCGGCTGGAGTGGTGGACCACGTGGCAGGCCCAGAGGATCCGGATGACGTGGTGGCCCCGGTGGGACCAGTAGTAGAAGAAGTCCTGGGCGAGCAGCATCAGCGGGACGGTCCACCACAGCACGGGGACGCGGAGCGGGGTCAGCTCGTAGACCGCGGTGTAGATCGCGACGATGGGTACCTTCCACAGCAGGTCGAAAGCCAGGCTGCCCAGCCCCATGCTGATGCTGGTGACGGTGTCCTTCGTCTCGTATCCGGCGGCGTCCTCGTCGGGGTGGAAGTGGTGCAGGGCCATTTCCAGGACGGTGAGCAGAACGAAGGCCGGTATGGACCAGAGCACTACATCGGGCAGGTTCGTCGGCATGCCAGAACCGTAGAGCCGCAGGTCGGCCGGGGTCTAGACGTTGTTACCAACAAGTATACGAGACTCGGTGTCAGCAGTCTTTGGCGACTTCCGCCAAAGCGGGCGGGATTCGGCGGGTTCGCGCGCCGGGCCGCTCAGCAGCGCCTCGGGAAGATCGGGCGCCGCCCGGTGATCAGCGGGTTGCCGGGCATGTCGTGTCGCGGCGCGGCCCCCGCCCGGCCGTGATCCGCGGCCGGGCTCAGACCCCCGCAGCCCCCAGCAACTGCCCCGCCCCGTAGGTGACCGCCATCGCCAGCGCTCCCCCGCCCATGTTCCGCAGCACCGCCGGCCTCACCCTCGCCTCGCCGAGCCGGGCGCTCCACCAGCCGGTGAGGGCCAGCGCCGCCAGTACCGACAGCACGGTCACCAGGAGCCGCAGCGACGACGGCGGCAGCACGATCGCCAGCAAGGGCAGCAGCGCACCCACCGTGAACGCCAGGAAACTCGCGCCCGCCGCGTGCCACGGGTTCGTCAGCTCGTCCGGGTCGATGCCCAGCTCGACCTCCGCGTGAGCGCGCAGTGCATCGCGTTCGGTGAGCTGGAGGGCGGCATCCCGGGCGACGTCCCGGCTCAGCCCCTTGCCCTCCAGCAGGCCGGTCAGCTCTTCGAGTTCCGCCGCCGGGGCCTCCTTCAGCTCCCGTTTCTCCGTCGCGAGGGCGGCCCGCTCCGAATCGCGCTGGGTGGAGACCGAGACGTACTCGCCCGCGGCCATCGACATGGAGCCGGCCAGCAGCCCGGCCAGTCCCGCCGTGAGCAGGGCACCGCGGTCGCCGGTGGCGCCGGCCACGCCGACGACCAGGCCCGCGGTGGAGACCACCCCGTCATTGGCGCCGAGGACCGCGGCGCGCAGCCAGTTCAGCCGTGTGCCGAGACCGTTGCCGTGCGGTTCGTCGTGCGTCCGGATTTCCGTCACGCGGGGATGGTCTCACCCCGCACGGTCACCAGACGCGTACCGACCCGCCCGGTGCGAAGGCGGGGCTGGTCGCGTCGGGCGGAACCTCCTTCAGCGGCTCGGCGATCTCCTCGACCGTCGGGCCGACCCCGGCCGCGACGCGGTCGAGCGCCGCCAGGTCGAACCCGTAGACACGGGCCGCGTTGCCGCCGGTCATCGCCGCGATCTCCTCGGGCGGCAGGCCCGCGTACGCGATCCGCAGGCCCTCCCGTGAGTACGGGGCGGTGCCCTCGTCGTGCGGGTAGTCGCTGCCCCACATGATCTTGTCGAGGCCGATCCGGTCGCGCAGCGGCACCTCGTGGGGCCGCATGAAGCTGGCGCCCACGTAGCAGTTGTCGCGCCAGACCTCACTGGGGCTCGCGCCCATCGAGGCGGCGAGCCCCGCGCCGAAACGGGACTCGGCGGTGACTGCCCGGTTCGCCGCCGCGACCAGGCGGCCGTGGTAGTAGTCCAGCATCTCCACGACGCCGGGGATCCAGCCGGAGCCCTGTTCGGTGAGGACCAGTTTCAGTCCGGGATGGCGGCGGAACGCGCCGCCGAAGACCAGGTGCCACAGCGCCCGGTGCGAGAACCAGGTCGTCTCCACCATGAAGACGGCGCGTGCCGCCGGTTCGTCGCCGAGCGGCGGGGAGGCCGAGCCGCCGTGGTGGTTCACGGGTACGTCCAGCTCCTCGCAGACCGCCCACAGCGGGTCGTACACCTGCGAGTACAGCTCGGGAACACCGGAGCCGGGCGGTGCGCCGGGCAGCAGGATGCCGCCGGTGAGGCCCGCGGCCTTGGTGCGGCGGACCTCGCGGACCGCTTCCGCCGGGTCGTTGAGGAGGATCTGTGCCACGCCCGCACGCCGGCCCGGTGCCTGCGCGCAGAAGTCGGCGAGCCAGCGGTTGTGGGCGCGCAGCCCGGCCCAGCGCCGTTCGTACTCCGCCCGCGACGGCGCGGGCGCCATCAGGGAGGCGGAGGGGAAGAACGGCGGGATGGTGTTGGGGAAGACGACCTCCGCGACGATGCCGTCCGCCTCCAGCTCCGCGACGCGGCGTGCGGAGTTCCAGTTGCGGTCGGCGGTGTCGGCGAGGAGGTCCTCGTACGGATTGACGTAGGCCGCCGCCCACGCGTCGAAGTCGTCGTGGTACTTCGTCTCCAGGTAGGGCCGGTAGTCGAGGAGATCGGCTCCGGCGTGGCAGTCCGCGGAAATGACCGTGTAGCGGTCCATCACCGAACCCCCAGGACCGGGAAGTCGTGGTCGGTCAGCCAGTGCCGGCCCACTTCGCGCGACCTGGCCCAGGACGCCTCGACCGCCGCCTGGTCGGGGCTCTGGCCGAGGTCCTCGGGTGTGGGGCCGATGCGCTCGGCGACCGGGGCGAGCTTCGCCGTGTCGAAGCCGAAGACCTCGGCTGCGGCGAGGCCCAGCATGCGGCGGGTCTCGGCGACGGGGATGTCGTGGAAGGTGTCGCGCAGCCACTGGGCGGTGTTCGGCCAGGTGCCTTCGGGGTGCGGGAAGTCACTGCCCCACAGGATGTTGTCGACACCGATCTCGTACCGCTGGGCGAGTTCGCGGCGTTTGGTGTTGGTGGCGCAGATGAAGACCTGGCGGTCCAGGTACTCGTGCGGGGGCCGCTTCAGTTCGGCGAACGGGGAGAGCTTCTTGCCGCCGTGGGCGCCCAGGTAGAGCCGGTCCATGAACCAGAGGAGGTTCGGCAGCCACCAGCAGCCGGACTCGGCGACGCCGAACCTCAGCCCGGGATGGCGTTCGAAGGCGCCCGACCAGAGCAGGAACCAGAGCGGGCGGGACGGCCACCAGGTGACCTCGGAGACGTAGATCCCGAGATGGTCGCCGTACTCGTGGCGCGGGGCCGCCCCGGAGTGCGTGACCACCGGCATCGCCGTCTCGGCGGCGGCCGCCCACACCGGGTCGTAACGACGGTCGTGGTACGGGGCCTTGTCCACCCACATGGAGGGGATCATGAGCGCACCGAGTCCGGACTCCTTGGCCCGGTGGATCTCCGCGACGACCCGGTCGACCTCGCCGGTGACGGGCAACAGGGCGACCCCGCAGTGGCGTTCGGGGTTCTGCGAGACGAAGTCGGCCAGCCAGCGGTTGTGGGCCTGCGCACCCGCCATGCCCAGTTCGGGGTCCTGGTCGCCGGAGAGCCCGAGGCCCACGCCGAACGGGGCGGCGGTCCGGCTGTCGACGGCGTCCGCGTCCGGGAAGACGACCTCGGCCGCCACTCCGTCGCCGTCCAGTTCCTTCAGGCGCCGGGCGGCGTCCCAGCCGCCCTTCAGGCCTTCCTCGTTGTCGCGGAACCACTTGTCGGCGAAGGCCTCGTTGCGTACGCCGAGGCGGGTCATCTCCTCGCGGCGGCGGTCGCGCCCGGCGAGGAAGTCGTCGAAGTCCCGGTGGAAGCGGGAATCGAGATAGGGCCGGTACTCCTCGGTGGGCAGCCCGGCGTGGCAGTCGGAGGAGATGATCAGGTACGGGTCGTCGGTCATCGCTCGCTCCTCAGTCGAGTACGAAACTCTCCAGGTACGACGGGTTGGCCCGGTCGAGCATCGACTGCGACCTGGCGCGGATCTGCCGGTCGCTGTGCTCGCTGTCCGGCAGCATCCAGAAACGGTCGGCGCGTATCCCGTCCACGACGGTCCCCGCGACGTCCTCCACCGGGGTGAACTCCACCTCGTGGCCCGCTGCCCGCATGGCGGATTCCCACTGGTCGAGGCTGCGGTACGGAGTCCTGCGCGGGCGCTCCTTGGCGTACCGTTCTGGCCGGTTGCGGTGCGACTCCCACAGTCCGGTACGGAGCATGTGCGGGCCGGGGAAGAGCACCGAGGCACCGACCGGCGCGCCCTCGGCCCTCAGATGCGCGTACAGCGACTCGGTCATCGTGACGACCGCGGACTTGGTGACCGCGTACACGGAGGCGGTCGGCAGCGGGGCGATCCCGCCGTCGCCGGACGAGGTGTTGACGACATGGCCGGGGCCGCCGCCCGCGATCATGCGTGGTACGAACGCCTGGATGCCGTGGAAGACGCCCCAGACGTTGACCGCGAACGCCCACTTCCAGTCGTTCGGCTCGTGCTCCCACATCCGCCCCTCGGCCCCGGAGCCGACACCGGCGTTGTTGCACAGCACATGTACGGCACCGAAGGTGTCGTACGCGGCTTCGGCCAGGGCCTGTACGGATTCCCGCTCGCCGACGTCGACGACCCGGGCCAGCACCTGCGCACCGTCCTGGCGCAATGCGCGCGCCGCCCCGTCGAGCGCGTCCTCCTCCACATCGGCGAGGACGACACTCAGCCCCTCGGCGGCGAACCTGCGTGCCATCGCGAGGCCGATGCCGCTCGCGGCGCCGGTGACGACGGCTACCTGACCCTCCTCCAGCCTCATCGGACGCTGCCCTCCGGCGGGCCGTCGTGGATCTGCTGCGGGTCGTCGTAGCGCTGGTGGATGTACGGCAGCAGGGCCTTCGCACTCACCCGCTCCACGGCCCTGCCCCGCTGGTCGCTGGTCTTCTCGCCGATGGTGAGCTCGACCAGCCTCGTCACGGGAAGATCGGCGACCGGGTCGTACACCGACTCGCGCAGCACCACGTCGCCCGAGACGCGTTCCAGTCTGCGGACCTTCTCGTGGCGGGTGCAGTGGATCAGGACGGGGTCGGAGTCGAAGCCCTCGCCGTCCACCGCGGGCAGGAATTTGAAGTAGAAGTCGAGCTTGGCCGTCGGCCGGGGCAGCGGCAGCGATCCACTGACCGCGCCGAGCACCTCGACGAACGCGATGCCGTGCCGGACGAGCGCGGCCCGGACGACGGGGCCGTCGCGTTCGACGGTCACCTCGCCGAGCTTCTTCGGTTCGCCGAACACCTCACGGCCGCCGGTCAGCGCCCGTTCATGAGTCATCGGCATGACGAGCGGATACCAGCCCTCGTGGCCGTCGTGGACGGCGGCGACGGCGACGGAGCCCGCGCCGAGTGGGTAGCCGGGGAGTTCGACCGTACTGATGCTTGCCCGGACGAGCGGACGCCGTGCGGGTTCGAGGGGAGGCGGGAGGACGGCCGCCACCGCTTCGGGGTCGCTTTCCCAGAGGGCCACCACACCGGTGGACCAGATGTCGGGGAGTGTGGAGCGGGCCTCGCGGGCCGCCGCGATCTCGGCCTCGGTGCGCGCGCCGTACCGTACGCGTGCCATGCCGTACCACCCTTCTCGGTCGTCCGTGAATCGTTCTCCGTGTCTCGGTTGTCCGTGCCGGTTCTGTAACACAGTTACACCGCTGTCGATGAAGGGTAAATAGGCATGCACGTAACGGAGTTCGAGGATCAAGGAGCACTGTGGCGCGATCGTCGCTGACCCGCGAAGAGGTCCTGGACACGGCGGCCGCCCTGGTGAAGCGGCACGGCCCGCAGGCCCTCACCATGCGTGCTCTGGCCGCGGAACTGGGCACCGCGGTGACATCGATCTACTGGCACGTCGGCAATCGTGAATCGCTGCTGGACGCCCTCGTCGAGCGCACCGTGCAGGAGATGGGCACCCTGCGTCCGGCCGGCCGGACCCCGGCGGCCCGCATCGTCTCGGTCGCCCGCGGGCTGCGCCGCCAACTGCGGGCCAGACCGCATCTGATCGCGATGGTCCACGAACGAGGGCTCACCGAGCGGATGTTCCTGCCCGCGCAACAGGCCCTCGTCCACGAGGTGCACGCCGCGGGACTGCGCGGAGCGCGGGCGGCGGCAGCGGTGCGGGCGGTGCAGTTCCAGACCGTCGGCTTCCTGCTCGTCGAACGCAACCGGGAACGGTCCCCCGTCCAGTCCCCCGGCGAGGGCGATCTGTGGAGCGCGTCCACCGCGGACGACGACCCGGCGCTGGCCCGCGCACTGGCCCGGCCCGCCGCCCCGGAGCGGCTGTTCGAGGTCTCCGTACGGGCCCTGGTGGAAGGGCTGCTGGCAGACCCCCGGCAGGAGCTGGCGCGCCGCACAACCGGCGCACAGGAGCGGGAGGCGGCCGAATAGGAGACTGTCGGTCGCGGCCCGTATTCTCTGTGACCATGCTCGACGACCGCCAGACCACAGCACCGTGGCCGACCGCCTACCCGCAGGGGTACGCGGTCGTCGACGTGGAGACCACCGGACTCGCGCGGGACGACCGGATAGTGTCCGCCGCCGTCTACCGCCTGGACGCCCAGGGCGACGTCGAGGACCACTGGTACACCCTCGTCAACCCCGAGCGCGATCCCGGCCCGGTCTGGATCCACGGGCTGACCAGCGACGTCCTCGAAGGCGCCCCGCTCTTCCCGGAGATCGCCGCCCAGCTCTCCGAGCGGCTCGCGGACCGCGTCCTCGTCGCGCACAACGCGGCCTTCGACTGGTCGATGCTGGCCCGGGAGTACGCACGGGCCTCGGTCGTCGCCCCCGTGGAACAGCGGCTGTGCACCATCGCGCTCTCCAAGGAGCTGCGGCTGCCGCTGCCCAACCACAAGCTGGAGTCGCTGGCCGCGCACTTCGGCGTCGTGCAGCAGCGCGCCCACCACGCCCTGGACGACGCCCGGGTGCTGGCCGAGGCGTTCCGGCCGAGCCTGCACGCGGCGGCTCGGGGCGGAGTGCGGCTGCCGCTGCTGGAGTGCCGGCCGCTGACGGAGTGGTCGGACTCCCCGGTCACACCGCGGATCGGCTACCAGCCCTCGTACGGTCACAGCAGCTGGCGCCCCTCGCGCAAGCGCCCGGCGTGCCCGTATCCGAACCCCGGGCGGTACGAGAAGGACAAACCGCTCATGCAGGGTATGCGGGTGGCCTTCTCCGGGGACACCTCCGTCGACCGTGAGCTGCTGGAGGACCGGGCCGTGGAGGCCGGACTGCACGTGGCGACCAGCGTGTCCCGGCTGACCAGTCTGCTGGTCACCAATGACCCGGACTCGGCGACGTCGAAGACGGTCAAGGCCAAGTCGTTCGGCACACCGATTCTGGACGAGAGCGCCTTCACCCATCTGCTGCGCGATGTGGCACCCGCGTCGGCCCGGGTTCCCACGCCGTCATCGGAGTGAACCGGCGGCGACTCGCCCTTCCGCCGCTCGCCCGCCGCCGCCTCGCGTCCCACCCTGTGGCGCATGGCACGTTGCGAGGTTTGCGGAAACGACTACGGGATGTCCTTCGAGGTGCATGCGCAGGGCGCGGTGCACGTCTTCGACTGCTTCTCCTGCGCCATTCACCGCATGGCGCCCATCTGTGAGCACTGCCGGGTCCAGATCATCGGCCAGGGCGTCGAGGTCGACGGGCACTGGTTCTGCGGCGGTCACTGCGCCCGCGCCGAGGGGAAGGTGGGCATCATCGACAAAGTCTGAGCAGCGGCCGCCGAGCCCCTCTTCCCCCACCCCTGCGCGATGCACCCCACGACACAGTTGTACCGTCGTGGGGTGTACCGCTTCCTGTTGACCCGGCAGTGGCTGATCCTCGCCCTCCTCGCCCTCGTCCTGATTCCCACGATGGTCGAGCTGGGCTTCTGGCAGTTTCACCGGCATGAGCACAAGGTCGCGCAGAACTCTCTGATCTCCCGCAATCTCAAGGCGAAGCCGGTTCCGGTCACCTCGCTCACCGCTCCGGGTCACACGGTCCCGCGCTCCGACTACTGGCGGACGGTGACGGCCACGGGCACGTACGACACCGCGCACCAGGTGGTCGTACGCCGCAGGACCTCCGCCGACGGCCGGATCGGTGTCCATGTGCTGGTCCCGCTCGACCTCAAGGGTGGCGGCACGGTTCTGGTCAACCGCGGCTGGGTGCCGTCCGCCGACAGCCAGAGCGCCTTTCCCGAGGTGCCGCCCGCGCCCCGCGGCGAAGTGACCGTCACCGGGCGGCTCAAGGCCGACGAGACGACGAGCGCCAGCGGCATCAAGGACATCTCGGACCTGCCGGACCGCCAGGTGATGCTGATCAACAGCGCCCAGGAGGCCGAGCGGCTCTCCCGGCCGGTGCTCGGCGGCTACATCGAGCAGACCGCGCCCGAGCCCGTCGGCGGCTCCCCGGAACTGATCGAGGCCCCGGACGACAGCTCGATCGGCCCGCACATGGCGTACGCCGTGCAGTGGTGGCTCTTCGCCGCCGCTGTCCCGGTCGGGTACGTTGTGCTGGCCCGCAGGGAGAAGCGCGACCGGGTGGCGGCCGCGGCCGAGAAGGCCGCCGGGGGGCAGCAGCCCGCCGAGCCGGAGAAGCCGGAACCCGCGACGGCCTGACGTCGTGTCCGCCGGATGCGGGGCCGGGCGTCCCGGCCGGGTGACCCCCGCCGTCCGGGACTGCTTAGCAGGGCCCAGGTTCGGGAACACGCCAGAACGTGACCCCACGCATCGAGGACTACGCCCTCATCGGCGATCTCCAGACAGCCGCCCTGGTCGGCAGAAACGGATCTGTCGACTGGCTCTGCCTGCCCCGCTTCGACTCGGGCGCCTGCTTCGCCGCCCTGCTCGGCGACGAGGACAACGGCCACTGGCGGATCGCCCCGAAGGGCGCGGAGACCTGCACCCGACGCGGCTACGCGGGTGAGTCCCTCGTCCTGGAGACGTTCTGGGAGACCCGCACCGGCACGGTCAAGGTCATCGACTTCATGCCGCAGCGCGACCGGGAACCCGACGTCATGCGGATCGTCGAGGGCATCAGCGGCACGGTCGAGATGAGCTCCGTGATCCGGCTGCGCTTCGACTTCGGCTCGGTCGTGCCGTGGGTGCGCCGCTCGCAGGGGCACCGGGTGGCGGTCGCGGGGCCGGACTCGGCCTGGCTGCGCAGCGAGCCGCCGGTCAAGACCTGGGGCCAGCAGTTCTCCACCTGCTCGTCGTTCACCGTCACCGCGGGCGACAAGGTGGCGTTCGTACTGACCTGGCACCCCTCGCACTCGCCCCGTCCCGATCTGGTCGACCCGCACGAGGCGCTGGAGAACACCCTGTCCGACTGGGCCGAATGGTCCTCGCGGTGCAGGTACCGGGGCCCCTACCGGGAAGCGGTGATCCGCTCGCTGATCACGCTGAAGGCGCTGACCTTCGCCCCGACCGGCGGCATCGTCGCGGCGCCCACCACCTCGCTGCCGGAGGCGATCGGGGGCGTACGGAACTGGGACTACCGCTTCTGCTGGCTGCGGGACTCCACGCTGGCCCTCGGCGCCCTCATCTCGGCCGGCTACCTGGAGGAGGCCGCCGCCTGGCGCGACTGGCTGCTGCGGGCGGTCGCCGGGGACCCGGCCGACCTCCAGATCATGTACGGCCTCGCGGGCGAACGCAGACTGCCCGAGGCGGAGCTGCCGTGGCTGCGCGGGTACGAGAACTCCGCCCCGGTCCGGATCGGCAACGCCGCGGTCCGCCAGCGTCAGCTCGATGTGTACGGGGAGGTCATGGACTCGTTGCGGCTCGCGCGCGAGGCGGGCCTGGGCGACAAACCGCACGCCTGGAGGCTGCAGCTCAGTCTGCTCGGCTTCCTGGAGTCCACCTGGCGCGAGCCGGACGAGGGGCTGTGGGAGATCCGCGGCCAGCGCCGCCACTTCGTGCACTCCAAGGTGATGGCCTGGGTCGCCGCCGACCGTGCCGTGCGCACCCTGGAGAGCAACCCCTCGCTGGCCGGCGACGCCGACCGGTGGCGCGCGATGCGGGACGCGGTGCACCGGGAGGTGTGCGAGAAGGGGTACGACCCGGAACGGAACACCTTCACCCAGTCCTACGGCTCCCGGAACCTGGACGCCGCGACGCTGCTGATCGCCCGGACCGGCTTCCTGCCCCCGAACGATCCCCGGCTGATCGGAACGATCGACGCGGTCCGGGCCGAGCTGGGCCGCGACTGCCTGGTGCGCCGCTACAGCACGGACGGCTCCTCGATCGACGGACTCCCCGGCAGCGAGGGGGCCTTCGTGGCGTGCTCGTTCTGGCTGGCCGACGCCCTGGTCCTGACCGGGCGCGCCGACGAGGCCAGGGATCTCTTCGAGCGGCTCCTGGCACTCCGTAACGACGTGGGGCTGCTGTCCGAGGAGTACGACACCACCGGCCGCCGCCAGCTGGGCAACTTCCCGCAGGCGTTCAGCCACATCGGCCTCGTGGGCACCGCCATGGCACTGGCCGGGGAGGACACGATGGAGCCCGACGCGGCAGGATAGAGGTCATGGATCTTGGACTGAAGGACCGTGTGTACATCGTCACCGGAGCGACCCGGGGCCTGGGCAACGCCACGGCGCGGGTGCTCGCCGACGACGGCGCGAGGGTGATCATCACCGGCCGGGACGAGAAGCGCGTCGAGGCGGCCGCCGCCGAACTGGGGGCGCCCGCGGTGGGCCTCGCCGCCGACAACGCCGACCCCGCGTCCGCACAGCGTCTGGTGGATGCGGCGCACGAGCGGTTCGGGCGGCTCGACGGCATTCTCATCAGCGTCGGCGGACCGGCCCCCGGCTTCGTGGCCGACAACACCGACGAGCAGTGGCAGTCGGCCTTCGAGTCGGTGTTCCTGGGCGCGGTACGTCTCGCCAGGGCCGCGGCGAACGCGCTCGGCGAGGGTGGTGTGATCGGCTTCGTGCTCTCCGGCTCCGTGTACGAGCCGATCCCCGGGCTGTCCATCTCCAACGGGCTCCGCCCCGGCCTGGCCGGTTTCGCCAAGTCCCTGGCCGACGAGCTCGGTCCGCGCGGGATCCGGGTGGTGGGCGTGCTGCCGGCCCGGATCGACACGGACCGGGTGCGTGAGCTGGACGCCCTCTCGGGCGACGCGGAGGCCTCCCGGACGGCGAGCGAGGCACAGATCCCGCTGCGGCGCTACGGCACCCCGGAGGAGTTCGGCCGGACCGCGGCGTTCCTGCTCTCGCCCGCGGCCTCGTATCTGACGGGCATCATGGTGCCGGTCGACGGGGGCTCGCGGCACGGCTTCTGAACCGGAGCCGGTCGTCGGCCGGCCCGTCCGGCGACCGGCTGTCAGCTCACCCGCTCCGCACGGTGCTTGACGGCTCTCAGCCGTACCTCGGCCGGCAGCTCGGCCAGCCCCGCCGAATCCTGCGCATGGGCCAGCGCCTCGTCGGTGAGGCGGCCGAGCGCCTCGTCAGGCGCCGCGTGCGGCTCCATCAGCAGGCGGATCATGGCCTGTGGCGAGCTGCGCCGGCCGGTCAGCGCGACCTGGGCGCGGGCCACTCCGTCCAGCGTCCCCGCCTCACCGGCGAGCACCCCCTCCAGGGCCCGGCCCCGCAGCAGCGCCCCCTCGCCGTCGCCACTGTCCACCAGCACCTCGGCGAGCCGGGCGCGGCGCAGTTGGGCCAGCAGCCACCACAGGGCGAGGACGACCACGACGGCGAGGACGGCGAGGACCGTCGGCCACCACCAGCCCTGGTCGCGCCATCGGTCCCGGTCGGCCTCGCTGATGAGCACGTCGTGCCTGCCGTACCAGGGCCACCAGGACGGCACGGACAGGCCGAGACCGGCGGCGAGCACCGCGCCGCCGCCGCAGATGAGTACCAGCCCGGCCAAGGCGAGCAGTACCCGGTTGACGGTCCTGAGCAACGGGCTCACCTCTTCTTCGTGGGCCGGCGGACCTGTACGGACAGGCTCGGCGGCCTTGCCAGCCCCAGTTCCCTGATGCCGGTCTCCAGCACGGTGTCCAGATCGGCCCGTACGTCGTCGAGCTCCCGGAAGTGCGAGACGGCGCGCACCGTCGCCCTGCCCCGGCCCATCCGGACCCGCACCGACTGCACTCCGGACACCTCGACGGCCCGGTCGCGCAGGACCAGCGCGGCGGCGGACCGGTCGAGGGCGGCCCGTACGCCGCGACGGTCGCGGCGCATCGGCAGCAGGTCGCGCAGGCCCGGGGTGACGGCGAGCACGAGCAGCCACAGTCCGATCGCCACGACGAGCGCGGCGGCGGCGAGCAGCCAGACGTTCTCCAGCGGGCGCCGGGCGAGCTCGTCGGCCAGCGACCGGCGCCACTGCATCGCGGGCCGGCCGGCCCGTACCGCCGCCACGTCGTAGAGCAGCAGTCCGCTGCCGCCGAGGACCACGAGGGCGAGGAGCGCCGCGGGGACACGGCGCACGGACCAGAACCGGCCCGCCCGGCCGCCGCCCTCCCCGTGCGCGGGCACCGGGTCGTAGGCGGCGGACGAGGCGGACTGGTCGAGTTCGAGCACAGCGCCCTGCTCCGCGGGTGTGTCCCCCTCTCCGGCCGCTGCGACGGGGCCGGTGGCGGGCAGTCCTCGCGTACGGTGCTCCGGTTCGTGGGGCTCGGTCATCGGATCCTTCCCTGGGCCGCGATGCTCGCTCCCGTCGGATGCAGGCGCTCGACCTGTACGACCACCTCGGGCACTTCCATCCCCGCCAACGCCCTTACCCGCTCGGCGACATGCCGACGCACCCCGCCGCACTGGCGGCCGATGTCGGAGGGGTATCCGAGCTCCAGGCTCACCCGGACCCGGGCGGTGTCCCGGTGCACCGTGACCGTGGCGCGCGGTGCGGTGCCCTCCTGCGGCGGCTCGTCGACCGCCTCCTTCGCCGCCTGCGCGGCAATCTTCGCGACCACCCGGTCGGCGATCCGGGTCTCCCCGCGCTCGCCTGCGGCAATCCGGCCGCTCGCCCCCGACAACGCCGTCACCGCCGTCGGTCGCCGCGCTCGCGACTCCGGAAGAAGTCGCCGAGCTCCAGGTCACCCTCCAGGAGGCGACCGGCGACGAAGCCGACCGCTCCCAGTGCGGCCACCAGCAGGAAGGCCCCGAATCCGCCGAAGTACCCGGCGAATCCGAGCGCCATGCCGGCCACCATGCCGACCACAGCCATGCTCATCGTGCGCTCCTCAACTGCCTTGCGCCAAAGGTCTACTGGAGACGTGGCTCGGACCGCTCGTCCTCATCGGTCTCGTCGGGCAGCTTCACATCGCTCACCGCGATATTGACCTCGACGACCTCCAGTCCGGTCATCCGCTCGACCGCCGCGACCACGTTCTCCCGTACGTCACGGGCGACATCGGCGATCGAGACGCCGTAGTCGACGACGATCTCCAGGTCGAGAGCGGTCTGGGACTCACCGACCTCCGCCTTCACGCCACGGGTGACGGACTTGCCACCACCGGGTACCTTCTCGCGCACCGCTCCGAAGGTGCGCGAGAAGCCGCTGCCCATGGCGTGGACACCGACCACGTCGCGCGTCGCCATCCCCGCGATCTTCTCGACCACTCCATCGGCGATGGTCGTACGGCCACGGGTGGCGGGGGCTCCCCCGCCGCGCTTGATGAGCGTGCTCGATTCCTTGTCGGAGCTCTCGGGCCGGTTCCGCTGTGTGGTGTCGGTCATCGCCGTTCTTCCCTTCAGGGCAGATTGGACCTCTTTGCCTACATTAGGTGCGCTTGCCCCGTCTCGCGCCATGGATGCGGCAGGCTGGGGAAATGACGACGGCTGACGGCCCGCGCGGGGCGGACGGATGGACAGCGGCGGTACGGCAACGGCTCGGCCTCGGCCGGCTGCTTCCGCTGGGCGGTCCGGCGGACGGGGCCTGGATCTCGGAGCGGGCCGCGGTCGCGGTGCTGCGGGGCGCGGTGGCGGGGTCCGGCCCCGTGCTCGGAAAGGTCAGGATCTCGGTGGCCGATCCGGACGGGGCACCGGACGCGGAGGTGGAACCGCCGCCGAGCGCGCTGCCGCCGGGGCCGCTGCGGATCGAGGCGACGATGTCGGCCGTGCCCGGCCGGCCGCTGCCCGTCGCGGCCGGTGAACTGCGCTCGGCGCTGCTGACTGCGGCCGGAGAGCGGCTCGGCCTGGCGGTCGCCGCGGTGGACGTCCGGGTGACGGAGCTGCTGGACGGGCTGCCCGAACGGCCGGCTCCCGCTCCGATGGAGGTGCACGCGGCGGCGGCGGAGGGGGTGGCGGGGAACGCAGCGGCGGGTGTGGTGGGTGTGGTGACGCTGACCCGGGTGCTGGGGCGTGCGGTGCACACGGGCCCGGACCATGTGCGGGTCGAGCTGGCGACGGACCCGGGCCACCGGGCGCTCGACGTGGCCCGTGCGGTGCGGGACGCCGTGGCGGACGCGGTGGAGGGGCATCCCTCGGTCGCGGTGCTGATCACCGCGGTGGCGGAGCGGGGATGAGCGTGGGGCGGGCCCGGACGGGTCCCGCCCGCAATCGGGGGACGGACGCTCAGTCGGTGATACCCGCCAGATCGCGCAGCCGGCGGCCCTGCGCGGCACGTTCGGCGACGCGCTGCTCCTCGTAACCACGGGAGACGGCACCGCTCAGCAGCGCCTTGGTCTCCACGACGGCGTCGCGCGGGGCGGCCAGCAGCGCGCCGGCCAGATCGCGCGCCGCGGCGTCCAGCTCACCGACGGGCACGACGAGATTGGCCAGACCGGTGCGCTCGGCCTCCTCGGCGTGCACGAAGCGGCCCGTGGCGCAGATTTCGAGCGCGCGGGCGTACCCCACCAGGTTCACCAGGGGGTGCGTGCCGGTGAGGTCGGGCACCAGACCGAGGCTGGTCTCGCGCATGGCGAACTGCACGTCCTCGGCGACGATGCGCAGATCGCAGGCGAGGGCGAGCTGGAAACCGGCACCGATCGCATGCCCCTGGACGGCCGCGATCGACACGATGTCGTTGCGACGCCACCAGGTGAACGCCTCCTGGTACTCGGCGATGGTCGCATCGAGCTCGGTCTCCGAGCCGCGCGCCATGTCGAGGAAGGACGGCTCGCCGTCGAACCCCTCGGGGGTGAACGCCTGCCGGTCGAGGCCCGCGGAGAAGGACTTGCCCTCGCCGCGGAGCACGACGACCCGCACGCTTCCGGGCAGTGCCCGTCCGGCCTCCGTCAACGCCCGCCAGAGAGCGGGAGACTGGGCGTTGCGCTTGGCCGGATTGGTGAGGGTCACCGTGGCGACCGCGTCGTCGACGGTGAGTCGTACGCCGTCCTTGTCGAGCACAGAGTCGAGCGAGGTCATGGGGCGCCTCCGGATCGGTTCAGTCAGCAAGCAGAGCTAAGTGACTGAACAGTAACCACCCGGTCGACATCACTGCCGACCGGGTGGCCACCGCCGAAACCGGTGAGCCCCGGGACGGGCCGGACGGCCTGCCCCGACCGCCTGGGGCGTCAGGCCGTGGTGGCCTTCTTGCCCCGTGTCGCTCCGCCGCGTCCCCGCAGCGTGACTCCGGACTCACTGAGCATCCGGTGGACGAATCCGTAGGAGCGGCCGGTCTCTTCGGCCAACGCCCGGATGCTCGCACCGGAGTCGTACTTCTTCTTCAGGTCTGCCGCGAGCTTGTCGCGCGCGGCGCCGGTAACCCGGCTGCCCTTCTTCAGAGTCTCGGCCACCCGTGCCTCCTCATGGGAAGTGCGCTCTGGACTCTCATGATCACCCCTCGAAGGCTTCCTGGCCACCCATTCGGCAAGGTCCGTGCCACCCGACTTCCGGCCGGAGAAGGGGCACCACGACCGGAATCCCTCATTCCGCGAGGCCTTGGCGGCAGGTGGCACAGCGTCCGGGAAAAACCGGCAGGTCAGGGCCACACGAGGATCGCGGCCCCCAAATGGGTGCGCCCGGCAGGTATCTGCCGGGCGCCGCGCCGGGGTACGAGACCCACTCACGCAGATGATGGATCACGCGTAGGCCGAATGATCCAGACGGAGTGGATCAGACGGAGAGCCGGGCGGGATCAGGCCAGCGCGACCAGGTCCTGGTAGTCCGCACCCCACAGGTCCTCGACACCGTCCGGCAGCAGGATGATGCGTTCCGGCTGGAGGGCCTCGACCGCTCCCTCGTCGTGCGTGACGAGGACGACGGCACCCTTGTACGTGCGCAGCGCGCCGAGGATCTCCTCACGGCTGGCCGGGTCGAGGTTGTTGGTCGGCTCGTCCAGGAGCAGCACGTTGGCGGAGGAGACCACCAGGGTCGCCAGCGCGAGACGGGTCTTCTCACCGCCGGACAGGACACCGGCCGGCTTGTCGACGTCGTCGCCGGAGAAGAGGAAGGAGCCCAGCGTCTTGCGGACCTCGACGAGGTCGAGGTCGGGCGCCGCGGAGCGCATGTTCTCCAGGACGGAGCGGTCCGGGTCGAGGGTCTCGTGCTCCTGGGCGTAGTAGCCGAGCTTGAGGCCGTGGCCCCCGACCACCTGGCCGGTGTCGGGCTTCTCGGCACCGCCGAGGAGCCGCAGCAGCGTGGTCTTGCCCGCGCCGTTGAGGCCGAGGATGACGACCCGGGAGCCCTTGTCGATGGCGAGGTCCACATCGGTGAAGATTTCGAGCGAGCCGTACGACTTGGACAGGCCCTCCGCCATCAGAGGGGTCTTGCCGCACGGCGCGGGCTCGGGGAAGCGGAGCTTGGCGACCTTGTCGGAGACCCGGACCGCCTCCAGGCCGGAGAGCAGCCGCTCGGCGCGCTTGGCCATGTTCTGCGCGGCGACGGTCTTGGTGGCCTTCGCGCGCATCTTGTCGGCCTGCGAGTTGAGGGCCGCGGCCTTCTTCTCGGCGTTCTGCCGCTCGCGCTTGCGGCGCTTCTCGTCGGCCTCGCGCTGCTGCTGGTAGAGCTTCCAGCCCATGTTGTAGATGTCGACCTGAGCCCGGTTGGCGTCCAGGTAGAAGACCTTGTTGACGACCGTCTCGACGAGCTCGACGTCGTGGGAGATCACGATGAAGCCGCCGCGGTAGGTCTTGAGGTAGTCGCGCAGCCAGACGATCGAGTCGGCGTCGAGGTGGTTGGTCGGCTCGTCGAGCAGCAGGATGTCGGCGTCCGAGAAGAGGATCCGGGCCAGCTCGACACGGCGGCGCTGACCGCCGGAGAGCGTATGGAGCGGCTGGCCGAGCACCCGGTCGGGCAGGCTGAGCGCGGCGGCGATGGTGGCGGCCTCGGCCTCGGCGGCGTATCCGCCCTTGGTGAGGAACTCCGTCTCCAGGCGCTCGTACTTCTTCATCGCCTTCTCGCGGGTGGCACCCTTGCCGTTCGCCATCCGCTCCTCGTTCTCCCGCATCTTGCGCAGGATCTCGTCGAGACCGCGGGCCGAGAGGATGCGGTCGCGGGCCAGCACGTCGAGGTCGCCGGTGCGGGGGTCCTGCGGGAGGTAGCCCACCTCGCCGGAGCGGGTGATGGTGCCGCCGACGGGGCTGCCCTCTCCCGCCAGGCACTTGGTGAGCGTGGTCTTGCCCGCTCCGTTGCGGCCGACGAGGCCGATGCGGTCGCCCTTGGCGATACGGAAGGAGGCGGACTCGATGAGGATGCGGGCGCCGGCACGCAGCTCGATGCCGGAAGCGGTGATCACGGTAAAACTCCAGGGCGGTTGGACGGCTGACGGGACGAGGGCGGAGGTGTCTCGACGCCGCTAATGCACAAGGAGAATTGCCATGCGGGCCATTCTACTGGCGGTGTGCAACTGCATTTTCCGCGTGCGCCCACGGCACCCCGCGGACGGTCGCCCCGCGTCGCCGCGCCACTCCACCACGCAACGAGGGAGAGGGCGGCAAGGTGCTCCGTGCCGATCCGTCCTGCGGCAACGGCAGGGTGATGCTGGGCCCCAAGGGCCGCGACGGCGTCTTCGCCAGGGCGATGCGGGACGCCGGTCCCGCCGGTGTCCACGTCGTGGTCGACGAGGTCGACGCGCACCATGCCGGAGCCGTGGAGCACGGGGTGGAGATCCTGATGCCGCCCACCGACCAGGACTACGGCTCGCGCGACTGCATGGCGCGGGACGCCGAGGGCGATGTGTGGAGCTTCGGCACGTACGCGCCGGGGTCGGCGGACTGACCGCCGGACGGGCCCGGGGCGGGGCCCGTCCGGCGCGGGGTGTCAGGCGCCGCCGGTGTGCACCTGGAACGCGGCCCGGCGCACGGCCTTGGCCAGCGCGGGGTCCGGGTGTGCGGCGGCCAGGGCCACCAGCACCTGCACGGTGCGCGGATGGCCCACGGCACGCACCTCGTCCAGCAGGGCGGGCACCGTGCCCTGGACGGCCGAGTCGAGATGGCGGACCAGCAGCCCGGTCTCGCCGTGATCGGCGACGGCCGCCGCGGTGTCGACCCAGAGCCAGGTGGCCTCCTCCCGGCTGAGGACGTCCTGGGCGTCCTCGGGGTCGGTTCCCTCGTACTCGGCCAGCCAGAGCAGTGCGTAGGGGCGCAGCGAGGGGTCGGCGACGACGGAGCGCACCTCGGGCTCGGCGGGGGCGCCGACGACTCGGAGCGCCTCGAAGGCGAGCCCCCGCAGGAGCGCGTCCTCGCCGCGGGCGACGGCGAGGAGTTCGGCGACGGCACTGCCGACCGGGCGGGCGGCCAGCCAGGCCCGGTACTCGTCGCGGGCCGGGCCGGGGGTGAGCCGGGCGCAGCCGAGCAGCATGTCGGCGGCGGACTGCTCGATGTTCCCGGCCGGACTCTGAGCCGCGACGCAGATCTGTTCCAGCTTGACCCAGACCGCCCAGTTGCCGAGCGGGGTGAGGGTGGCGTGCCCGGCGCCGAGGGTGAGCGCGCCGACGGCGGCCAGCCCCTCCAGGGCCCAGTCCAGAAGCAGCGCCACCAGGGCGGCGGGGTGCGGGGCGGGCGCGGATTCGGGCGGTGCGGGCATCGGCCGGGGGCCGCAGGGCACTTCGCAGCGCTCCTCGTGGAGTTCCGCGACGCGCTGGCCGAGCAGGTCCAGGAGAGCGGGCACGGTGACCGGGCCCGCCGAGAGCTGGAGGAGGGAGAGGACCTGCGGCACGGCCTCGACGGCCTCGGCGACCGCGGTGGACTCGATGTCCGCGGGTGCCGGGTGGACGAGCGACCAGGCGTCGAAGAGCGCCACCCAGCCGCGGAGCACGGCGGAGTCGTCGCGGTCCCAGGCGCGCAGCCGCCAGCCGGGGCGCGCGGTGTCGCCGTGCAGTTCGACCAGGCCGGCGAGCCTGGCCCGGTCCCAGCCGGAGCGCACCTGGGCCGGGGACAATTCCAGAGCTGTCGCGGCCCGTTGGAGGGCCTGGGCGGCGAGCGGTGGTGCGCCGGGGATCGCGCCGTCGGCTGCCCAGCGGGCGATCCGTACGGCGTCGGCGAGGGCCGTCCTGGCCTGCCGGGCCAGTTCCGACCGGGGCGGAGTGCCCTCCGGAGGGCGGGGGGCCGGCCTGGTGCGCCGGGTGGTCACGGCCTTGCGAGCGGTGGCAAGGGGTCGCGGGCGGACAAGTCGCAGCCTGGAGTCGCGCGGGTTACGGGACGTCACGGGAGCAGTCTTGCCTCTGACGGCCCGAAAGCCCAAACGGAACCCGAATTCCCGGTAGAGGGACCGGTGGACGGGGCTCGGGACCAATCAGCCGAACCCTCGCATCACCTCACATCAGGGGCGTCAGGAAGCGGCGCAGGGTCTCCTCGTAGCGGGCCGGGTCGGCATTCCACATCGCCGCATGCGGAGCCTGCGCCACGGCGTGCAGGGCGATCAGGTCCGGGCGGCGGGCCGCGAGATCACGGGACGGCTGCCAGGGGGCGAGCCGGTCGTCGGGGCCGTGGAAGATCAGGGTCGGGGCATGCAGGGCCGGTGCGAGGGAGCCGTCCAGCAGCCGGGCGCCGTGCAGTCCGGTCTGCCCCTGGGCGGCGCGGACGGCGAGCGGCAGCAGGGCGGCCGGGACGCCGCGGGCGACGGCCAGGGCGCGCAGCGTGGTGGCCCAGTCCAGCACCGGGGAGTCCAGGACGAGGCCGCAGATCCGGTCGCGCAGCGCGGAGTTGACGGCCGCGTGCAGCGCCATCGAGGCGCCGGTGGACCAGCCGTGCAGGACGACCTTCTCGGCTCCGTAGCGCACGGCGAAGCGGATCGCGGCGTCCAGGTCGCGCCACTCGGATTCGCCGAGATGGGCGAGGCCGTCGGGGGAACGCGGGGCTCCGGCGTCGCCCCGGTAGGCCAGGTCGAGCACGGGCAGGCGCTGGTCGTGCAGGAACCTCATGACGTTCATGGGGTGTTCCCTGGTGGTCCCGAGGCCGTGCACGGTGATCACCCAGGTGTCGCGCGGGCCGGGGAGGAACCAGGCGGGCAGGGCGCCGAGTTCGCCGGGCACCTCGACCTCCCGGTGGGCCAGGCCGAGCGCCGAGAACGGGTCGCCGCTGTGCAGTTGCGGGGTGACGCGGACCTTGGCGCCGGTCTCCAGGCTGCCGCGGTCGACGCGTTCCAGTCTGCGTACGACGGTGTCGGGGGCGTGGCGGGCTTGCTCGATCACCGGGCCGACCACGGCATGGACGCCCTTGCCCACCAGTCCGTACGTGCCGGGCCGCAGGGCGGTGAAGGAGCGGGTCAGGGTGACCTGCCCGGCCGCCGTGGCGTGCACGGTGAGTCTGCGGTCGGCGGGGAGCGGCCGCCCGGACGACGCCCTGAGGGCGGCGTCGCTGGCCAGCCGGCCGGCCGCGACCGCTGCCGCGCCGACGCCGAGGATCGTGGTGACGGCTGCTGCCGTAACTGTTGCCGGGCGCACGGCTTCAGTGTCATGGGGGGTGCGGTACCCCGCCAGCGGACCAGGGCCTGCCCGGCGGATCGGGGCCGGGCAGGGCGCGGCGTCCGGTGCGGTGCGTCGCAGGGCGGAGGGACGTCCGCGTCCTGGATGTATGCGGATGTTCCGACAACGCGTCGAGGTGCCGCAGCCGTCGTCGCGCGCTCGCCGGGGATCACGCGACCGCCTTTGGACCGACCGGCAATTGGGAGGGTGGAGGAAGGAGCCGGGCCAGGTGCGTGCGGCTGCGAGGCGGGTGGGGGTCTCCCCTGCTCGAACGCGGTCGAGAGCTCGGGGAGGGAGCGTTGTCGATCGACGACGACGCGGCGGATGCGCGTGCCCGGCCCCGCGACGCCGCCCTCCCGTCGCCGGTCGGTCTTAGCCCGTCCGGTGGGCCGGGTCGGGTCGGCCCGGCTGTCCGTACCCCTTGAGCGCCTCCCGCACATCGCTGAGCTGCTCCGGCGAGAGCAGGCTCGGAGTGAGTCCGGGGACGGATCTCGCGGCGAGCCAGAGCCGGCAGAGCCATTCCAGCTGGGCGGTCCGGTCGTACGCCTGGTCCAGGGTGGCTCCGTGGGTGACGGTTCCATGGTTCTGGAGGAGGCAGCCCGTACGGTCGCGCAGGGCGGTGAGCATGTTCTCGGCCAGTTCCGCGGTGCCGTAGCGCGCGTAGGCCGCGACGCGGACGGGGCCGCCCAGCATGGCGGCGGCGTAGTGCACCGACGGGACCTCGGGCACCAGCGTGGAGACGGCCGTGGCGTGCACCGCGTGGGTGTGCACGACGGCGGCCGCGTCGGTGTTCCGGTAGACGGCGAGGTGGAGCGGCAGTTCGCTGGTCGGGGCCAGTGAGCCGAGTACGCGGTTGCCCTCCCGATCGACGCCGACGGCATCCCGGGGGCCCAGCCGGTCGTACGGCACTCCGCTCGGTGTGACCAGGATGGTGTCACCGACCCGCGCCGACACGTTTCCCGAGGTCCCGACGACGAGACCCTCGACCGCCGTCCTGCGGGCGGTGGCGACGACATCGTCCCAGGCGCGTTCGATCGCGTTCCGCTGCTGATCGCTCATGCGCCGATCCTGTCAGCCCCGGAGGCGAACGGGTATGCGATCGACCACAGCCGCACCCCGCCGGAAGGCCGGACCGCACCTCCCCCGGACACAAGCAAAATGATTCCAAACCAGTTTGGAACACCCCAGCGCCCCGCCCAGTTCATCTTCTGTTCACCCAGGTCGCCTACGGTCCACATGCCAATGACGTCGAACGATTGCCTGGGTAAATGGAACACATCACGCTGCTACTCGCGATTGTGATCGTGACAGCTCTAGTGTTCGATTTCACGAACGGTTTCCACGACACCGCGAACGCGATGGCGACAACCATCTCGACCGGTGCACTCAAACCGAAGACAGCGGTGGCCATGTCCGCCGTTCTCAATCTCGTCGGCGCGTTCCTGTCGGTGGAGGTCGCCAAGACGATCTCCGGCGGGATCATCAACGAGGACGGGCTGCGAACAGAAGTCATCTTCGCGGCACTCGTCGGCGCCATTCTGTGGAATCTGCTGACCTGGCTGGTCGGACTGCCGTCCAGCTCCTCGCACGCCCTGTTCGGCGGCCTGATCGGCGCGGCCGTGATGTCCTCGGGCTGGTCGTCCGTCAACGGCGGCACCGTCGTCACCAAGGTACTGATCCCCGCGGTCGCCGCCCCCATCGTCGCCGGTCTGGCCGCGCTGCTGGCCACCAGGCTGACGTACCGGATCGGCGGAAAGGTCCGCAACGACGCCCAGGAGAAGGCCACCGCCAAGGGTTACCGGGCCGGCCAGATCGCCTCGGCCGGGCTGGTCTCCCTCGCCCACGGCACCAACGACGCGCAGAAGACCATGGGCATCATCACCCTGGCCCTGGTCACCGGCGGCGTCCTGAACCCGGGTTCCAACCCGCCGGTCTGGGTCATCGTCTCCGCCGGTCTGGCCATCGCGCTCGGCACCTACCTGGGCGGCTGGCGCATCATCCGCACCATGGGCAGCGGCCTCACCGACCTCAAGCCGCCGCAGGGCTTCGCCGCCCAGACCAGTGCGGCCACCGTGATCCTGGCCTCCTCGCACCTCGGCTTCTCCCTCTCCACCACCCAGTCCTGCTCCGGCGCCGTGATGGGCGCGGGCCTCGGCCGCCAGGGCGGTGTGGTCCGCTGGTCCACCGCCACCCGGATGTTCGTCGCCTGGGGTCTGACCCTGCCGGCCGCCGGTCTGGTCGGTGCGGGCGCGGAGCTCCTCACCAAGCAGGGCACCTGGGGTGTCGTGGTGGTCGCGGCGCTGCTGGTCGTGGGCTCCGGTGCCATCTGGCTGGTGTCGCGCCGCAAGCCGGTCGGCCACGACGACGTCGCACCGACGGACGTCGACGACGAGCCCGCGGGCGTCGTCACCACGGCCATCGCCGCCGTCAGCCCGCCGCCCACCACGGCCCAGGCAACGGCCCAGGACCTCATGACCACCATTCCGGCCCCGGCCGGAACCAGCCAGGACCCGGCACGACCCGCCGCCGTCTGACCCGGCCGTCTAAGGATTCAGCATGAACATCGACTGGGCAGCCCTCGGCTCCGTATTCGGCGTCTCCCTCGTTGTGACCGTCGCGCTGGTGGGCCTCTTCACCCTGGGCATCGTCGGCCTCTCCAAGCAACCGGAACCCGCGGCGCAGGGCGGCTCCGGCGGCTCGGTGCTGCTGGCCCGCGCCGGCGGGTACGTCTGCTTCGGGCTGTGCGCGGCGGCCGTCGCGTACGGCATCTATCTGATCGTCGCCTGAAGCACCCCGCGCACGCTCCCGTCGGGCCGGACACCAGCGGTGTCCGGCCCGATGTGGGTATCAGCACACCGCGCCGCCGCAGGTCAACGGCAGGTTGACGGGCGTTCGCGGAGCGTGGTGGACTGCCGGAGCCAATCACGGCGACAGCAGAGGAAGCCGGTGCGAATCCGGCGCGGTCCCGCCACTGTCACCGGGGAGCGGTCCCCCACACCGGACGTCACGGCACGCGCGAGCGGGCTGGAAGGCCGGGGGAACCGCCGATCCGGGAGCCAGGAGACTCTCGTCGCCGGTCACGTCGAACCAGGGCGCGGACCCTGAGTGAGGACATATCGCCATGCCCGGCTGCCGTGCGTCCGCTGTTCCGGCGCTCTCGACGAGAGCCTCCTGTACGAAGGTCCGCCGAGGCGCGACGGCCGGCTGAGCCGTGCGAGCCGACCGCATCTTCGCGTACGGCGCCACGGCCGGTCTGATCGGCGATCTGCTGCTCGGTGATCCCCGCCGGGGACACCCGGTCGCCGCCTTCGGGCGGGCCGCGGCGGGCGTCGAGCGCCTGCTGTGGCGCGACCACCGCGGGTGGGGCGCGCTGCACACCCTCGTCTGCGCCGGAGGCGCCGCGGGTGGTGCCGCGCTGCTCAGCCGTGCCGTACGCCGCAGCCCCGCCGCCTCCGTGGCGCTGACCGCGGCCGCCACCTGGTCCGTCGTCGGCGGCACCTCCCTGGGCCGTGAGGCACGGGCCATCGGCGACGCCCTGAGGGCCGGTGACATCGACCTGGCCCGCGAGCGGCTGCCGCATCTGTGCGGGCGCGACCCGCAGTCCCTGGACGGGCCGCAGATCGCCCGCGCCGTGGTCGAGTCCGTGGCGGAGAACACCTCGGACGCCGTGGTCGGCGCCCTGGTGTGGGGCGCGCTGGCCGGGGTCCCCGGGCTGGCCGGCTTCCGGGCCGCCAACACCCTCGACGCCATGGTCGGGCGCAAGTCGGCCCGCCACCGGCGCTACGGCTGGGCCTCGGCCCGCCTCGACGACCTCGCGGGCTGGCCCGGCGCCCGGCTCACGGCCCTGCTCGCCGTGGCCGCCGGGGGGCGGCCACGTGGAGCGGTCCGCGCCTGGCGGGCCGATGCCGCCAAGCACCCGAGCCCCAACGCGGGCCCGGTGGAGGCCTCGTTCGCGGGCGCGCTCGGCGTCCGGCTCGGCGGCACCCTCGCGTACGGCGGCCTGGTCGAGCACCGCCCCGTGCTCAACGGGGAGACGGGACGGGCGGTGGAGACCGAGGACATCGAGCGTGCGGTGCGGCTGTCGCGCCGGGTGGGCGCGCTGGCCCTCGGCGTGTGCGTGGCGGGACGGCTCGGCGCGGCCCTGGCCGCACGACGGATCACGGGGCGCCGCACCGCGGGGCCCCGCATCGCAGAACGGAGAAGCACATGAGCGGCGGGCTGCTGGTCGCCGGAACCACCTCCGACGCGGGCAAGAGCGTCGTCACGGCAGGCATCTGCCGCTGGCTCGTGCGCCGGGGCGTGAAGGTGGCGCCCTTCAAGGCGCAGAACATGTCGCTGAATTCGTTCGTCACCCGCGAGGGCGCCGAGATCGGGCGCGCCCAGGCCATGCAGGCCCAGGCCGCCCGCGTGGAGCCGACCGCGCTGATGAACCCGGTCCTGCTCAAGCCCGGCAGCGACCGCTCCAGCCAGGTCGTCCTGATGGGGAAGCCGGTCGGCGAGATGAGCGCCCGCGGCTACCACGGCGGCCGGCAACAGGCGCTGCTCTCCACGGTCGTGGACTGCCTGGAGCAGCTCCGGGGCACGTACGACGCGGTGATCTGCGAGGGGGCGGGCAGCCCGGCCGAGATCAATCTACGACGCACGGACATCGTGAACATGGGCATCGCACGGGCGGCGCGCTTTCCGGTGGTGGTCGTCGGCGACATCGACCGCGGTGGTGTCTTCGCCTCGTTCTTCGGTACGACGGCGCTGCTGGCCGCCGAGGACCAGTCGCTGATCGCCGGCTATCTCGTCAACAAGTTCCGCGGTGACGTGTCGTTGCTGGAGCCGGGCCTGGAGATGCTGCGGGACATCACCGGGCGGCCGACGTACGGCGTGCTGCCCTTCGCCCACGGCCTCGGCATCGACGAGGAGGACGGTCTGCGGGTCTCGTTGCGCGGCGCCGTGCGCGAATCGGTCGTCGCTCCGCCGCACGGCGAGGACGTGCTGCGCGTGGCGGTGTGCGCGGTGCCCCTGATGTCGAACTTCACCGATGTGGACGCACTGGCCGCCGAGCCCGGCGTCGTCGTCAGGTTCGTGGACCGCTCCGAGGAGCTCTCCGACGCGGACCTCGTCGTCGTGCCCGGCACCCGGGGCACCGTGAAGGCGCTGGCCTGGCTGCGTGAGCGCGGCCTCGCCGACGCGCTGGTGCGGCGCGCGGCCGAGGGCCGGCCGGTCCTCGGCATCTGCGGAGGCTTCCAGATCCTCGGGGAGCGTATCGAGGACGAGGTCGAGTCGCGGGCCGGGCGGGTCGAGGGCCTCGGCCTCCTTCCGGTACGCATCCGCTTCGACCGCGAGAAGACCCTGGCCCGGCCCGTCGGCGAGGCGCTCGGCGCGCCGGTCGAGGGGTACGAGATCCACCACGGCGTGGCGGACGTGCGCGGTGGCGAGGGGTTCATCTCCGACGGCCGGGGACAGAGCCTGGACGGTTGCCGGGTCGGCGCCGTGTGGGGCACGCACTGGCACGGTGCGCTGGAGAGCGACGAATTCCGCCGCCGTTTCCTGGCCGAGGTCGCGCGGGCCGCCGGCCGGCGCTTCGTCCCCGCTCCCGACACCGCGTTCGCGGCGCTGCGCGAGGAACAGCTCGACCGCCTCGGCGATCTCGTGGAAGAGCACGCGGACACCGACGCGTTGCTGCGTCTTCTGGAGTCGGGCGCGCCGTCGGGGCTTCCCTTCATCGCCCCCGGAGCCCCCGCGGCCCCTGGGAGCCGCCGATGATCCCGGGCGCCGGCCGAGGCCGCCTTTTTCATGCCCATTCACCCGCAGGAAGGACCGCCTCGTGAGCACGCATTTCCCGTTCACCGCCGTCGTCGGGCAGCAGGACCTGCAACTCGCCCTGCTGCTCAACTCCGTCGCGCCGAACATCGGTGGCGTGCTCGTACGGGGCGAGAAGGGCACCGCGAAGAGCACCGCCGTGCGCGCGCTCTCGGCGCTGCTGCCGGAGGTGGACGTCGTCTCCGGGTGCCGTTTCTCCTGCGACCCCGTATCGCCCGACCCGGCGTGTCCCGACGGTCCCCATGAGGCGGGGGCCGGTGTGTCGCGGGACGCCAGGATGGTCGAGCTGCCCGTCGGCGCATCCGAGGACCGGCTCGTGGGGGCGCTCGACATGGAGCGGGCGCTCGCGGAGGGGGTGAAGGCCTTCGAGCCGGGGCTGCTGGCCGACGCGCATCGCGGGATCCTCTACGTCGACGAGGTCAACCTGCTCCACGACCACCTGGTGGACCTGTTGCTGGACGCGGCCGCCATGGGTGCCTCGTACGTCGAGCGCGAAGGCGTCTCCGTACGGCACGCGGCGCGTTTCCTGCTCGTCGGGACGATGAACCCCGAGGAGGGCGAGCTGCGGCCGCAGTTGCTCGACCGCTTCGGGCTGACCGTCGAGGTCGCCGCGTCCCGGGAGACCGATCAGCGGGTCGAGGTCGTGCGGCGGCGGCTCGCCTTCGACGAGGACCCCGCAGCCTTCGCCGCCGGGTGGGCCGACGAGGAGGACGCGCTGCGGGCGAGGATCGCCGCCGCGCGGGCGCTGCTGCCCGAAGTGCAGCTCGGGGACGCGGCGTTGCGGCAGATCGCAGCCACCTGCGCGGCCTTCGAGGTCGACGGGATGCGCGCGGACATCGTGATGGCGCGGACGGCCACCGCGCTGGCCGCCTGGGCGGGGCGGACGGATGTGCTCGCCGAGGACGTGCGGCAGGCTGCCCTGCTCGCGCTCCCCCACCGGCGCCGGCGCAATCCGTTCGACGCGCCGGGTCTCGACGAGGACAAGCTCGACGACACGCTGGAGCAGAACCGCGGCGAGGACGACGACCCGGACCCGGACGGCCCCGGTGGCGGCGGCCGGCCCCCGCGGGGCGACGGCCCCGACACGCCGCCGCGGCCCGAGGGCGAGGCCGGTGACACACCCGCACCGTCCGTACCCGGACAGGGACAGGGGCAGGAGCAGCCCTCCGGGGGCGGTGAACAGCAGCCGGTACGCGCTGCCGAGCCGTTCCGCACAAGGATGCTGAGCGTTCCCGGTCTGGGCGAGGGTGCGGCGGGGCGGCGCTCCCGGGCGCGCACCGAGCACGGGCGTACGACCGGCGCACGGCGTCCGCGGGGCGCCCTGACCAAGCTGCATCTGGCGGCGACCGTGCAGGCCGCCGCCCCGCACCAGCGGGCACGGGGGCGGTCGGGGCGCGGGCTGGTGGTCCGGCGGGACGATCTGCGGCAGGCGACCCGGGAGGGGCGCGAGGGCAATCTCGTGCTCTTCGTGGTGGACGCCTCCGGGTCGATGGCCGCCCGGCAGCGGATGGCCGCCGTGAAGGGGGCGGTCCTCTCGCTGCTGCTGGACGCGTACCAGCGTCGGGACAAGGTCGGGCTGATCACCTTCCGGGGCAAGGACGCCGAGGTGGCGCTGCCGCCGACGTCCTCGGTGGACGCCGCGGCGGCGCGGCTGGAGCTGCTGCCGACCGGCGGGCGCACCCCCGTCGCGGCCGGGCTGCTGAAGGCCCACGAGGTGCTGCGGGTGGAGCGGCTGCGTGATCCGTCGCGGCGCCCGCTGCTGGTCGTGGTGACCGACGGGCGGGCGACCGGGGGGCGCGAGCCGGTGGCACTGGCGACCCGGGCGGCGCGGCTGCACGAGGCGGAGGGCGTCGCGTCCGTCGTCGTGGACTGCGAGTCGGGGCCGGTACGGCTCGGCCTCGCGGGAAGCCTGGCGCACGCCCTCGGGGGCAGTGCTGTCACGCTCGACGAGTTGCGGGCCGACTCGATCGCCGGGCTCGTCAAGGACGTTCAGGAAACCAACAGGAGGGCTGCGTAATGCCGCAGGGACAGCCGACCACCGTGCCCGACGACGGGCTCACCACCCGTCAGCGCCGCAATCGGCCGCTGCTGATGGTGCACACCGGCATCGGCAAGGGGAAGTCGACGGCGGCCTTCGGGCTCGCGCTGCGCGCCTGGAATCAGGGGTGGCCCATCGGCGTCTTCCAGTTCGTCAAGTCGGCGAAGTGGAAGGTCGGCGAGGAGAATGCGCTGAAGGTCCTCGGCGCGAGCGGCGAGGGCGGGTCCGTCGTCTGGAACAAGATGGGCGAGGGCTGGTCGTGGGTCCAGCGCGACGACCAGCTGAACAACGAGGAGGCGGCGCGCGAGGGCTGGGAGCAGGTCAAGCGCGACCTGGCCGCCGAGACGTACCGGTTGTACGTCCTCGACGAGTTCGCGTACCCGATGCATTGGGGGTGGGTCGACACCGACGAGGTGGTCGACGTGCTGCGCAGCCGTCCCGGCACGCAGCACGTGGTCGTCACCGGGCGCAACGCACCGCAGAAGCTGCTGGACGCCGCCGATCTGGTGACCGAGATGTCGAAGGTCAAGCACCCGATGGACGCCGGTCAGAAGGGTCAGCGGGGCATCGAATGGTGAGGCACCGGCGGTGAACGTTCCTCGTCTGGTGATCGCCGCGCCTTCGTCGGGCAGCGGCAAGACCACCGTCGCCACGGGGCTCATGGCGGCCTTCGCGGGGCGCGGCCTCGCCGTGTCCCCGCACAAGGTCGGGCCCGACTACATCGACCCCGGCTATCACACGCTGGCCACGGGCCGGCCGGGGCGCAATCTGGACGCGTACCTGTGCGGCCCCGATCGGGTCGCCCCGCTGTTCGCGCACGGGGCGCTGGGGTGCGACCTGGCGGTGGTCGAGGGTGTGATGGGGCTGTACGACGGGGCGGCGGGCCAGGGCGAGCTCGCGTCGACCGCCCAGATCGCGAAACTTCTGCGGGCGCCCGTGGTGCTGGTCGTCGACGCGTCGTCGCAGTCGCGTTCCGTGGCCGCGCTGGTGCACGGCTTCGCCTCGTGGGATCCGCAGGTGCGGATCGGCGGGGTGATCTTGAACAAGGTCGCCTCGCAGCGGCACGAGGCGCTGCTGCGGGACGCGCTGGACGAGTCCGGCCTGCCGGTGCTGGGGGTGCTGCGGCGGGCCGAGCAGGTGGCGGTGCCGTCGCGGCATCTGGGGCTGGTGCCGGTGGCCGAGCGGCGCGGCGACGCGGTGGGCGCGGTCGGGGCGATGCGGGAGCAGGTGGTGGCGGGGTGCGATCTGGACGCGCTGATGGCGCTGGCCCGGTCGGCGCCCGCCTTGCCGGGTGAGGCGTGGGACGCGGCGGAGTCGATCGGCGCCTGTGGCGGGCCCGTGGCGCCGTCCTCCCCCGCCGGTGGCCGGGGCCCGGTCGTGGCGGTGGCCTCCGGCGCCGCGTTCACCTTCTCCTACGCCGAGCACACCGAGCTGCTCGCCGCCGCCGGGGCCGAGGTCGTGCCGTTCGATCCGTTGCGGGACGAGGTGCTGCCCGAAGGCACCCGGGGGCTGGTCATCGGAGGGGGCTTCCCGGAGGTGTACGCCTCCGAGCTGTCGGCCAACGCGGCGCTGCGCAGGGCCGTGGCCGAGCTGGCGGAGTCGGGGGCGCCGGTCTCCGCCGAGTGTGCGGGGCTGCTGTATCTGGCGCGTTCGCTGGACGGGCTGCCGATGTGCGGGGTCCTCGACGCCGAGGCCCGGATGTCGAAGCGGCTGACGCTCGGCTACCGGCAGGCCGTGGCGGTCTCCGACAGTGTGCTGGCGGCGCCCGGCACCCGGGTGCGCGGGCACGAGTTCCACCGCACGGTGCTGGAGCCGGGTGCCGGGGCCGCTCCGGCGTGGGGCATGCACCAGCCGGAGCGCCGGGTCGAGGGGTTCGTGCAGGGCGGCGTGCACGCCAGCTATCTGCATACGCACTGGGCCTCGGAGCCCGGCATGGCCCGCCGGTTCGTCGAGCGGTGCGGGGGATGAACCGCGTGCGGTGCTCAGTCCGCGATGCCGCCTCCGGCAGCAGGTCCCAGGCCGACCGCGCCGATCATCAGCCCGCCGGCGAAGCCGGGCACCAGATGACGGCGGTCGGTGACACGCCTGACGACCCAGCCGCCTGCCAGGGTCGTCAGGAACGCGCCGAGCACGACGAACACCGCCATGCGCTCTGATTACGGGACAGCCCTCAGTACCGCGGCACTAGGGCGCGTTTCGGAAGTCCCGTCCGGTCGGGGGCGTCCGGCACTTCCCAAGCTCTCGGCTTCGCCCGAGCAGGGGAGACCCCATTGCTCGCCGCGTTGTCGGTCGTCGGCGCAGCCCGCTGCGCTCTCCTCCCTCCGCCTTGCGAGCGCACGCACCGGACGCCCCCGACCCCGCCCTCCGGGCGGACGACGCCACTTCCGAAACACGCCCTAGCCGATTGAACCCGGTGCGCGCATCCCAGTGCGCCCCGCGCCGCACCCTCCTCCTCCCGCACTCCGAAAGGACCCTCCCATGTCCGAAGCAGCCGGCGCAGCCGCAGTGTCGCGGCACGCGTCGCTCGCCGTCGGGGTCGGCGCGTCCAGGGGCGCGCCGGCCGACGAGGTCCTCGGGCTGGTCCGGGACACCCTGCGCGGGGCCGGACTCTCGCCGCTGGACGTCGCGGAGCTGGTGACCGTGGACGCCAGGGCGGACGAGCCGGGAATCGTCGCCGCCGCCGCGGCGCTCGGCGTGCCGCTGCGTACGTATCCGGCCGGGGAGCTGGCCCGTATCGAGGTGCCCGGTCCGTCCGGCGCATCGCTCGCCGCGGTCGGTACGCCGTCGGTCGCGGAGGCCGCCGCGCTCGCGGCGGGGGGTGAGCTCCTCGTACCGAAGCGGAAGTCGGCCCCGCGGGGGCGGGCGCCGATGGTGACCTGTGCGGTGGTGCGCCGCGATACATGCGGGCGGGCTGACGCGGCGGACGTGCCGTCCGGTCCCGGCCGTTGCGTGGAGCCGGGTGCCGGGCGCACGGTCGTTCTGCCGGACTCCGAGGACCGGACCGTACCGCCGCGGCGACCGGCCTCCCGCCCCGACGACGACGGCCCTCACCCCCACCCCACGGCGGCCATGCGCACTCCCACGGAAAGTCCCGACGCGACCGGCGCGGGCACGCACGATCTGCGGCACCACGGTGACGCGGAAGTACGGGGACGGGACCGGGATCTGACCGATCTCGCCGTCAACGTACGGGCCGGCACTCCCCCGGCCTGGCTGCGGGAGCGGATATCCGCGTCGCTGGGCTCGCTCGCCGCCTACCCGGACGGCCGTCCGGCGCGGGCCGCGGTCGCGGCCCGGCACGGGCTGCCGGTGGAGCGGGTGCTGCTGACGGCGGGTGCGGCGGAGGCGTTCGTGCTGATCGCCCGGGCGCTGCCGGTCCGCCGTCCGGTCGTGGTCCATCCGCAGTTCACCGAGCCGGAGGCGGCGCTGCGCGCGGCCGGGCACGAGGTGGGGCGGGTGCTGCTGCGGGCCGAGGACGGATTCCGGCTGGATCCGTCGGCGGTGCCGAAGGACGCGGATCTGGTGGTGGTCGGCAACCCGACCAACCCCACGTCGGTGCTGCATCCGGCGGCGGTGCTGGAGCGACTGGCGCGTCCCGGCCGGACCCTGGTGGTCGACGAGGCCTTCATGGACGCGGTACCGGGCGAACGCGAAGCGCTGTGCGGGCGTACGGACGTCCCCGGCCTCGTCGTGCTGCGGAGCCTCACCAAGACCTGGGGGCTGGCGGGGCTGCGGATCGGTTACGTGCTGGCCGACCCGGGGACCGTCCGCGCGCTGGAGGAGACCCAGCCGCTGTGGCCGGTGTCGTCCCCGGCGCTGACGGCCGCCGAGGCGTGCATGGAGCCGCGGGCGCTGGCCGAGGCGGCCGCCGCCGCGGAGCGGATCGCGGTGGACCGGGCCCATCTGGTGGCGGGGCTCATGGAGTTCACCGAGGTCCGGGTGGCGGAGCCGGCCGAGGGCCCGTTCGTCCTGGTGCGGCTGGAGCGGGCCGCCGAGGTGCGGGAGCGGCTGCGGATGCTGGGATTCGCGGCGCGCCGGGGAGATACGTTTCCCGGGCTCGGCCCCGAGTGGCTGCGGCTGGCCGTGCGCGACCGTGTCACGACCAACCGCTTCCTCCAGTCTTTCGACCAGGCACTGCAGACGCTGGGCGCGACGGTGCGCTGACGGGGCAGCCGGTGCGGAACCGGCACCGGCTGCCCCGCTCGGGCTTCGGACGGGTCAGCCCTGGGCGCGGCGCCTGGCCACGACCACGGCCCCGGCGCCCGCCGCCAGCAGTACGGCCGCGCCGCCCGCGATGTACGGCGTGGTGGAGCTGCTGCCCGTCTCCGCGAGGTTCGAGCCGACGGCGGGCTCGTGGCCGGTGCCGGTCTGCGGCTTCACCCCGCCACCACTGGTGGAACCGCTGTCGCCGCCACTGGTGGAACCGGACGAGCTTCCGCCGTTGCCGGAGGTGCCTCCGTCACTGGAACCACCGCTGCTGGAACCACCGTTGCTCGACCCGCCGCTGTTCGACCCGCCGCTGTTCGACCCGCCGCTGTTCGACCCGCCGTTGCTCGATCCCCCGTTGCTCGACCCGCCGCTGTTCCCGCTGCCCGGTCCGGTCGGCTTCGGCGTCTCGCAGGTGGCCTCGACGAGGGTGACCTCGCCCTGCACATCGGCGACATTCAGCTTGAGCGGGTTGACGGAGACCTTCAGCCGCAGCGCGGTCGCCGCGGCGGTGCGCGAGGTGGTGTGCGTCTTCGAGAGGTCGAGGGTCACCTCTCCGACGCCCGGAACGCTGACCCGCGTGGTACCGCCCGCGGTGAGGTCGATCCGCTTGCCGAGGACCGACACGTGCCCCAGTACGTTCGACTCGGCGACCGGCCTCCGGCCCACCTCGCAGACCGCCTTGGAGGTGACCTTCTCCACCTCGATCAGCGAGAGCAGCGGCAGTCCGGGGACGTGGACCCGGGCCTTGACCACATTGCTGTAGCCCTCGGCCCGGTGCTTGTCGACGGTCGCGTCGGCGGTGGCCACGTCGGCGGCGAGCACGCTGACCGGCCGACCGCCGTCCACGCCGTCGAGCCGCACGCTGAGCGCTGTCTCCTTGGCGTCGGCGGGTGCCTTCACCTCGTTGAGCGTGGCTCTGAGCGGCACGTCGACCGTCTTGTTCAGGAGCGAGACGTCGAGTGCGGCACGGAGCACGACCGCGCTCGCCTTCCCGTCGCCGGTGGTCGTGGTGGCCGCGTCGGCGGCCTGCGCCGGGGCGGCGGCCAGCAGGGCGACGGGAGCGACGGCGACCGCCAGGGCGGCCAGGCGGAAGGTGTTGCTGTTCAAGGTGGTGGAACCCCCACAAGAGACATGGAGCCACCGGTGCCGTCCAATGGGGGACATCGAGAGCTCCGGTGGCCTCGACCCCGAAAGCTTTACGCACGGAGGGTGAACTCGCGGACACCTGACGTGAGTTCACCCCAAAGGGGGGTTTCCGCGCCTGTATTCGATTATCTCGGTACGTTCGTTCCTCCGGGTCACCCGATCCACTGAGCGCGTACGACGCCGGAGCCGACTGCGCCGGGGTGCGCACAAAGATGTCTCAACGACCGGGCAGAGATTCGGTAACTGCCCGTCGACACGGCACACCCCGGCCACGGGCCGCCGGGCTCAGCCGATCACCCGCCCGTTCAGCACCACCCGCCGCGGCGCCGCCAGCACCCGTACGTCCGCCCGCGGGTCCTCGTCGTACACCACCAGGTCCGCCGGGGCGCCCTCCTCCAGCACCGGCCGCCCCAGCCACTGCCGGGCGCCCCAGGTCGTCGCGGACAGCGCGTCCAGGGCCGGGATGCCCGCCTTCACCAGCTCGGCGACCTCGTCCGCCACCAGGCCGTGGGCGAGCACGCCGCCCGCGTCGGTGCCGACGAAGACCGGGATCCCGGCGTCGTACGCGGCACGCACCGTGTCGTAGCGCCGCTCGTGCAGCCGCCGCATATGGGCCGACCAGCGGGGGAACTTGGCCTCGCCGCCCGCCGCGAGCGAGGGGAACGTGGCGATGTTGATCAGGGTGGGGACGATCGCCACCCCGCGCTCGGCGAAGAGCGGAATGGTGTCCTCGGTGAGTCCGGTGGCGTGCTCGATGCAGTCGATCCCGGCCTCCACGAGATCGCGCAGCGAGTCCTCGGCGAAGCAGTGCGCGGTGACCCGGGCGCCGAGCCGGTGCGCCTCGGCGATGGCCGCCTCGACCGCCTCGCGCGGCCAGAGGGCGGTCAGATCGCCCACCTCCCGGTCGATCCAGTCGCCGACCAGCTTCACCCAGCCGTCGCCGCGGCGCGCCTCCTGCGCCACGTAGGCGACCAGGTCGTCGGGCTCGATCTCATGGGCGTAGTTCCGGGTGTACCTGCGGGGCCTGGCGATGTGGCGGCCGGCCCTGATGATCTTCGGCAGGTCCTCGCGGTCGTCGATCCACCGGGTGTCGGCCGGTGAGCCCGCGTCCCGCAGCAGCAGCGCACCCGCCTCCCGGTCGGCAATGGCCTGCTTCTCACTGGTCGCCGCGTCGACGGCGCCGTGGTGGTCGAGCCCGACGTGACAGTGGGCGTCCACCAGGCCCGGCAGCACCCAGCCGGTGACGGTCACCGCCCCGTCCGCACCGGCCGGCCTCCCGTACGAGATCCGCCCGTCGACCACCCAGAGCTCGTCCCGGACGTCCTCGGGACCGACGAGCACCCGCCCCTTCACGTGCAGCACCTGCGATGCCTTGTGATCACTCATGGACAGCACTGTACGAGGCGGCGTGCGGGGCCCTGGGTACGCTTCGACGGAAGCACTGTCCGTACGCGCCACAGCGCACCGACCCGCCCCGACCCGAAGAGAGCACCACCGTGACGCACCCCTTCCTCGACCTCGCCCCGCTCACCGCCTCGCACTTCGCGGCCATCGAGAAGCGGGTGGCCGGCCTCCTCGCCACCGAGCAGGACGTCGTCATCATGCAGGGCGAGGCGCTGCTCCCCCTCGAAGGCTGCATCCGGGGCGGTGCCCGGCCCGGCTCCACCGCGCTGAACGTCGTCACCGGGCCGTACGGACAGACCTTCGGGAACTGGCTGCGGGACTGCGGTGCCAATGTCATCGATCTCGTGGTCCCCTTCCACACCGCGGTCACCGCCGACCAGGTCGCGCGGGCGCTGGCGGAGCACCCGGAGATCGACTTCGTCTCCCTGGTCCACGCGGAGGCGGCGACCGGCAACACCAATCCGGTCGCGGAGATCGGTGAGGTGGTCCGCTCGCACGGAGCGCTGTTCATGCTGGACGCCGTCGCCTCGGTGGGCGCCGAGCCGCTGCTGCCGGACGTGTGGGGCGTCGACCTCTGTGTGATCGGTGCGCAGAAGGCGATGGGCGGCCCGGCCGGGGTGTCGGCGGTGTCGGTGAGCGAGCGCGCCTGGGAGCGGATCGCCGCCAATCCCGAGGCCCCGCGCCGCTCGTACCTCTCGCTGCTGGACTGGAAGGAGCGCTGGATCGACGGTGGCCGCAAGGCCCTGCTGCACGCCCCCGCCCAGCTGGAGATGCTGGCGCTGGAGGCCTGCGTGGAGCGGATCGAGGCCGAGGGGCTGGACGCGCTGATGGCCCGTCACGCCGCTGCCGCCGCGGCGACGCGCGCGGGTGCGGTGGCGCTCGGCGGCGGCCTCTCGCCGTATGTCCACGCGGCCCCGGAGGCGGCGCCGGTCGCGACGACACTGCGCGCTCCCGAGGGCGTCGACGCCGCCGGGCTGGTCGCGCGGGCGCTGGCGGCCGACCCGTCGCTGCCGCTGATCGCGGGCGGCGGCGCGCTGTCCAAGGAGATGATCCAGGTCAATCACTACGGTGCGGACGCGACGCGGGGCGCGGTGCAGTCCTCGCTCGCGGCGCTGGGGGCAGCGCTGGCCGACGCGGGCCGACAGGTCGATCTCGATGCCGCCCGCAAGGCCGTGTCGGAGGCCTGGCCGAGCGAATAAATCCGAGCCGGGAGCCGGTATTTCTCGCATGCGGGGTGCTGCTTCATTCAGAGCGGCCCCCGCATTCTTCTGCCCGGATCCCCGAAACCTAAACGCCCAAATTTCCAGAGCACCCGAGCGAGCCCGGACCATGCAAATCCGTTGCGTCATCCGATAGTTACAGCTATGTGACCGACTCCACACTGCGCCCGTTATGCGGGATAAATAGCGCACAAAATGCAGGAAAGCGCAGCCCGGTTGCGCACGGATACGTGCCCGCGTGATATCAGAAAGGGCCGCCCGCCCCAACCCCTCACGTCGATGCAATTTGGAAATCTGCTGGGTAAATTCAATTCGCATGACCGCCGCACCAGCAGATTTTGCAAGTACCCGAACCGAATTCATCACCATCGACGTCCCGCGAGTGGAGGACGGGGCCGCGATCTGGCGCATCGCCCGCGACTCCGAGGTCCTGGACCTCAACTCCTCGTACAGCTACCTGCTGTGGTGCCGTGACTTCACGGCGACCTCCGTGGTCGCCCGGGGCGAGACCGGCGAGCCCGTCGCCTTCGTGACGGGATACCTCCGGCCGGACCGTCCCGGAACGCTCGTCATCTGGCAGGTGGCCGTCGACCACGCCCACCGTGGGTCGGGGCTCGCGGGCTGCCTGTTGGACGCACTGACCTCCCGGGTCGCCGCCGAACAGGGCCTGGCCTCGGTCGAGACGACCATCACCCCGGACAACGCCGCGTCGGACCGGCTGTTCACCTCCTACGCGCGACGCCATGACGTGGCCCTTGACCGCGAGGTGCTCTTCGAACGCCACCTGTTCCCCGAGGGGGACCATCTACCCGAAGTCCTCTACCGCATCGGCCCGTTCCACGCCTGAGCCACCCGGCCGCTTCCACACTCGTACGTCCGGCCCGGACCGACGGGGCACCGCCAAGCCCAAGCACGCCCGCACCGACCCCCTCTCTCGAGCAGGAGATCCCCTGTGACCATCACCCCGCCCGCGCTGAGTGTCTTCGAGACCCTGGAGTCGGAGGTGCGGAGCTACTGCCGCGGCTGGCCCGCCGTGTTCGACCGTGCGCAGGGCGTCCGGCTGGCCGACGAGAACGGCCACAGCTACCTCGACTTCTTCGCCGGCGCGGGATCCCTCAACTACGGCCACAACAACCCGGTGTTGAAACGTGCGCTGATCGACTACATCGAGCGCGACGGCATCACCCACGGCCTGGACATGGCCACGACCGCCAAACGCGCTTTCCTGGAATCCTTCCAGAACAACGTGCTGCGCCCGCGCGACCTCCCGTACAAGGTGATGTTTCCCGGGCCGACCGGCACCAACGCGGTCGAGTCGGCGCTGAAGCTGGCCCGCAAGGTGAAGGGCCGCGAGTCCATCGTGTCCTTCACCAACGCGTTCCACGGCATGTCACTCGGCTCGCTCGCCGTCACCGGCAACGCCTTCAAGCGTGCGGGCGCCGGCATCCCACTCGTGCACGGCACCCCGATGCCGTTCGACAACTACCTCGACGGCAGGATGCCCGACTTCCTCTGGTTCGAACGGCTCCTGGAAGACCAGGGATCCGGGCTCGACAAGCCCGCCGCCGTGATCGTCGAAACGGTGCAGGGCGAGGGCGGCATCAATGTGGCGCGTCCCGAGTGGCTGCGGGCGCTGGCCGACCTGTGCCACCGCCGCGACATGCTCCTGATCGTCGACGACATCCAGATGGGCTGCGGGCGCACGGGAGCATTCTTCTCGTTCGAGGAGGCCGGTATCGTCCCCGACATCGTGACCCTGTCCAAGTCCATCAGCGGCTACGGACTGCCCATGTCCCTCTGCCTGTTCAACCCGGAGCTGGACGTCTGGGGGCCTGGCGAGCACAACGGCACCTTCCGTGGCAACAACCCGGCGTTCGTCACGGCCGCCGCCGCGCTGGACGCTTACTGGGCGGACGGCCAGTTGGAGAAGCAGACCCTGGTCCGGGGTGAGCAGATCGAGCAGGCGCTGCTCTCGATCTGCGACGAGCACGCCGCGCTCGGCGCGCGGTACCGGGGCCGCGGCCTGGTCTGGGGCCTGGAGTTCGCGGACGGGGCACGCGCCGCCGCGATCTGCGCCCGCGCCTTCGAGATGGGGCTACTGGTGGAGACCTCCGGACCGCGCGGCGAGGTCGTGAAACTGCTGCCGCCGCTGATCGTCACCCCCGACGAACTGGACGAGGGCCTGCGCACGCTGGCCCGCGCGGTCCGCGACACCGCCTGACCACCGGCCCGCCGTCGAAGCGGGCCTCGACGAGAAATCGCACAACGGAAGACACCGCAGAGAGAGGCACCAACTCACCGTGATCGTCCGATCGTTCAGTGACATCGAGAACACCGACCGGCATGTGAAGGCCGCTTCCGGCACCTGGGAGAGCAAGCGCATCGTCCTCGCCCGGGAGAAGGTGGGCTTCTCGCTCCACGAAACCACGATGTATGCGGGCACCGAGACGTCGATGTGGTATGCGAACCACATCGAGGCCGTCCTGTGCATCGAGGGCGAGGCCGAGCTCACAGACGACGAAACCGGCGAGACGTACTGGATCACGCCGGGCACGATGTACCTGCTGGACGGCCACGAGCGGCACACCATGCGCCCGAAGACCGACTTCCGCTGCGTCTGTGTCTTCAACCCGCCGGTCACCGGGCGGGAGGAACACGACGAGAGCGGTGTCTACCCGCTGCTGACCGAGGAGGGCTGAACCATGACCACCGGTGTACGCACCGATCTCTACCCCACACGCGGCACAGCCGAGCTGACCACCCCCCGCAAGGACCCGGTGATCTGGTCCCCGCCCGGCACCCCTGGCCCGGTGGCCGTGCAGGATCTCCAGGCCTTCGAGCGCGACGGCTTCCTCACCGTCGACCAGCTGATCACTCCCGACGAGGTGGCCGTCCACCGCGCCGAACTGGACCGGCTGATCGCCGATCCGGCGGTGCGGGCCGACGAGCGCTCGATCATCGAGCCCAAGTCGCAGAAAGTACGGTCGGTCTTCGAGGTCCACCGGATCAGCGAGGTCTTCGCCCGGCTGGTGAACGACGAACGGATGGTGGGCCGGGCGCGGCAGATCCTCGGCTCGGACGTGTACGTCCACCAGTCCCGGATCAATGTCAAGCCGGGCTTCGGCGCCTCGGGGTTCTACTGGCACTCGGACTTCGAGACCTGGCACGCCGAGGACGGGCTGCCGAACATGCGGGCAGTGTCCGTATCGATCGCGCTGACCGAGAACCGCGACACCAACGGCGGGCTGATGATCATGCCCGGTTCGCACAAGTCGTTCCTCGGGTGTGCAGGCGAGACGCCGAGGGACAACTACAAGAAGTCCCTGAAGATGCAGGACGCCGGAACCCCGTCCGACGAGGCCCTGACGAAGCTGGCCGACCGGCACGGCATCAAGCTATTTACGGGCAAGGCGGGTTCGGCGACCTGGTTCGACTGCAACTGCATGCATGGCTCGGGCGACAACATCACCCCGTACCCGCGCAGCAACGTCTTCATCGTCTTCAACAGTGTGGAGAACGCCGCCGAAGAGCCGTTCGCGGCACCGGCCCGTCGTCCGGAGTTCATCGGGGCGAGGGACTTCACCCCGGTGCGGTGAGACGACCCGCGGGCGGGGCGGAGCAGCCGACGCCGCTCCGCCCCGAAATCACTGGACCAGTGCGTCGCCCGGCGACGAAGGTAAGGCCCATGACCTCACTCGTACGTCACATCACGATCGACTGCGCCGACGCCTACGGACTGGCCGGCTTCTGGGCCGGGGTGCTCGGCGCACAGCTCTCGGACGACGACGCCCCCGGTGATCCCGAGGCGCTCGTCGAATCCCCCGGTGCCGCGCTGCTGTTCATCCGGGTGCCGGAGCCCAAGCGCACCAAGAACCGCGTCCACCTGGACATCCAGCCACGGGACCGGACCAGGGACGAGGAGGTCGAGCGGCTGCTCGGCCTCGGCGCCACCCTCGTCGCCGACCACCGGAGGCCCGACGGGCGGGGCTGGGCGACGCTCGCCGACCCCGAGGGCAACGAGTTCTGCGTCGAGTGCGGTGCGGCGGAACGGGCGGCCCTGACCGGGACCCGGCTGCCGGTCACGGCGGACGACGTGACGACCGCCGTGCGCCTCGCGGTCGCCGCGCTCCGGAAGTCCCCGGTGGCCGACTGGAACATTCCGGCGGGGTCGCTGGAGTGGAGCTGCTGGGAGACCACGGAGCATCTGAGCGACGACCTCTTCTCCTACGCGGCCCAACTGGGCCCGCAGCGGCCCGCGCTGGACGCGTACGTCCCGTACCGCTGGAGTCCCGAGCGCGAGGGCGGCCCGTGGAACGCGGTCTTCGCGGACCCGTCGGCCGGCCCCGCCGGACTGCTCCGGACGCTGGAGGCGAGCGGCGCGCTGCTGGCCTCGATGGTGCGGACGGCCTCGCCCGAGCTGCGCTCGTACCACTCCTACGGCGTGTCCGACCCGGAGGGCTTCGCAGCAATGGGGATCGTGGAGACCCTGGTGCACACGCACGATCTCGCCGCGAGCCTGGATGTCGACTGGACGCCGCCCGCCGGTCTCTGCGACCGGGTGCTGGCCCGGCTGTTCCCGGACGCCCCGAAGGACGCCGACCGCTGGGCCGTGCTGCGCTGGGCCACCGGCCGCGCCGAATTGCCCGGCCACCCGCGCGTCACCTCGTGGAAGTGGCACAGCGCGCCGCTGGACGAGTCCGGCCGGGATTAGCGCGAGGCCGGGTGGGTCCGGGCGGCCGGCCGGTCGTGACGAGCGCCGGAGTCGATGTGGTGAAGCATCAACAGGTCCTGGACAGGCCGGCCACCCGGGGACTCGTCCGGGCAATGGACGAGGAACCCGCCCGCTGGGTGAGGCATCAGATGCTCCACCCGGGCCGGTCGCACGCCGAGACCGAGCAGGGCGTATCCCCCCGGACCGCGAGGAACTGACCAGGCTGCTCACCAGGATCGAGGAGAACCTCTGCCGGGAGACCGCGGACCGCCCCGGGCGCGGCTGGCCCCCAGGCAGGCGGAGTCAGCCGGAGAGCACGTCCAGGACCCGGTCCACATCGGCCTCCGTGTTGTACAGGTGGAAGGCGGCGCGCAGACTCCCCGCCCGGTTCGAGGCCACCACTCCGGCCCGCGCGAGTTCCGGCTCCCGCCCGCCCAGTCCGGGCACGGCCACGATCGCCGACTCCCCCGGCACCGCCTCGTACCCCAGCCCGGCCAGCCCCGCCCGCATGCGGGCCGCGAGCCCGGTGGCATGGGTGTGGACGGTCTCCACACCGACCTCGCCCAGCAGCGCGAGGGACCGCTCGGCGCCGTGGTAAGAGAGGAAGGCGGGCGGTTCGTCGTAGCGGCGCGCGGTCGGGGAGAGCCGCTCGACCGGTCCGTAGGTGCTGCTCCAGGGGTCGACGGCGGCAGACATGCCGACGAAGACCGGTGGCAGGGCCTGCTGGGCCTCCTCGGTGACGGTGAGGAACGACGCGCCCCGCGGGCAGAGCAGGAACTTGAACCCGCCGGTGACGGTGTAGTCGTACTCCCCGGCGTCCAGCGGCAGCCAGCCGGCCGACTGGGTGGCGTCGAGCAGTGTCCGGGCGCCGTGGGCGGCGGCCGCCGCTCGCACCGCCTTCAGGTCGGCGATCCGGCCGTTGGCCGACTGCACGGAGGAGAAGGCGACGAGCGCGGTGGCCGGACCCACCGCGTCGGCCAGCCGGTCCAGCGGGACGTAGCGCATCCTGAGATCGCCGCGGGCCGCGAAGGGACCGACGACGGAGCTGAACTCACCCTCGGGCGCCACGATTTCGGCTCCCGGCGGCAGCGAGGCGGCGATCAGCCCGACATGTACGGAGACCGAGCTGCCGACGGCGACCCGGTCGGTGTCGACCCCGGCGAGACGGGCGAAGCCGGTCCGGGCCGCTTCCACCATGCCGAAGTCGCCCGAGCCGTCCGTGACGCCCTCGGCGACCGCCTCGGCGAGCGCCCGCACGGCCGCCACGGTCCGCCGGGGCAGCAGCCCGCAGGTGGAGGTGTTCAGATAGGTCGTCCTCGGCGCGAACTCGGCGTCCACCGCACTGCTGAGCGAAGTAGTCTCCATACGCCCAGCCTGGGGCCCCCTCAACCGCTGGTCAATTACGAAAGGTTGAGGAGAACACCCAAGCACTGCTCGGACCGGCCGAAACGGCCCCGGGCGCCGCGCCTCAGGCCTGCGGAACCTCGCAGGTCCCGTCGGCGTCGCACGCCGCCGCGTCCCCGCCGATCGCGGTGAGCGGACGGTCCTTCCACGCCTGTTCCAGCGCCTGGGCGAAGACCTCGGCGGGCTGGCCGCCGGAGATGCCGTAGCGCCGGTCGAGCACGAAGAACGGCACCGCGTCGGCGCCCAGCTCGGACGCCTCCCGCTCATCGGCCCGCACCTCGGCCGCGTATGCCTCCGGGTCGGCGAGCACGGCACGGGCCTCGTCGGCGTCGAGCCCGGCCTCGACGGCCAGCTCGACCAGCACGTCCGCGTCGTAGACGGACCGCTCCTCGGCGAAGTTCGCCCGGTAGGCGAGGTTCAGCAGCTCGTCCTGGCGGCCCCGGGCCCTGGCCAGGTGGAGCAGCCGGTGGATGTCGAAGGTGTTGCCGTGGTCACGGCCCTCGGTGAGGTAGCCGAGCCCCTCGGCCTGCGCGTTGGCCGCGACGTTCGCCTCCATGGCCTGCGCCTCTTCACGGGTGCGCCCGTACTTCTGCGCCAGCATGTCGATCACCTGTGCGGTGTCGCCCTTGGCGCGCCCGGGGTCGAGCTCGAAGGACCGGTGCACGACCTCGACCTGGTCGCGGTGGGCGAACCCGGCGAGGCCCTTCTCGAAGCGGGCCTTCCCGATGTAGCACCAGGGGCAGGCTATGTCGCTCCAGATCTCGACACGCATGTCTCTTCTTTCCTCCGTGTCCTCGTACGTACGGCTCGGACGGCGCGGAGCCGCTCTCCGCCCCCGTGCACAACACGGGAGCGGACTGCCTCATTCCCCCTTGTCACTCCCCGTCGTCGAGCTCGGCGATCGGCCGGTCGGCGACCACGGCCACCAGGATCATCGGAGCGTCGCCGTCGCACTGGTTGAGGGAGACGGCGACCCACCGGCCGTCCACCGGCCCCCACTCCGCCAGGTCCCCGAGACAGTCCCTGTCGCACAGCGCCCGGTACAGGGGCGGCAGGGGCTCGCCCGCGAGGTCTCGGAAGATCGGCACCCGCATGCCCGCGGTCCGGTGGGCTCCCCAACGGCGGTCCAACTCGCCCACGAGTTCGGCGAGATGACCGGCGGCGGCCTCCTCGGCCTCCTCCCACTCGGGTCCGTACGCGCCCACGAGGCCGTCGCTCTCCCAGAGCGGCACGATCCGGAAGCCCTCGCCCGCGGTCGCGCTCCACTCCCCGGTGTCCGGCTCGCCCTCGTCGGCCGTCGGCCCCTCGGCCGGTACGGGTCCGGCGAGCAGCGCCTCGATGTCGAGGACCGCACGGCCGGTCCCGAACGTCTCCCCGGCCCGGACGGTCACGGCGCCACCGCCCCGGCCGGTGCGGTCGGTCCACTGACGGAGGCGGGGACGACACCTCCGGTGCGATGGGGCAGGGAGCCGGGCGGCCCCGCGCCGATGGCGGCGCGGGGCGCGGGCCGCGCGGTCCGGGGAGTCACCGCCGGGGCCGGATCGGTGCCGCGGCAGGCAATGTTTGCCCGACAAGGAGTGGCGTCCGGTGCGTGCTCCCGGCGTGCCGGACGCCGCGCCTCGTACTGGACGTACTCGGGCTTTCGTCCGGTGCGGCGAGAGTGCGTGCCGGACGCCGCGACGGGGCGAACGTTGCCTGTCGGGGCACTGACCGTGGGGTCACGCCCGGCGCCCGTCCACTCGGCGGGGAAGGTTCAGGGGGTTGCCCTCGCGCAGCTCCGGCGGGAGCAGGGTCTCGGGGGTCGTCTGGTAGGTGACCGGGCGCAGCCAGCGTTCGATCGCGGTGGCACCGACCGAGGTGGAGGTGGAGGTGGAGGACGGGTAGGGGCCGCCGTGGTGCTGGGCGGGGGCGACGGCGACGCCGGTCGGCCAGCCGTTGACGAGGACCCGGCCGGCCAGCGGGGTGAGGGCCGCGAGGAGTCCGGGGGCGTCGGCGTCGGCGCCGTCGGTGGCGGTCTGGAGGGTGGCGGTGAGGTTGCCGGGGAGCCGGGAGAGTACGGCGGTGATCTCCTCGGCGCAGGTGTAGCGGGCGACGACGGTGACGGGGCCGAAGCACTCCTCCAGGAGTTCGTCGTGCGGGCCCTCGGTGGTGAGGAGCTGTGCCGGTACGGTGAGGAAACCGGCCGAGACGGTGTGCTCGCCGCCCGCGCCGGGGGTGACGGGTGCCTCCACGTCCGGGAGTCCGGCCCGGGTCCGTACGCCCTCGACGAAGGCCGCGCGCATCCGGTGGTCGAGCAGGACCGCGGCCTCGGTGTCGCTGACCGCGCCGGTGAGGGACTTCAGCAGCCGGTCGCCGGTGTCGCCCGCCGGGGCCAGGACGAAGCCGGGCTTGGTGCAGAACTGGCCGGCGCCCATGGTCATCGAGCCCGCGAGCCCTGCACCGATCTCCTCGGCGCGCTCGGCGGCGGCCGCCTCGGTGATGACGACGGGGTTGAGTGAGCCCAGTTCGCCGTGGAAGGGGATGGGCCGGGGGCGGGCCGCCGCGGCGTCGAACAGGGCGCGTCCGCCGCGGACCGAGCCGGTGAACCCGGCGGCGGCGACGAGCGGGTGTCCGATCAGCTCGACGCCCGCGTCGAAGCCGTGCACCAGGATCACCACGTCCTCGGGCAGGCCGACCTGGGCCGCCGCCCTGCGCAGCACGGAGGCGCACAGCTCGGAGGTGGCGGGGTGGTCGGGGTGCGCCTTGACGACGACGGGGCAGCCGGCCGCCAGTGCGCTCGCGGTGTCGCCTCCGGGGACGGAGAAGGCGAGCGGGAAGTTGCTGGCCGCGTAGACGGCGACGACGCCGAGCGGGATCTTGTAGCGGCGCAGGTCGGGCCAGGGCGGGGTCCGGGTGGCGTCCGCGTGGTCGATGTGGATGTCGAGGAAGGCGCCCTCGTCGACGACCTCCGCGAAGGCCCTCAACTGGGCTGCGGTGCGCGCGAGTTCACCCGTCAGCCGGGCCGGGCCGAGCGCGGTCTCCGCGTCGGCGGCCTCGATGACGTGCTCCCCCGCCTCGGTGAGCAGGTCGGCCGCGGTGCGCAGGAAGGCGGCGCGCACGGTGCGGTCGGCGAGCGACCCGCGTACCGCGTGGGCGGCCCGGACCGCACGGTCGACCTCCTCCGCCGTGGCCTCCACCGCAACCTGCTCGCGCGGGTTCCCGGTACGGGGGTCGACACTCCAGACTGGTGCTGCTGCCACCGTGATTCCTTCCGCTCCACTGCCACACATCAGAAGTTGTTCGGTATTCTGAACACAGTTCCTGATCGTGAATATATGCGACTCTATTTCCGGGCGTTCGGTGTTGGCAAGAAGTCGCCGGTTCAAGAAGTCTCAGGGTTTCGCAAGTGGGCTGGAAGGGGCGTAGGACGATGTCGGCTGCCGAATCCGGTGGGGCACAGGTCAAGTCCGCGGTACGGACGGTGGAGCTGCTCGAATACTTCGCGGGACGGCCCGGCATGCACTCGCTTGCCTCGGTGCAGGAGGCCGTCGGCTACCCCAAGTCCAGCCTGTACATGCTGCTGCGCACGCTGGTGGAGCTGGGCTGGGTGGAGACCGACGCGACGGGCACGCGGTACGGGATCGGCGTACGGGCCCTGCTGGTCGGCACCTCGTACATCGACGGCGACGAGGTCGTCGCAGCCGCCCGGCCGACCCTGGACCGGCTCGCCGACGACACGACGGAGACCATCCACCTGGCGCGTCTCGACGGGACGAACGTGGTGTACCTCGCCACCCGGCAGTCCCAGCACTATCTGCGCCCCTTCACCCGCGTCGGCCGGCGGCTGCCCGCCCACTCCACTTCGCTCGGCAAGGCGCTGCTGGCCACCCACAGCGACGAACAGGTCCGCAAACTGCTCCCCGAGACGCTGCCCGCGCTGACCGAGCACACCATCACCCACCGCGAGAAGCTCATCGAGGAACTGCACCTCATCCGCGAACAGGGGTACGCGGTGGACCGCGAGGAGAACACCCTCGGACTGCGCTGCTTCGGCGTCGCCGTCCCGTACCGCACCCCCGCCCGCGACGCCATCAGCTGCTCGGTGCCGGTCGCCCGGCTCACGCCCGCGCACGAACAGATGGTGAAGGACGCGCTGTTCGACGCCCGGGACCGGCTGACGCTCGCCACCCGGAGGCTCTGACCCGTGAGGATTTCCCTGCGCGAGGTCCAGGACGGTGATCTGCCGCTGTTCTTCGCCTTCATGTCCGACCCGGAATCGGTCAGGACGGCCGCCTTCACCAGCGAGGACCCCACCGACCGGCATGCCTTCGACGCCCACTGGCAGCGCATCCTGGCCGACGGCTCCGTGGTGATGCGCACGGTGGTCGCGGACGGCGCGGTGGTCGGCAACGCCGGGGTGTACGGGCCTCTGGGCGACCGCCAGGTCACCTACTGGATCGACCGGGCGCGGTGGGGCCGGGGACTCGCGACCGCCGCGCTGTCCGCGCTGCTCGTCGCCGTGCCCGAGCGCCCGCTGCACGCACGGGCCGCGGCCGACAACGCCGGCTCGCGCCGGGTCCTGGAGAAGTGCGGATTCACCGTCACCGGCACGGACCACGGGTACGCGCACGCCCGCGGCGAGGACACCGCGGAGCTGCTGTTCACGCTGCCGCAATGAGCGGCGCGCGGGACCGCACCCGGTGACAGCGGCGTACCAACCGGGGGCATCGTCCCCGGGCGCCCCGGCCCCACATGAGAAACCGGTGAGAATCGCTGAGAATCGCCTCATTCGGGAACGGCGCACGGAGCCCCGTTCGTCCCTCGGGCGGGATGAACAGAACGATCAGGCATGCTTCGGTCTTCTGCCTGCTGCTGGTTCTCGCCCTGCTGGTGCGGGCGACCTGGCTGCAGGCGTACCAGGCGGAGGCGCTCGCAGACAACGAACACAACCGGCGGAAGACCATCGCGCAGTACGCGCAGCCGCTCGGCGACATCATCGTGGCCGGGAACCCGGTCACCGGATCGAAGAAGACGGTGGACAGCGACCTCGCGTACAAACGCACCTACACCGAGGGCGAGCTCTACTCGGCCGTCACCGGTTACAGCTCGCAGGCGTACGGCTCCACACAGCTCGAAGGGATCTACAGCCATGTGCTGGACGGCACCGACGACCGGCTGAAGAACCCGTTGGACGCGTTGACACGCAAGCAGGCGGCCCCGGGCAACGTCCTGACGACGATCGATCCGGGCGTGCAGAGGGCCGGGTACGAGGCGCTCGGCGACGACAAGGGGGCGGCGGTCGCGATCGACCCGAAGACCGGCCGAATCCTCGGCATGGTCTCCACCCCCTCGTACGACCCTTCGACGATCAGCGGGACGACGGACGGCGAAGCCTGGCAGAAGCTGCTCGACGACGAGGACAAGCCGACGGTCAACCGTGCGCTGCGCCAGCCGCTGGCCCCCGGCTCCACGTTCAAGCTGGTGGTGGCGGCAGCCGCGCTGGAGGAGGGACTGTACGGCTCGGTCGACGAGCGCACCGACAGCCCCAATCCGTACACGCTGCCCGACACCAGCACCGTCCTGAACAACGAGAACCCCTCGGCGCCCTGCGCGAACGCCACACTGCGCACCGCGCTCCAGTACTCCTGCAACAACGTCTTCGCGAAGGCCGCCGTCGACCTCGGCCAGGACAAGGTGAAGGCGATGGCGGAGAAGTTCGGCTTCAACACCGACGAGCTCGATGTGCCGGTCCGGGCGTCCGAGAGCGTCTACCCGTCCGGCATGGACCGCCCGCAGACGGCGCTGACCGGCATCGGCCAGTTCGAGGTCACCGCGACGCCGTTGCAGATGTCCATGGTCTCGGCCGCCATCGCCAACGGCGGCGAACTCGCCGCGCCGCACATGGTGTCCGCCGTGACCGACTCCAAGGGCAACGCGCTCCAGGAGTTCGAGGACGGGGACACCGAGCGGGTCGTCTCCGAGTCCACCGCCGAGCAGCTGCGCAGCGCCATGGTGACCGTCGTCGAAGAGGGCACCGGCAGCAACGCCCGGATCCCCGGGGCCGAGGTGGGCGGAAAGACGGGCACCGCGCAGAACGGCGTGGGCAACAGCAAGACCCCGTACGCCTGGTTCACCTCGTACGCGAAGGACGCGTCCAGCGGCAAGGAGGTCGCGGTCGCCGTGGTCGTCGAGGACTCGGGCGCGGCACGCTCGGAGGTCAGCGGCAACGGTCTGGCGGCGCCGATCGCCCAGAAGATGATGACGGCGGCACTGGCGGACTGAAAGCCGGCGGGAGCCGCACGCCGGATCCGGCGCGGGTGCGTGGCCTCGGGCACGCACCCGCGCCGGACGTGTTCGGAGACGTGCGGCATGTGCCCTGCCCCCGTGCGGGGACGGCTCCTCGCGGTGGCGGTGGGGGCGCGGGCGCTGCCGTACGACGCGGTGGCGCCGGCGGCGAGCGCGGCTGTCGGGGCAGGGCTGCCGTGTATGCTGATCGCCGCGATGACGGCGGTGCAGCAGGAGACCCCTCAGGCCGTGCCGGTCCGCACCGCCGCGACCGCCAGCACGCTGATGATGGTCCCGAACGCGGTGGCGCTGGCACTCGGCGCCGGTCTGATCGCGCTGGTGGACATCCGGGTGCTGCTGCCGCTGGTCGGCGCGGCGGGACTGCTGACCGCGGCCCTGTTGGTGAGGGGCCGGCGAATGGGGTCTCCCCTGCTCGAACGAAGTTGAGAGCTTGGGGATGGCCGACGGACGCCCTCGCCGGCCCGGCTCCTTCATCGGCTCAGGCGTGAGAGCGCTCCGGCGACGGCCCGGAGGTCCGGGCCGGAGGCCAGCCCGGCGTGGTACAGCCGCAGTTGGTCCGCGCCGAGCGATGCGGCGTGCGCGGCGTCCCGCTCCAGCGTGGCGGGGCTGCCGCCCATCCCCGTGACCACGCAGAAGTTGGCCGCGAGCACCCCGTCGCGCCCGGCGAACGGGCCGAGTACGGCCTCGCGCGCCGTGTCGTCGCCGGTGCAGGGCAGCACCACACCGTCCGCCACGGACAGGATGTGCTCCGGGTAGACCCCGACGTTCGCACCGGTGCGGTGGGGTGCGGGGTCGGCGTGCAGCAGCACCTGGAACCCCGGCTCCGCCGCCGCCCGCACGGCGGCGACCGCGGACTCCTGGAGCGTACGGGCAACCTTGCCACGCCACTGGAGGGTCGCGGCGGCGAGGTCGGCGCCGAGGAACTTCTCGATGCCCTCCCGGCCTGCCTCCGGGGAGCCGGAACCGGCCCAGACCGGCTCCAGCGCGGTGCGTACGGCCGCCGCCAGTCCGTCGGCGTCCAGGCCGTGTCCGGCGTAGCCGGTCCGGCAGCAGGGGCAGAAGCAGAGCGACATCAGATACTGCGCCGCGTCCCCGAGACCGACGCCCGCGATCTTGTCGTGGGCGTGCAGATGCGCGAAGCCGTACCAGCCGCAGGACTCCAGCTCGGTGCCGCGCGCGCCGCCGCGCACCGCCGCCTCCGCCGCCAGTGCGACCAGGTACGCGCGGACCGCGGGCCGGGCGATGCACGGTGCCCAGGGATAGCGGTCGCCGTACGCGTTGACCACGGAGGTTTCCGGATGTTCGGCTCCCAGCCGGGAGTTGTGGGCCAGGACCACCCAGGTGTGGACCTCCAGGCCGGCGGCGGTGAGGGCCTCGGCGGCCTCGGCGAACGGATCGTCCGAGGCCACCCAGGTCTGCTCGTGGGGACGCAGTTCGCGCCCCGCCCACCGGGCGGCGTCCGGCGGGTAGAGCACCGCGGCATGCTCTGCGGTGACGATGCGCCGGCCGGGGTGACGCGGGGTCAGCGCCCGGGTGGAGTGGTAGGCGGCGGCCAGCGTCACCTGCTGGACGCCCAGGTCCGCGACGCGGGCGGCGGCGTCCGCGTCGCCGACCACGTCCCAGGGGTAGAGGAAGGCCGAGGTCTTCACCCGCGCCGCTCCTGCCCGTGCTTCTCCAGCAGGGCCCGGCCGCGCGCGATGATCGCGGCGAGCTCCTCGATGTGGGCGGCGGGCGGCTCGGTGAGCGGGGTGCGGACCTCGCCGACGTCCAGGCCGCCCAGCCGGACTCCGGCCTTGACGAGCGAGACGGCGTAGCCGCGGCCCTTGGCGCGCAGCTCCACGAGCGGCCGGTAGAAGTGGTCGAGCAGGGCCCCGGTCAGTTCGTCGTCGCCGGAGTCCATCGCCCGGTAGAAGGCGAGCGCGATGTCGGGCGCGAAGGCGAAGACGGCGGAGGAGTAGAGCGTGACGCCGACGCCCCGGTAGGCCGGGCCGGTGAGTTCGGCGGTGGGCAGTCCGTTGAAGTACAGGAAGTCCCGGCCCGGCAGTGCGGTGCGGACGGCGCTGACGATGCGCTGCATCAGGTCGAGGTCGCCGTAGCCGTCCTTGAGGCCGATGACGCCGGGCGCCCCGGCCAGTGCGACGACGGTCTCGGGGGTGAAGACGGCGTTGTCGCGCTGGTAGACGATCGTCTCCAGGGAGGTGGCCGCGGCGAGCGCGGTGTAGTGGCTCAGCAACCCCTCCTGGTCGGCGACGACGAGATACGGGGGCATGGCGAGGAGCCCGTCCGCACCCGCTTCCTCCGCGAGCTTCGCGTACTGGATCGCGAGCGCCGTGCCGTACCCGGCCCCCGCGACGACGGGCACCTCTCCGGCGGTCTCCTCGACGGCCGCGGCGACGACACGGCGGAACTCCTGAGGCGTGAGCGCGTGGAACTCGCCGGTGCCGCAGCAGGCGAAGACCGCCGCCGCACCGGCATCGACACCGGCCCTCACATGTGCGCGGAAGGCATCGAGGTCGATGTCGCCGTCCGGTCCGTACGCGGTGACGGGGAAGAAGAGCGGCCCGGCGACACGGCCGAGTCGGGCGGCAAGAGGGGCTGAGGTCACTGGCGCTCCCTGAGCGGGTTCAGGCGTGCACAATTCTGATCGACGTCCACATTCATGAACGTCTTCACGCTAAGGCAGCCTCCAGGCACAGGTCAAGGAGGGGGCAGCGGACGAACGGATCCAGCGATCGACCCGAGGTCGGAGTTTCCGGCTCCGGGAGAGCAGCCGCCGACCCGCGCCGCCGCACTTGACTCCGAAAGCCAGGACTTCTTAGCTAAGGGCTGTCCCGTAATCCATGCATATGAATGTCGTCCATGGATTTGATGTCCCGAGGAGATTCGCGCATGCCCGCTCCCCGCACCGTCCTGCTCACCGGCGCCGCCGGCGGTCTCGGCACCCTGATGCGCGGCCTGCTGCCCGCATACGGTTACGAGCTCCGCCTCTTCGACGCCGTCCCCGTCGAGGGCGAGCCGGACGCGATCACCGCCGACCTCGGCGACCGGGAGGCGCTGCGTGAGGCCGTGCGAGGTGTCGACGCGATCGTCCACCTCGCGGGCATCTCCCTGGAATCCACTTTCGACAAGATCCTCAAGGCGAACATCGAGGGCACGTACAACCTCTACGAGGCCGCGCGCGAGGAGGGCGTGCGGCGCATCGTTTTCGCCTCCTCCAACCATGTCGTCGGCTACACCCCGCGCCCGCTGCCCGGCGACCCGCTGATCCCCGTCGACGCCCCGCGCCGCCCCGACACCTTCTACGGCCTGTCCAAGTCCTTCGGCGAGGACCTCGCTCAGCTGTACTGGGACCGGCACGGCATGGAGACCGTCTCGGTGCGCATCGGCTCCTGTTTCCCCGAGCCGACATCGGTGCGGATGCTCTCGGTCTGGATGAGCCCCGAGGACGGCGCCCGGCTCTTCCATGCCGCGCTCACCGCCGAGGACGTGCGGCACACCGTCGTCCACGGCTCGTCCGACAACACCCGGCTGTGGTGGGACCTGACGACGGCCCGCGCGCTGGGGTACGAGCCGAGGGACGACTCCGAGCCGTACGCGGCCCGACTCATCGCCGAGCAGGGCGAGCTGGATCCGGACAACCCCGACCACGCCCACCTCGGCGGTCAGTTCTGCACCAATCCGCCGGTCTGGCCGCGCTGACGACGGCACGCGTCCACGCACATCCGCCTCCGCCCGAATTCACGCGACAGGGCACCCTTGCGCCGGGCAGGATGCGGGGCCATGCCGAGACCTTCCGGATTCCTTTACGAGCAGCACGGCGACGCGAGCGTCACCATCACTCACCACGGCCGCCCCGCGGGCACGCTGCGCGGCGGCCGGGCGGAGAAGTTCCTGGCGGAGGTGGAGTCGGGGGACGCACAGCTGGTGATGGCCCGCTGGACCGGGGCGTACAAACACGGCAACGAGCGCACCGCCCGCAACCACCCGCGCAACCGCTGACCAGGCGTGCGGGGCGGGCGCCCGCCCCACACGGCCATATGTCCGCGAAGGTCTCGAAGGTTCTTAAAAATCCCCGAAGGTCCTCGAAGGTAAGGGAACGGCAAAGCGAGGTCGCTCGTTATCCCGAGCATGACCGCTATGACCCCCGGCTCGAACATCCCTCTCTCCACGGCCCGCGTGGCCGTGGACGTCTCCGCACCGGTGCGGCTCGACGTTTCGGGCCTGCTGCTCACCGCCGACGGCAAGGTGCGCTCCGACGACGACTTCATCTTCTACAACCAGCCCAGCGGGCCCGGCGTGACCTACCGCTCCGGCGGCGGCACCGCGCCGGACGCGATCCTGGTGGACACCGCCGCGGTCCCGCCCGGCATCGAGAAGATCGTCGTCACGGCGAGCCCGGATGCGGCGGGCCAGACCTTCCAGGGCATCGAACCCACCGCGACGGTGCGCAACGCCGAAGACGGCAGCGTGCTCGCCACGTTCACCCCGCCCCGGCTGGGTGCCGAGACGGCGCTCGTGGTCATCGAGGTCTATCTCCGCAACGGCGCCTGGAAGGCCCGCGCGGTCGGCCAGGGCTATGCCAACGGACTGGCCGGCATCGCCACGGACTTCGGCGTCTCGGTCGAGGAGGAGCCCGCCGCCGCACCGGCCCCCGCGCCCGTGGCGCCCCCGGTTCCCCCCGCGGCCCCGGTGGACCCCCGGATCGCCGCACCCCCGGCCCCCGCCACCCCGCCGGCTCCGCCCGCCGCCCCGCCCGTCGGCGGCAAGATCAACCTCGACAAGGGCCGGGTCAGCCTCCAGAAGAACCAGACGGTCTCTCTGGTCAAGGGCGGCCGGCCGCTGCTCTCCCAGGTCAAGATGGGCCTCGGCTGGGAGCCCGCGTTCCGGGGCAAGGACATCGACCTCGATGCCTCCGTGATCGCCTACGGCCCCAACCGGAACCACCTGGACAGCTGCTATTTCGGCAAGCTCGCCATCCTGAACGGCGCGATCAAGCACTCCGGCGACAACCTCACGGGCGAGGGCGCGGGTGACGACGAGGTGATCGTCGTGGACCTGGGCCGGATCCCGGCGGAGGCGACCGGCCTGGTCTTCACGGTCAACTCGTTCACCGGCCAGAAGTTCACCGACGTCGCCAAGGCCTACTGCCGGCTGGTCGACGCGGCCACCGGCGAGGAGCTGGTCCGCTTCGACCTGACCGGCGCCGAGCCGCAGACCGGCGTGATGATGGCCAAGCTGATCAAGCAGTACTCCGGCGAGTGGGAGATGACGGCCATGGGCGACTTCGTGAAGTCGCGCACCGTCCGCGGCATGGTGAAGCCCGCCGCTCAGGCGCTGTAGGCCCTGGTCCGCCGGCCAGGCCCCGAGCGGGGCCAACGGCTCCCGATACGGTTTCAGGGGCTGCCTGCGAGTGTCAGGCAGCCCCTGGAACCGTAGAGCGTGACGGGGACGCGGACACCGCGCGTGCTCGCCGCCCCTCTCAGAGCTTGGTCAGCTTGGAGTACGGGCTCAGGATCCTCCCCTGCCGCCCCGAGAAGTCGATGAGCACCGCGTCGTTGTCGCCCTCGACGGCGAGAACGCGGCCGAGCCCGAACTGATCGTGCGACACCCGGTCGCCCACATCGAACAACTCGACGGGTGGCTCCGCCTGGGCCGGGCGGTTGAAGGGACTGGAGGGCAGATGGCGCCGGGAACCGGCTGACTGTTTCATTGCCTTGAGTATGCGCCCTGGCAACGCCCGACGCCATGCCCGTTCACCATTGGCGGCACACTGGCACCGGATTCGTGACCGGCCTCTGCCGGAGCCGGTACGGTGAGGGCTTCCCCGTTCCGTACCGGCTCCCCCGTGCCGAGGGCACCCGTACGGGCTACCGCTGCTTCTGCGGCTGGCGCTTCCACGGACCGGTGATGGCGAGCATGATGCCCGGCGTCTGGATGTTGGCGTACAGCGTCCGGCCGTCGGGCGAGAACGTGACTCCGGTGAACTCGCTGTACTCCGGCTCCTCCTCGCTGCCGATGTTCAGCTCGTTGCGTGCGATGGGGTAGGTGCGGCCGCTCTCGGTCGCCCCGAAGAGGTGCTGGATGCCGTCGCCGTCCTCGGAGATGACCAGTCCGCCGTACGGCGAGACGGTGATGTTGTCCGGGCCGTCGAAGGCGCCGTCCTTCGACGGGTCGGCGTTCACCCCGAGGAGCACCTTCAGCGTCAGCGTGCGGCGCTTCGGGTCGTAGAACCAGACCTGGCCGTCGTGCTGGACGGGGCTCTCGGAGCGGGCGAACGAGGAGACGACGTACGCGCCGCCGTCGCCCCACCACATGCCTTCGAGCTTGCGGGCCCGGGTGACCTCGCCGTCGGCGAACTGCTTGCGCACCGAGACCGTCCTGGCGTCACGGTCGGGTACGTCGACCCAGTCCACGCCGTACACCGTGCCGATCTTCGTGGCGCGGGACAGGTCGTCGACGAACCTGCCGTTGCTGTCGAAGCACTTGGTGGCCTGGAGGACACCGGCGTCGTCGGCGAGCGTGCGCAGCTTGCCACGGCCGTGCCGGAAGCCGTGCGGCGGAACCCAGCGGTAGAGCAGCCCGTTGGGGCCGGAGGCGTCCTCGGTCAGGTAGGCGTGGCCGCGCTTGGGGTCGATGACGACGGCCTCGTGGGCGTACCGGCCGAACGCCTTGATCGGGTGCGGGTCACGGTTGGCGTGCCGGTCGTACGGGTCGACCTCGAAGACGTAGCCGTGGTCCTTGAGCAGGCCGTTCTTGCCGGCCTTGTCCTCGGTCTCCTCGCAGGTGAGCCAGGTGCCCCACGGGGAGGCGCCACCGGCGCAGTTGGTGGACGTACCCGCGATACCGACCCACTCGGCGGTACGGCCGTCGCGGCGGGTCTCCACGACGGTGCAGCCGCCGGCCGCGACCGGGTCGTAGACCAGGCCCTCGGCGAGCGGCACCGGGTGCTCCCAGCCGGCGCGGGTGCCGCTGAGCTCGTGGTTGTTGACGAGCAGGGTGACGCCGCGCGGGCCTTCGAAGGCGGCCGTGCCGTCGTGGTTGGAGGGGGTGAACTCGCCGGACTCCAGCTTGGTGACACCGGTGTGGGTGATGACCTTGTACGAGAAACCGGCGGGGAGCGCGAGTATGCCCTCGGGGTCTGCGATCAGCGGCCCGTAGCCGGGCTCGCGGTCGTGCCCGTGACCGTGGTCGTGGCCGTCGTGACCGTGGCCGTGCTTCGGATCCCCGGCGGCAAGGGCGCCCGGTGCGGTGGCGAGCGCCGCGACGGTACCGGTCAGTGCGATGCCGGCACCGGTGAGGGCGGACTGTCTGGTGAATTCCCTGCGCGTGAAGGGCATCACGTACTCCTGGAGCAACTGGGCGGGTCGTTGATGCGCCCACAGTCGCGCCCCTGTGCCAACACCAGTTGAACGGCGGGCGACGCCGGGGGACACCCTTGCTGTGCACTGGGGCGTGTTCCGAAAGTCCCGCCTGGTCGGGGGCGTCCGGGCGGACGACGCCACGTTCGAAACACGCCCTGGCCGGATCGCATGCCCTGAACTCGCCGTTCACCGTGGGCCGCCCCGTTCGCGCCGCCCGCTCCACCCTCGGGCGGGGGTCAGTCCCTCTTGCGCGACCGGGCCTTGAAGGCAGCCTTGCGGGCCTCCTTGGCCTTCTTCTTGTCGCTGTGCAGCCGCCCCATCGCTTCGAGGACCTCCGCGGTCGCCGGGTGCTCCACCCGCCATGCCTCGTCGAAGAAACCGCTGTGCTGGCCCGCCAGTCCCTCGACCAGGCCCTGGAGTTCGCCCAGGTCGCCCTCGGCCTCCAGCTGGGCCGCGATCGTGTCGACGGCGAGCCAGAAGATCATCGACTCCGGCGGCGCGGGTACGTCGGCCGCGCCCAGCTCCGCGAGCCAGACCCGGGCCAGGCCGCCCAGCTCGGGGTCGTCCAGCACCGCGCGCACCGCGGGCTCCGCCTCCGCACCGACCAGGGCGAGGGCCTGCTGGCAGTGGAGCCTGCGCAGCGGGGCCTGCCGGTCCGTTCCGCGTGCCGCGGCCAGGAGTTCGGCCGCCGCACCGTCGGTGCCGCCGCGCCGGGCGAGCCACAGCTCGACCTCGCTGCGGGCCGCCGCCTCGGGGTAGTACGCGACGCCTCCGAGCAGTGCGTCGGCGCCCTTGTCCACGAGGTCGCCGATCGCCGGGGCGTCCACCCCGGCCTCCAGCATCCGGGTCCGCAGCCCGTACAGGCCGAGCGGGGTGAGCTTCACCATTCCGTACCGGGCGATGTCCTCGTCGTCGGCCGGCACGGCGGCGTCCTCGCCCTCCTCGACCAGCAACGCCTCGTCCACCGGGCGGTATTCGACGATCCCGATGGGTTCGAGGACCCGGAACTGGTCGTCGAGGCGCATCATCGCCTCGGACACCTGCTCAAGGATGTCGTCGGTGGGTTCACTCATGTCGTCGGGGACGATCATCGACGCGGCGAGTGCGGGCAGCGGCACGGGGGCGGTGTCCGTGCCGCCGTGGCCGTCGCCGACGGTGAGCAGATAGAGGTTGCCGAGGACCCCGTCGAGGAATTCCGCCTCGGCCTCCGGGTCCCAGTCCAGGGAGTCGAAGTCGACCGAGCCGTCCTCACCGACGAGATCGGCGAGGTCGTCGAAGACCGGCACGGTGGCGTCGGCGTGGACGGCCTCCAGGCCGTCGAGCCAGATCGACAGGACGTCCTTCGGCGAACCGCCGGTGACGACCGCCAGGTTCTCACCGGCGGTCGCGGTCCCCTCCGCGTCCGGTCCGGCGGCCTCGTCGGGGTCCTCGACGTCGACGAGCCCCGTGTCGACCGCGAGCCGCCACGCCTCGCTCGCCTCCGCCGCACCGTCCTCGTCGGCCGCCAGGCCCAGGTGCTCGGCCGCCGCGGGCAGCTGTGCGTCGACGAGCTCGCCGCCGGCGCCGACCCGGGTCCCGGGGCCCGCCCATCGGGCGAGCCGGACGGCGCGGGCGAGCAGCGGCGCGGCGAGCGCGTCCCGTGCCAGCTCGGCCTCGGTGCGCAGCCGTACGGGCGGCAGGGTGGGGGGCTCTGCGGACATCAGGTGGTTCTCCTCGGGGCGTACCGGACGTACGGATCGGGCGCGCCGGACGTACGGACCGGGCGTACGGTTCGGGCGGCCCAAGCGTAAACGCATTTCGCCCCATGCCGCCCGGTTCATGCAACGGACAGCGGCAGTCCACCCGGGAGACCTTGACAACGGCCTTGCGCACACAAGAGATTGACGCGCGTAGATCTCCACTCTGACCCTCGATACCCCCGGAGCCCGTGATGCCTGCCGCATCGTCCAGAACGACCGCCGTCTCCGCCGTAGTCACCGCCGCGCTCGCCGCCGGCCTGCTCACCGGCGCCGCCTCCGCGTCCGCCTCCACCGCCCCCGGCCAGGCCGTGGACGGCCAGGTCGAGATCCACGACATCCAGGGCTCCACCCGGATATCCCCGCTCGTCGGCCGACAGGTCGCGGACGTGGCGGGCATCGTCACCGGAGTGCGGACGTACGGCTCGAAGGGCTTCTGGTTCCAGGACCCGACCCCGGACGCCGACCCCGCCACCAGCGAGGGCGTCTTCGTCTTCACCGGCTCCGCGCCCACCGTCGCCGTCGGTGACGCGGTCACCGTCTCCGGCACGGTCACCGAGTACGTCCCGGGCGGCCTCGACTCCGGCAACCAGTCGCTCACCGAGATCAGCAAGCCCACCGTCACCGTGGTGTCCTCCGGCAACGCCCTGCCCGAGCCGGTGCGGGTGACGGAGCGCTCCGTCCCGTCGCGGTACACCCCGCAGGGCGACCGCGCGGCGGGCGGCTCCATCAACGCGCTGCCGCTGCGGCCGTCCCGCTACGCCCTGGACTACTACGAGTCGCTCGAAGGCATGAACATCGGCGTCGGCACCTCGCGGGTGGTCGGCGCCACCGACGCGCACGCCGAGCTGTGGGTGACGGTGAAGCCGCACGAGAACGACGCCCGCCGCGGCGGCACCGTCTACGGCTCGTACGACGCGCAGAACACCGGACGGCTGCAGATCCAGTCGCTGGTGCCGCTGGCCCAGCAGCCCTTCCCCAAGGCCGACGTGGGCGATGTGCTGACCGGTACGACCGAGGGCCCGCTCGACTTCAACCAGTACGGCGGCTACACGCTGACCGCCCGCACCATGGGCACCGTCACCGCGAAGGGCCTGAAGCGGGAGACCACCCGCAAGCAGCGCGACGGCGAGCTGGCCGTGGCGACGTACAACGTCGAGAACCTCGATCCGACCGACCCGCAGGGAAAGTTCGACGCGCTCGCCGCCGCGGTCGTCGACAACCTCGCCTCGCCCGACATCGTGGCGCTGGAGGAGATCCAGGACAACAACGGCGCGAAGAGCGACGGCACGGTCGCCGCCGACCTGACGGTGAAGAAGTTCACCGACGCGATCGTGGCGGCAGGCGGCCCGGCGTACGAGTGGCGCTCCATCGACCCGCAGGACAAGAAGGACGGCGGCCAGCCCGGCGGCAACATCCGCCAGGTGTTCCTCTTCAACCCGGAGCGGGTCTCGTTCACCGACCGGGCCGGCGGCGACGCGACGACGGCGACCGATGTCGTACGGGAGCGGGGCCGCGCCGCCCTGACCCTCTCCCCCGGCCGGATCGACCCGGCGAACGCGGCATGGGAGAACAGCCGCAAGCCGCTCGTCGGGGAGTTCGCCTTCCGCGGCCGTACGGTCTTCGTCGTCGCCAACCACTTCGCGTCCAAGGGCGGCGACGAGTCCCTCTTCTCGGAGCACCAGCCGCCGACCCGTTCCTCGGAGGTCCAGCGGCACGCGCAGGCTCAGGCGGTCAACACCTTCGTCAAGAAGCTGCTGAGCGTCCAGAAGAACGCGGACGTGCTGGTCGTCGGCGACATCAACGACTTCGAGTTCTCCGGCACGGCCAAGACCCTGACGGCCGGGGGCGTGCTCCACCCGGCCATCAAGTCCCTGCCGCGCTCGGAGCGTTACAGCTATGTGTACCAGGGCAACAGCCAGGTCCTCGACCAGATCCTGACCAGCCCGTCCATTGGCGGCTACCACTACGACAGCGTGCACATCAACGCCGAGTTCGCCGACCAGAACAGCGACCACGACCCGCAGGTGCTCCGCTTCCGCCCGTAGCGGCGGCGCTACGCGCCCACCCCCGGCCGGATGCTGAGGGCGGGCGTGTACCGGTGGACTCCGCCGCCGGTCACCCCCGGGTAGGACTGCACCCGCTCCCACTGCGGCGTGCGCGACCCGATCCCGGCACCGGGGGCGGCGAGTGCGTCGATGTGGGCCCGGGCGCTCTCCCATTCGGCGTAGTTGAGCACCCGGGTTCCGTCGGTACTCACATGGAAGTGCCCGCGGATGCCGCCGGGGGCGGGCGCCGGGTCGGTCCCCAGCGCCTCGAACACGGTGTCCACCCAGTCCCGTTGTCGCGCCTTGTCCGGGCCCTCGAACTCGACGTCGACGATCACGACGCAGCCCGGCTCCCGCCCGTCGCCCTCCCGCGGCGGCGTGGACCGGTAGAGCTCAAGGGTGTGCAGTCCGAGCCGCCGGATGCCCGGCACGGCGGCGTCGATGTCCGCGTTGCGCTCGTCCCTGCCGTGCCGGAAGAAGTCCTGGTACGCCTGCTCACCACTCCACTGGCTGTAGTGGAAGAGGGTCTTCCCGTCCTCACCGGCATGGACGGTGTACGAAAGAAGTCCCGGATGCGGCCAGTCCCGGCTGTCCCAGGCCTCACGAATGGCCTCGACCGTCCGCCGTCGGCGCTCCGGGGTGGCGAGATCCCAGGTGCTCGCCTTGACGAGTCCGACGTCGTTGCGGGCAAGATCGGGACGGGATTCGAATCGCACGCTCATGACGGGTCCTCCTGACCGGGGCACCGGGGCGGTGCGCCGTTGCCGACCACCCTGATACGTCAAGTGCGCTTGAGGTCAACAGCGCACCCCGCCGGCACCGTCGGGCGCAGCGACCGCACAACGAACGGAGTAGCGCATGGCACCGCATCTCAGGACGATCAGCCGCCAGGAGCATCTGGCGTTCGTCGCAAGCCGTCCCGCCGTGAGCCATATGCAGGTTCCGTCATGGGGTGATGTGAAGCCCGACTGGCGCGCGGAGAGCATCGGCTGGTTCGACCGGGACGGCGCGGGAGCGGAACGGATCGTCGGAGCCGGGCTGGTCCTGTACCGGCCGATCCCCCGGGTGAAGCGCTTTCTGGCCTATCTGCCGGAGGGCCCGGTCATCGACTGGCACGGCTCGGGGCTGGGGCAGTGGCTGGATCCGATGGTGGCGCACCTGAAGGCTCAGGGCGCGTTCTCGGTACGTATGGGCCCGCCGGTGGTCGCCCGGCGCTGGGACGCCCGGACCGTCAAGGACGCCATCGCCGACCCGTCCGCCGGGCGGCTGCGCGACGTGCCGCCGGACTCGCAGCAGCCGCGGGCCGCCGAGCTCGTGGAACGGCTGCGCGCTCTGGGCTGGCGGCGGGGCGGGGAGGAGAGCGAGGACGGTTTCAGCGCGGGGCAGCCCCGGTACGTCTTCCAGGTGCCGTTCGCCGGGCTGTCGCTGGAGGAGATCCGGGGCGGCCTGAACCAGCAGTGGCGGCGCAACATCAAGAAGGCGGAGAAGGCGGGCGTCAAGGTCGTCGAGGGCGATTACGAGGACCTCCCGGCCTTCTACGAGCTGTACCGCGAGACGGCCGGGCGCGACCGCTTCATCCCCCGCCCGCTCGGCTACTTCCAGCGCATGTGGACCGTGCTGCGGGCCGAGGACCCCGACCGGATGCGGCTCTATCTCGCCCGGCACGACGGGGAGACCCTCTCCGCGGCGACGATGCTGACCGTGGGCAACCACGTCTGGTACTCCTACGGCGCCTCGACCGGCCGCAAGCGCGAGGTGCAGCCCAGCAACGCGATCCAGTGGCGCATGATGAGCGACGCGCACGAACGGGGCGCGGCCGTCTACGACTTGCGCGGCATCACCGACACTCTCGACGAGAGCAGTCATCTGGTGGGACTGCTGCGCTTCAAGGTCGGCACGGGCGGCCGGGCCGCGGAGTACATCGGCGAGTGGGACTACCCGATCAACAAGGTGCTCCACAAGGCCTTCACCCTCTACATGGCCCGGCGCTGAGCGACCCGGCGCCGGTGGCAGGCCCGGTTCCACGAGTCGCTGGGCCTCGCCCGCAGCCGACGAGGGCCCTCTGCCCCCCGCGCCGCGTGGTGCCGCTACGTGGGGCCGGTCCGCCACGCGGTCGTGTAGAGCTCGTCGAGCAGCCGTACGTCGCTGCCCTCGAGCGGGAAGGTGCGCGCCTCCAGGCCGGGCGCCGGTGCGATCTCCAGGGCGTCGCCCTCGATGAGGTCGCCGCCGGTGGGGGTGGAGACCCAGGCCAGGAGCGACCGCACCGTCTTCCCCGGCTTCAGCACGACCTCCTGCGGCCCTCGGTCGGTGCCCATGTAGGAGGAGCCCGGGTTCACCGGGACGGGCAGCGGGTCACCCGCCTCGTCCAGGGCGCGGACGGACGGGTAGCCGTGGACCCTGTACGGCTTGCTGCCGCAGTTGGTGAGGGTGAGCCCGACGGCCCGGTGGCCGAGCGCCGCCTCCACCTCGCCCATGTCGACGACGACGCCGGAGGACGGGCAGCCGGCGTCGACGGCGGGCGTGGGGCCGGCCCCCTGCGCACCCGGCGGCCGGCCGGAAAGCCCGGCGGAGACGCTGGGGAACGGGGTCGGCAGCTTGTCGGCGTGCACCCCGCCGGGCAGCCGTGACACGCTCGGCGTCGGCTCCGGCTCGCCCTCGCCCGCCGGTACGAGGAACCCGGCGCATCCGGTGAGCGAGAGGCCCAGCACCCCGGCCAGGAGCACGGCCGCCACCGGCCCGCGTCTCCCGCTCCCCGTTCCGGTCCCCGCCCCTGCCTGTCCTCGCACGCTCACGCACCCACCCCGGTCCCGGCCTGTCGCATAGGTCCTGTCCTGCCGATCTTCATGGGCCCGGGACGCCTGGCACGGCACCTCGCCGCGTTGTCGGAGTCGCCCAAGTACGTCCAGTACGAGGACGATCCTCCGCCCTGCGATGCACCGCACCAGACGCCCCGGGCTGATCCACGAAGATCGACAGGACCTAGGCGTTCGATCATGCCGGAGTGCGGCGGCCCGGCCCCGGCGACTGTTGAGTCCTGCTCGTCCCTCACCTCAAGCAGATCCGAGTGGACCTTCGCGGTCCGGCCGACGGAGACTTCCGGAATGACCACAACCGCAACTCCTTTCGGCCGCGCACTCTGCGCCATGATCACGCCGTTCACCGCCACCGGCGACCTGGACCCGGAGGCAGCCGGGAAGCACGCCGCCGCCCTGGTCGCCGACGGCTGCGACGGCCTGGTGCTCAACGGCACCACCGGCGAGTCCCCGACCACCACCGACGCCGAGAAGACCGCGCTGCTGCGGGCGGTCCGGGCGGCGGTCGGCGACGGGGTGCCGATCGTCGCCGGGGTCGGCAGCGCGGACACCCGGCACACGGTGGAGCTCGCCCGGCAGGCCGAACGAGCGGGCGCGGACGGCCTGTTGGTGGTGACGCCGTACTACAGCCGGCCGCCGCAGGCCGCCGTGGAGGCGCACTTCCTCCGTGTCGCCGACGCGACCGGCCTTCCGCTGATGCTGTACGACATCCCCGGCCGCACCGGCACCCGCATCGAGCCGGAGACCTTGCTGCGGCTCGCGGAGCACCCCCGCATCGCGGCCGTGAAGGACTGCGCGTACGACCTGCTCGGGTCCACGAAGGTGATCGGCGCGACCTCGCTGGCGTACTACTCGGGCTGCGAGGAGCTGAATCTGCCGTTGTACGCGGTGGGCGCGGCGGGCTTTGTCAGCACGGTCGCCAATGTGGCGCCCCGTCGGCTGAGGGCGGTCCTGGACGCGTTCGACGCCGGGGACACCGCGCGGGCCGCCCGGCTCAACCGGCTGGTCCTCCCGCTCACCGAGGCGATGATGGGCTCCGGACTGCCCGGCACGGTCACCGCCAAGGCGCTGCTGGGCGCCGGACCGGTCCGCGAACCGCTGCAGCCCGCCGGGCGCGAGGCGACCGACGGGCTGCGGCGGATCTACGAGGAACTGCTGGCCGCCACGGATTAGTTGTGGCTGTGCAGGATGTCGTTCAGGCCGCCCCAGACCGCGTTGTTCGGGCGGGCCTCGACGGCGCCGGTGACCGAGTTGCGGCGGAAGAGGATGTTCGAGGCGCCGGAGAGCTCACGGGCCTTGACGATCTGGCCGTCCGGCAGCGTGATGCGGGTACCGGCCGTGATGTAGAGCCCGGCCTCGACGACACACTCGTCGCCGAGCGCGATCCCGACACCGGCCTCGGCGCCGATCAGGCAGCGCTCGCCGATGACGATGCGCTCCTTGCCGCCGCCGGAGAGGGTGCCCATGGTGGAGGCGCCGCCGCCGATGTCGGAGCCGTTGCCGACGACGACACCCGCGGAGATGCGGCCCTCGACCATCGACGTGCCGAGGGTGCCCGCGTTGAAGTTGACGAAGCCCTCGTGCATGACGGTGGTGCCGGAGGCGAGGTGCGCGCCGAGCCTGACCCGGTCGGCGTCGGCGATCCGGACGCCCTTCGGCGCAACGTAGTCCGTCATCCGGGGGAACTTGTCGACCGAGGTGACCTGGAGGTGCAGACCGTCGGCACGGGCGTTCAGCCGCACCTTCTCCACGTCGTCGACGGCGACCGGGCCGAGCGAGGTCCAGGCGACGTTGGTGAGGAGGCCGAAGAGCCCGTCCAGGTTCTGGCCGTGCGGCTGGACGAGGCGGTGCGAGAGCAGGTGCAGGCGCAGGTACGCGTCATGGGCGTCGAGCGGTTTCTCGTCGAGCGAGGCGATGACCGTACGTACGGCGACGATCTCGACACCGCGGCGGGCGTCCACCCCGATGGCCTTGACGGCAGCCTCACCGAGGAGGTTGACGGCCTGGTCGGGGGTGAGCCGTTCGGTTCCGGCCGGGCCGGGCTCGGCGGTGAGCTCGGGGGCGGGGAACCAGGTGTCGAGAACGGAACCGTCGCCGGCGATGGTGGCGAGGCCGGCGGCGACGGCGCCGGTGGTGCGAGCAGGAGTCGTGTCGGTCATGACACGAAACCTAACCGGCCAGGCACCGCGGGAGCCAACCGGTCTCGCCGGACGGCCGCGGCGCGGACACCCGCACGGCGGGCACCGTTCCGCTGCCACGTCCCGCACGGCCCGGGAGGAACCCGCCCCCAGCACCCTCCCCTGCGGGTTCCCTTTGGGAACTGACTATGCCATCATGCTTTCCTGCTGGTCGGTCCGGACAGAGGCGGACACGGGAGACCGACGGAGGAGCCCATGCCCCAGCGCACCAGCCTCGCCGACGCCGACTGCGCGATCGCCCGGGCACTCGATGTCGTGGGCGACTGGTGGACCCTGCTGATCGTGCGGGACACGGCACGCGGGGTGCACCGCTTCGACGCGCTCCAGGAGGAGCTGGGCGTCTCGCGCAAGGTGCTGACCGAGCGGCTGCGGCTGCTGGTCGACGCGGGGGTGCTCTCCCGGGAGCCGTACCAGGACCGGCCGCCCCGGTACGAGTACCGGCTCACCCGGCGCGGCCGCGCACTGCTGCCCGTACTGATCGCGCTCCAGGACTGGGGCGACACCTGGGTGCTGGGGGAAGGGGAGAAGATGGCGACAGCCGCGGAGAGCTCGAAGGAGGCGGCCCGGGTGCACGCCCTGGCGGGCACGCGCCTGCCCGCGCTGCGACTGCTGGACCATGAAGGCGTCTCGCGCGACCCGGTCGCCGCCACTCCGTACACCGTCCTGTACGCCTTCCCCGGCGCCCACGCCCGCCGGGAGTCCTATCCGCCGGGCTGGGCCGAGATCCCGGGCGCGAGCGGCTGCACGCTCGAATCCTGCACGTACCGCGACCAGTTGGCCGAGTTCACGGCGGCCGGAGCGACCGTGCACGGGGTCTCCACCCAGCGCCCGGACGAGCAGCGGGCCTTCGCGGACGCGGAGCGGCTGCGGTTCCCGCTGCTGTCCGACGCGGATCTGGAGCTGACGGCGGCGCTGCGCCTGCCGACCTTCCGCGCGGCCGGGATCACATGGCTGAAGCGGCTGACGCTGGTGGTGGACCGCGACCGGACGGTTCGCAAGGTGCTGTATCCGATCACCGATGTCGAGGCGAGCGTCCGGGCGGCACTGGCGGCGGTACGGAGCGGGGGCCCGCGCGGCGTATGAGGGGGCGTCCGCGGGCAGAGCCGTCATCCGGCGCCCGCGCACGGAGCCGTCACCCGGCGATCCGCCGCAGCATCTCGTGCGCGTACGCCTCGTCGTACTCGCCGCCGGTGAGCAGCACCTGCAGACAGATCCCGTCCATGAGCGCGATCAGCGCCCGCGCCGTGGCCGGATCGGTCCGCCGGGACAGCAGCTCGGTAATGCCGTCGGTCCACTCGGCGGCGACGGGGCGCAGTGCGGGCCTGCGCAACGCGGCGAGATACAGCTCGTACTCCAGCTCGGCCCGTCCGCGCCCGCCGGAGAAGTACGCCCCCAGCAGCCCGGCCAGCTCCTGGGCGAGGTCGGACTCCGGGTCGGCCAGCGCCTCGCTCTCCCGCATGACCTCGGCGAAGTTCTCGTTCGACCGGCGCAGTGCGGCGATCAACAGCTCGTCCAGCGAGGCGAAGTGATACGTCGTCGAGCCGAGCGGCACATCGGCCTCGGCCGCGACGGAACGGTGGCTCAGCCCCGCGATGCCCTTGGCACCGACCACTCCGATCGCGGCGTCGATGATGCGGTCGCGCCGCTCGGGGTCGTAGCGGCGCACCATCAGTGGGCCCCGCCCAGATTCAGCACCACCACTCCGGCGATGACCAGCGCTATGCCCGCCAGCTTGACCGGGCTGCCGGACTCGCCCATGAAGAGGATGCCGATGGCGGCGACCGCCGCGGTGCCGATCCCGGCCCAGATGGCATAGGCGGTGCCCACCGACAGCGTCTTCAACGTCTGGGCGAGCAGCCCGAAGGCCACGAGGTATCCCGCGACGGTGATCAGCGAGGGCCAGAACCGGGTGAAGCCCTCGCTGTACTTCATGGCCGTCGTGCCGGCCACCTCCGCCGCGATCGCCGCGGCGAGCAGTCCGTATCCCATGTGTACGAGTGTACGCATCGCCCTCCGCGCGACGGTACGGACGCTTCCGGCCGGCCGGGACGCTACGGTGTCCCGATCAGCACACCGGACAACGACACATGACGGAGCAGCAGTGGCGCACGACGCAGGGTGGGGCGGGGCACCGTACGGAGGGCCCCTGGGACCGCCGGGATGGGGTGGCTGGACGCCACCGCCGAAGCCGGGAGTGATACCGCTGGTGCCCCTGAGGCTCGGGGACATATTCAGCGGCGCCTTCAGCACGCTGGGGCGCTATTGGAAGCAGTTGTTCGGCATCGGCGCGACCGTGTACGGCGGGGCGCTGGCGATCATGGGCGCCGCGGTCCTGATCGGGTACTCCGCGGTCAGCGGCCCGCTGCACCGGCTCATCGCGCTCAGCGCCGACGAGGACCCTCCGTCCTCCGACGTGGTGCCGATCGTGGCCGGCCTCGGTGTCCTCTTTCTGCTCGGCCTGATCGTCTTCTCGGTCGCCACGGCCATGATGTACGCGGCCGTTCCCACGATCCTGCAGGAGGCGGTGCTGGGCAGGCCGGCCACCTTCTCCTTCGTCTGGCGCCGGGCCTGGTCCCGCGTGCCGGCGGTGTTCGGAACGGTGGTGCTGACCTTCCTGATCGCGTTGATCCCGATGGTGCTCGTGATGGTCGGCTTCTTCGCGTTCGTGATCGGCGCCATCACCTTGGAGCACGGGGGCGATGTCGCGCTGTGGACCGCGCTCGGCTTCCTGGGCGCGCTGGCCACCGCCCCGCTCGCGATCTGGCTCTGCGTGAAGTTCTGCCTGGCGCCCTCGGCCGCGGTGTTCGAGGGGCAGTCCCCGGTGGCCGCCCTGCGCCGCTCCTCACAGCTGGTGCGCGGCGACTGGTGGCGGGTCCTCGGCATCACCCTGCTGGCCCTCATGCTTGCCGCCGCGGCGAACTACATCATCCAGATCCCGTTCTCGTTCCTCGGCATGTTCTCCGGGATCATCGGCGGAACGACCCTGGACGAGGACCCGAATCCCGCCTCGGTCGCCTTCGCCATGAGCGGCTATCTGGTGATCCTGGCGCTGGGTCAGCTGATCGGCCAGTTCATCTCGGCGACGTTCCCGCAGCTGGTGACCGGACTGCTCTACGTCGACCGGCGCATGCGCACGGAGAACCTGGGCCCGGCCCTCGCCGAGGCGGCGGCCGTACCCCCGCAGTACGGCGCGCAGTACGGCCCCTGAGCACGCCCGCGAAGGCCCGGCCCGCTCGGTCGACGGGCGAGTTTCTCCGGCGTCGGCACGGACGACTCGCTGCTCTCGCCGGGATCCTCCGGCATCACCGGGGCACATCGGACCGCTGCCCGATGTGCCCCCGCTGCGCCCCGAGCCCGATGACGCGCTCGGCCTCGGCGTTCGCGTCCTCGATTCGCAAGGCCGTGCCTCGCGATGCCGCACATCGCGAGGCCGTCCGTTACGTCAGCCGCCCACGGTGAACCATGTGGCCCGGGACTTCTTCCATTCGTCGTGGTCGAGGTCCTTCGCCTCGGTGCCGTCCCCGTACAGATCGGCCGATCCGGCATCAGTGATCAGCTGCGCGCGGGCGCCCGGAACCGTCAGGTCCGGAACGTCCACGACGGCCTCCCAGCCACCCGGGTCCGCCGTCGGCAGATCGGCCCGCTTGACCGGTGCGTGCGAGGCGACGCCGTCCCAGGTGTAGAGGGCGTACGGGTCGGAGTTGTCGTCGGACGCCCAGGAACCGGCCACGATCAGATACTGGTCGGCGGCGTTCTTCCGGATGTCCCGGATGCTGAGCCCGCCGAGGTCCAGCTCGATCGGCGCACCCATGACCGCCTTCGCCCCGCTGCCGGCCACCTTGTCGAAGTTGGTGATGGGCACGATCAGGGCCTTGCCGCCCGACTTCGGCGGCACCAGGGGCGCCCGGAAGCCGAGGTACGCGGTGGTCGTCGAGCCGGGCGCGAACTCCAGGCCCTCGATGTTGAACCCGTCGATCTGCTTGGGCGCTTCGCCGTCCGCCGTCCCCTCGGCGAAGCCGAGACGGTCGCCGTTCGCCTCGTCCCAGGCGACGAGGTCGTCCCGGAGCTTCTTGTACGAGCCGCCCACCCTCAGCTGCGTGGCGGCGCCCGACCCGGTCACCGTCGTGGTGAAGACGGTGTTGCGGGCCGACTTGTACTCGCCGTCCTTGTTGTTGCCGAGCGAACCGGTCCAGTAGATGGTGTCGCCGGCCCGGGCCGCGCCCTCGATGTCGACCTCCTTCGACACCCCGAGCTCCGAGCCGACGTCCCAGCTCCTCACCGGCGCACCGGACGCGGAACGGTCGTACAGGCGCAGCGTGTTGGACTCGTCGTCGGCCACGACCACGTACCCGCCACCGACGTCCACGGCGGCCGAGGCGTCCGAGGAACCGATGAGATACCGGGTGTCGCCGGCGTTCTGCACGGCGGCGGAGACCGCGTAGTGCAGCGTCTTCGTGGCGCTCTTGCCGCCGAGTCCGGTGACCTTGACCGTGAGGTCGGTGTAGCCGCGCCCGTGCGCGGCGACCGTGAGCCTCCGGGTGCCGCCGGTCCCCGTCACGGTCACATCACCGGTCCCGGCGACGGACGGCTCGGAGCTGGCGGACGCCGCCACGCCGAGCTCGGCCGCGTCGGCCCCGCTCTGCGCGACGGTGACGGTCACCACGGGGTCGCCGCTCGCACCGACGGCGCCGGAGAGGTAGGAGACCGAGAGCCCGATCGTCGGCGTACCGTAACTCGCGGCGTACGCTGGGGCGTTGATCCCCAGGGCGGCCAGCAGGAGAACACCGCCCACGGCGGCGGCCGTCCTGCGGCCGGGGAGCGAAGACTGATGCAGCACGGCATGCCTCTCGTCGGCGTGGATGTCGCGGGTAGGTTGCGCTACCCGTGCCAACGAGGGACACACATCATGCGTACGGCAGACGAAACAACGACGAAAAAACGGCCCCCGGCGCGGAGCCGGGAGCCGTTCGTCGTCAGGGGTGGGCTCAGACGTTGAAGCCCAGGGCGCGCAGCTGCTCGCGCCCGTCGTCCGTGATCTTGTCCGGGCCCCACGGCGGCATCCAGACCCAGTTGATCCGCAGCTCGCTGACGATGCCGTCGGTCGCCGACTTCGCCTGGTCCTCGATGACATCGGTCAGCGGACAGGCCGCGGACGTCAGCGTCATGTCGAGGGTGGCGATATTGGCGTCGTCGATGTGGATGCCGTAGATCAGGCCCAGGTTGACGACGTCGATGCCCAGCTCGGGGTCGACCACGTCGTACAGCGCCTCGCGGACCTCCTCCTCGGAGGCCGGCTTGGTGGTCAGAGTCTCGTTGTCGCTCATGCCGTCTTCCCTTCGGACAGCGCTTTCGCCGTCGCGTCCTTCCACGCCATCCAGCTCAGCAGCGCGCACTTCACCCGGGCCGGGTACTTCGAGACACCGGCGAACGCGACCGCGTCCTCCAGCACCTCCTCCATCGCGTCGTCGGGCTCCAGCTGGCCCTTCGACTGCATCAGCTCCAGAAAGGTCTCCTGGATCTTCTGCGCCTGGCCCAGCTCCTTGCCGACCAGGAGGTCGTTCAGCACGGAGGCGCTGGCCTGGCTGATGGAGCAGCCCTGACCCTCGTACGACACATCGGCGATGGTCTCGCCGTCGTACTTCACCCGGAGAGTGATCTCGTCGCCGCACGTCGGGTTGACGTGGTGCACCTCGGCGTCGCCGTCCCGCAGGCCGCGCCCGTGGGGGTGCTTGTAGTGGTCCAGGATCACTTCCTGGTACATGGAATCAAGCTTCACCAGTCAACCCCAGCCGCTCTGCCAATTAACCGAAAAAGTTCCGTACGTGTTCCAGTCCGTCCACCAGGGCGTCGACCTCGGCGGGCGTGGAGTACAGATAGAACGACGCTCGCGTCGTCGCAGGAATTCCGTACCGCAGGCAGACCGGCCGTGCGCAGTGGTGTCCGACCCGGACCGCGATGCCCTGCTCGTCGAGCACCTGGCCCACGTCGTGCGGGTGGATGTCGCCGAGCGTGAAGGAGATCGTGGCGCCGCGGTCCTCGGCCGTCGCCGGACCGATGATCCTGAGGTCCGGAACCTCCAGGAGCCGCTTCACCGCGTACTCGGTGATCGCGTGCTCGTGGCGGTAGATCTTCTCCATGCCGATCGCCGAGAGGTAGTCCACGGCCGCGCCGAGGCCGACGGCCTGGGCGATCGGGGGCGTACCGGCCTCGAACTTGTGCGGCGCGGGGGCGTACGTCGACGAGTGCATCGACACGGTCTCGATCATCTCGCCGCCACCGAGGAACGGCGGCAGGTCCTCCAGGAGCTCCTGCCGTCCCCAGAGCACGCCGATGCCGGTCGGGCCGACCATCTTGTGACCCGTGAAGGCCACGAAGTCGGCCTGCAGCGCCTGCACGTCCAGCACCATGTGCGGGGCGGCCTGCGAGGCGTCGATGCAGACCAGCGCGCCGACCTGCTGGGCCCGGCGGATGATCTTCTCGACCGGGTTGATCGTGCCCATGATGTTGGAGACCAGGGTGAAGGAGACGATCTTCGTCTTCTCCGTGATGATCTCCTCGATGTTGGACAGGTCGAGGCGGCCGTCGTCGGTGATGCCGAACCACTTCAGCTTCGCGCCCGTGCGCTGCGAGAGCAGCTGCCACGGCACGATGTTGGAGTGGTGCTCCATCTCCGTGGTGACGATCTCGGTGTCGTGGTCCACCCGGTAGGGCTCGTCGGCCCAGCCGAGCATGTTGGCCACGAGGTTGAGCGACTCGGAGGCGTTCTTGGTGAAGATCACCTCGTCGCGGCTGGGCGCGTTGATGAACGCGGCGACCTTGTCACGGGCGCCTTCGTACAGCGCCGTGGCCTCCTCCGCGATCGTGTACACGCCACGGTGCACGTTGGCGTTGTGCCGCTCGTAGTACTCGTTGAGGGCGTCGAGCACCTGGCGCGGCTTCTGCGAGGTCGCAGCGCTGTCCAGGTAGACGACCTTCTTCCCGTCGTGGACCGTCCGATCCAGCAGGGGGAAGTCCTTGCGGATCGCCTCGGTGTCGAGGAGGCCCGGCAGCTGTGTCACGCGGAAGCGCCACCCTTCACATATGCCTCGTAGCCCTCGTTCTCCAGCTTGTCGGCGAGCTCGGCGCCGCCGGACTCGGCAATGCGGCCGTTGGCGAAGACGTGCACGAAGTCGGGCTTGATGTAGCGGAGGATCCGCGTGTAGTGCGTGATCAGCAGGGTGCCGACCTCGCCGGTCTCGCGGACCCGGTTGACGCCCTCGGAGACGATGCGCAGGGCGTCGACGTCCAGACCGGAGTCGGTCTCGTCGAGGATCGCGACCTTCGGCTTGAGGAGCTCCAGCTGAAGGATCTCGTGGCGCTTCTTCTCACCGCCGGAGAAGCCCTCGTTGACGTTGCGCTCGGCGAACGCCGGGTCCATCTGGAGCCGGCCCATCGTCTCCTTGACCTCCTTCACCCAGGCGCGCAGCTTGGGCGCCTCGCCGCGGACGGCGGTGGCGGAGGTGCGCAGGAAGTTGGAGACCGAGACACCGGGGATCTCGACCGGGTACTGCATCGCGAGGAACAGGCCGGCGCGGGCCCGCTCGTCGACGGTCATCTCCAGGACGTCCTCGCCGTCCAGAGTCACCGAACCGCTGGTGATCGTGTACTTGGGGTGACCCGCGAGGGAGTACGCGAGGGTGGACTTGCCGGACCCGTTGGGGCCCATGATGGCGTGGGTCTCGCCCTGCTTCACGGTCAGGTCGACGCCCTTGAGGATCTCCTTCGTGGCGTTGTCGGCCTCGACGGAGACGTGCAGGTCGCGGATTTCAAGCGTTGCCATGGGTGACTCAGGACTCCTGGGTGACGGAGACGAGCACATCGTCCCCTTCGATCTTGACGGGGTATACGGGGACGGGGCGCGTCGCGGGAAGGCCGGACGGCTTGCCGGTGCGCAGGTCGAAGCTGGAGCCGTGCAGCCAGCACTCGATCATGCAGTCCTCGACCTCTCCCTCGGACAGTGAGACGTTCGCGTGCGAACAGATGTCGTTGATCGCGTACACCTCGCCCTCGGTACGGACGACGGACACCGGGACGCCGTCGAGCTCCACCCGCTTCGGGGTGTCGTCCTCCAGCTCACTCAGCGCGCAGGCTTTGATGAAGGCCATCAGACGGATGCCTTCAGCTCGGCCTCGATCTTCTCCAGCAGCCGCGCCTCGACGTCCGGCAGACCGATCTGCTGGACGAGCTCGGCGAAGAAGCCGCGCACGACGAGCCGGCGGGCCTCCTCGGCCTCGATGCCACGGGACATCAGGTAGAAGAGCTGCTCGTCGTCGAACCGGCCGGTCGCGGAGGCGTGGCCGGCGCCGACGATCTCGCCGGTCTCGATCTCCAGGTTCGGCACGGAGTCGACCCGCGCGCCGTCCGTGAGGACGAGGTTGCGGTTCATCTCGTAGGTGTCGGTGCCCTCGGCCCTGGCCTGGATGAGGACGTCACCGATCCACACGGCGTGTGCGCCGTCGCCCTGGAGCGCGCCCTTGTAGGCGGCGTTGGACTTGCAGTGCGGGGTGTTGTGGTCGACCAGGAGGCGGTGCTCCTGGTGCTGGCCCTTGTCGGTGAAGTACAGACCGAAGAGCTCGGCCTCGCCGCCGGTGCCCGCGTAGGCGACGCGCGGGTGGAGGCGGACGAGGTCGCCGCCGAAGGTGACGACGATCGACTTGAACGAGGCGTCCCGGCCGACCAGCGCGTTGTGCTGGCCGACGTGGACCGCGTTCTCGTCCCAGTCCTGCACGGAGACGACGGTGAGCTTCGCGCCGTCGCCGAGGACGTAGTCCACGTTGGCGGCGAGCACCGCGTCACCGGTGTGGTCGATGACGACGACGGCCTCGGCGAAGGCACCCAGCTCGACGACCAGGTGGCCGTAGGCCACACCGCCCTCGCCGTGCACCGCGATGCGGATCGGCTCCGTGAGCACGGCCTCCTTGGCGACCGTGACGACGGACGCCTGCTCGAAGGACGTGTACGCCTGGGCGGCGACGCGGTCCACCGGGATGCCGGCCCTGCCGAGCCGGGAGTCGTCGCGGCCGACGGTCTCGACCGCGACGCCCTCGGGGGCCTCGACCGCGACCTTCACGGCGCCGCTGGTGGCGACGGCCGTGCCGTCGTGCAGCCCGCGCAGCCGCTCCAGCGGGGTGAACCGCCACTCCTCCTCGCGGCCGTGCGGGACCGGGAAGTCCGCGACGTCGAACGACGGGGGCGCGCTCATGCGCGTGGCGACGGTCGACTCGGCGGCCACCGCGATGGACCCGGTGGTGGTGGAACCCGCCGGAATGTTCTGAGCCTCAGCCATGGCTGTCGTAGTGCTCGCTTTCTCTGTCAGTGGTCGGGGAATCCGGTCGTCAGGCTGCGCTAGCCGACCGAACCCTCCATCTGCAGCTCGATCAGCCGGTTGAGCTCGAGGGCGTACTCCATCGGCAGCTCCTTCGCGATCGGCTCGACGAAGCCGCGCACGATCATCGCCATCGCCTCGAACTCCGTCAGACCGCGGCTCATCAGGTAGAAGAGCTGGTCCTCGGAGACCTTGGAGACGGTCGCCTCGTGCCCCATCGACACGTCGTCCTCGCGGACATCGACGTAGGGGTAGGTGTCGGAGCGGGAGATCGTGTCGACCAGCAGCGCGTCACAGAGCACGTTGGACTTCGCGCCCGGCGCGCCCTCGCCGATCTCGATCAGACCGCGGTAGGAGGTGCGGCCGCCGCCCCGCGCCACCGACTTGGAGACGATGTTGGAGGAGGTGTTCGGCGCCATGTGGACCATCTTGGCGCCGGCGTCCTGGTGCTGGCCCTCGCCCGCGAAGGCGATGGACAGGGTCTCGCCCTTGGCGTGCTCGCCCATCAGGTAGACGGCGGGGTACTTCATGGTGACCTTGGAGCCGATGTTGCCGTCGACCCACTCCATGGTCGCGCCCTCGTAGGCCACGGCGCGCTTGGTGACCAGGTTGTAGACGTTGTTCGACCAGTTCTGGATCGTCGTGTAGCGGCAGCGGCCGCCCTTCTTCACGATGATCTCGACGACCGCGGAGTGCAGCGAGTCGGAGGAGTAGATCGGGGCGGTGCAGCCCTCGACGTAGTGGACGTAGGCGTCCTCGTCGACGATGATCAGCGTCCGCTCGAACTGGCCCATGTTCTCCGTGTTGATACGGAAGTAGGCCTGCAGCGGGATGTCGACGTGGACACCCTTGGGCACGTAGATGAACGAGCCGCCGGACCACACGGCCGAGTTCAGCGAGGCGAACTTGTTGTCGCCGACCGGGATGACGGTGCCGAAGTACTCCTTGAAGAGCTCCGGGTGCTCCTTCAGCGCGGTGTCGGTGTCGAGGAAGATGACGCCCTGCTCCTCCAGGTCCTCACGGATCTGGTGGTAGACGACCTCGGACTCGTACTGCGCGGCGACACCGGCGACCAGGCGCTGCTTCTCCGCCTCCGGGATGCCGAGCTTGTCGTAGGTGTTCTTGATGTCCTCGGGCAGGTCCTCCCAGGACTCCGCCTGCTGCTCCGTGGACCGCACGAAGTACTTGATGTTGTCGAAGTCGATGCCCGACAGGTCGGAGCCCCAGTTCGGCATGGGCTTCTTGTCGAACAGCTTGAGGCCCTTGAGGCGCAGCTTCAGCATCCACTCGGGCTCGTTCTTCTTCGCCGAGATGTCGCGGACGACCTCCTCGGAGAGCCCGCGCTTGGCTGCGGCACCTGCCGCGTCGGAGTCGGCCCAGCCGAATTCGTACGTGCCCAGGCCCTCGAGCTCAGGGTGGGCAGTCTCCGTGGGGAGCGTCATGCGGGGTTCCTCCCGGCCGTGCTTGCAGATGCTGAATTGGTGGTCTGTGGTGCTGAGTGGCCGCTGCGCGGAATGTACGTCGTGCACACGCCGTCACCGTGAGCGATGGTGGCCAGACGCTGCACATGCGTCCCGAGAACGCTGGAGAAGAACTCCGTCTCCGCCTCGCACAGCTGCGGGTACTGCTCGGCGACATGGGCGACCGGGCAGTGGTGCTGGCACAGCTGCTCGCCCTGCTGCGGACCCGGCGCGCTACGCGCCGTAGCAGCGTACCCGTCGACGGACAAGGCCTTGGCCAGCGCTTCGGTGCGGGCCTCGGGGTCCGCGGCCTCGACCGCCGTGCGGTACGCCTCGGACTGGGCCGCGATCCTGGCGCGGGCGAAAGTGGCGACCGCCTCCTCGCCCGCGGTCTCGGCGATCCAGCGCAGGGCGTCCGCCGCGAGCTTGTCGTAGGACTGGTCGAATGCGTCCCGCCCGCAGTCGGTGAGGGCGAACACCTTGGCCGGGCGGCCGCGGGTCCGTGCCCCGTAGACGCGCTGCTCACGGGCTTCGACGACGCCGTCCGAGACGAGGGCGTCGAGATGGCGGCGGACCGCGGCCTGGGTGAGACCGAGGCGCTTCGCCAGCTCGGCCACTGTGGACGGGCCGTGGTCCAGGATGGAGCGCGCGACCCGGTTGCGCGTCGAGCGCTCCCCGGTCGCGAGTTCCTCCTGCGGTGACTCCCGCCTGGCCTCGCCGTATTTCACAACGCCATTGTTGCGTAATTCATCCGGCCCTGACAACCACGGTCCGAAACGATCTACGGTGCCATTCATCACTTAGGGTTACCTAATTCGGCCCCGGGGGCCGTGGGCATCCCAGCCCTGCCTAGACTTACCCGCCATGAAGAGCGAGTCGGTCGTACAGGTCCGCAGCCTGGTGAAGCGGTACGGCCGCAAGACCGCTGTGGACGGCCTCGACCTGTGTGTACGCACCGGCACCGTCACCGCCGTCCTCGGCCCCAACGGCGCCGGCAAGACCACCACCGTCGAGACCTGCGAGGGCTACCGCCGCCCGGACGCCGGGACAGTGCGGGTCCTCGGCCTCGACCCGGTCGCCGACGCCGAGAAGCTCCGCCCCCGGATCGGCGTGATGCTCCAGTCGGGCGGTGTCTACTCCGGGGCACGCGCCGACGAGATGCTCCGCCACATGGCGAAGCTCCACGCCCATCCGCTGGACGTCGACGCCCTCATCGAGCGCCTCGGCCTCGGCAGCTGCGGCCGTACGACCTACCGGCGGCTCTCCGGCGGCCAGCAGCAGCGGCTCGCCCTGGCGATGGCCGTCGTCGGCCGCCCGGAACTGGTCTTCCTCGACGAGCCGACCGCCGGCCTCGACCCGCAGGCCCGCCGCTCCACCTGGGAACTCGTGCGCGAGCTGCGCACCGACGGGGTGTCGGTGGTCCTCACCACGCACTTCATGGACGAGGCCGAGGAGCTCGCCGACGACGTCGCCGTCATCGACTCGGGCAAGGTCATCGCCCAGGGCAGCCCCGAGACGCTCTGCCGGGGCGGCGCCGAGAACACCCTGCGCTTCACCGGCCGTCCCGGTCTCGACATCGGCTCGCTGCTGAAGGCGCTGCCCGACGGCTCCGAGGCGGCCGAGACCGTCCCGGGCGCGTACCGCATCTCCGGTGACGTCAACCCGGAGCTGCTGGCCACCGTCACCTCCTGGTGCGCCCGGCACGGAGTGATGCCGTCGGGCATCTCCGTGGAGCGGCACACGCTGGAGGACGTCTTCCTGGAACTGACCGGCAAGGAGCTGCGCGCATGAGCGCCGGTACGTACACCCCGCGCCCGGGCGCCGCCCCGCTCGGCCGCATGATCAGCGCGCAGGCCGCCCTGGAGACGCGGATGCTGCTGCGCAACGGCGAGCAGCTGCTGCTGACCGTGATCATCCCGACGCTGCTGCTGGTGCTGTTCAGCGCGGTCGACATCGTGGACACCGGCGCGGGCGAGTCCGTCGACTTCCTGACGCCCGGCATCCTCGCGCTGGCCGTGATGTCCACGGCCTTCACGGGTCAGGCCATCGCCACCGGTTTCGAGCGGCGCTACGGGGTACTCAAGCGGCTCGGCGCCTCGCCGCTGCCGCGCTGGGCGCTGATGACCGCGAAGACCCTCGCGGTGCTGGTCACCGAGGTGTTGCAGGTGGTGCTGCTCACGGTGATCGCGTTCGCTCTGGGCTGGTCGCCGCACGGCAACCCCCTCGCCGTCCTGCTGCTGCTCGTACTCGGCACGGCGGCCTTCTCCGGGCTCGGGCTGCTGATGGCCGGGACGCTCAGGGCGGAGGCCACGCTCGCCGCGGCCAACCTGGTCTTTCTGCTGCTGCTGGTCGGCGGCGGGGTGATCGTGCCGCTGGACAAGTTCCCGGACGCGGTGCAGTCGGCGCTCGGGCTGCTGCCGATCACGGCCCTGTCCGACGGTCTGCGCGAGGTGCTCCAGCACGGCGCGTCGATGCCGTGGGACGATCTCGGCATCCTGGCGGTGTGGGCGGTCCTGGGGCTGGGCGCGGCGGCGAAGTTCTTCCGCTGGGAGTGAGGCGGCGAACGCACTTCGTCGACGATTCGAGGTAACTCGTCCCCCTCGTGAAAGCTTGCACAAGCCGCCGCCTACGATGGTGCGCGTGCCCAAGCTGACCCGAGCCGAAGTCGCTCAAGCCGTGCGGAACCCGCTCCAGTACATCGCCGAGCGATGGACCCCCTCCCCCCGTACGGTCCGCCGTGCGGCCATGTCGGCCGTCGTGATGGCCGTCGTCATCGTCATGACCGGTGGCGCGGTGCGGCTGACCGGCTCCGGCCTCGGCTGCCCGACCTGGCCCAAGTGCACCGACGAGAGCCTCACGGCGACGAGCGAGATGGGCATCCACGGCGCCATCGAGTTCGGCAACCGGATGCTGACGTACGTCCTGTGCGCGGCCGTCGGCTGGGCGATCATCGCCGCACGGTCCGCCAAGCCCTGGCGGCGCAGCCTCACGAAGCTCGGCTGGGTGCAGTTCTGGGTGGTCATGGGCAACGCCGTGCTCGGTGGCATCGTGGTGCTGGTCGGCCTCAACCCGTACACCGTCGCGGCGCACTTCCTGCTCTCCACGGCGCTGATCACCGTCGCGATGGTGACCTGGCAGCGGGTCCGCGAGGGCGACGAGGCCCCCCGGCCGCTGGTCGGCAAGGCGGTCTCCCAGCTGACCTGGCTGCTCGCGGTCGCCGCGGGGCTGCTGATCACGGTCGGCACGGTGGTCACGGGCGCCGGTCGGCACGCGGGCGACTCCAGCGATGTGCACCGCATCCCGATCGACTGGGAGATGATCTCGCAGCTGCACGCCGATCTGGCCTGGGTCGTGGTGGCGCTGACCGTCGCGCTCTGGTTCGTGCTGAAGGCCGTCGACGCGCCGATCGGCCCGCTGCACCGCGCCCGCGACCTCTTCCTGGTGCTGATGGGGCAGGGCGTGATCGGGTACGTGCAGTACTTCACCGACACGCCGGAGATCCTGGTCGGCCTGCATATGCTGGGCTCGTGCCTGGTGTGGATCGCGGTCGTGCGGGTGCTCCTGTCGCTGCGTGAGCGCCCCGTGGCCGTGGCCGCGGTGCCCGGCCCCGCGGCCGAGCAGCCGGAGCCCGCCGCGGCGGGCTGACCGACGGCCGCCTCCCCCGACCCACACGTATACGCCGATCGCCGGACGGATTCCTTCCCGGAACCGTCCGGCGATCGGCGTATGCGGGGGAACCGCGCGGTCAGGCCCGGTCGGAGGGGCCGCCGATCTGGATGCCGGCCATCCGCGTCCACTCGTAGGGGCCGGTGCGGACCTTAGCGGCGAACTCTCCGTCGAAGGACTCGTGCATCGTGATCCCGGCCTTCCGGGCGGCGCTCTCGGCGACCTCGTACGAGGGAGCGACCAGATCGCCCCAGCCGCCGTCCTCGCCCACGAGCACGATCCGGGCGCCCCGCTGGCCCATGTAGGCCAGCTGTCCCTCCGCGCCGCCGTGCGCCTTGGAGAAGGCGCCGATCTCCTTGGCGAGTTTCGCAGCCCTGCGCTCCGCGCGGGCCGCCTGCTTGCCGCTCTCCATCTGGGTCTCTGCCGTCTCAGCCATACTCAGGATGCTACCGACGGGTAGCTCAACGCGCGACGGGCGGGGTACGTGGCTTGGGCCACGCACCCCGCCCGTCGGCAGGGACAGAGGAGCGGGACTACCTCAGGAAGGGGTCGACCGCCACGGCGACGAAGAGCAGCGAGACATAGGTGATGGACCAGTGGAACAGGCGCATCTCCTTGAGCTTCGCGCCGGTCACTCCGGCCTTGGCCCGGTTCTGCAGGCCGTGCGCCTCCCAGAGCCAGAACCCGCCGGTCGCCAGCGCCACCGCCGTGTAGAACCAGCCGGTGTAGCCCAGCGGGGTCAGCAGCAGCGACACGGCCACCATGACCCAGCTGTAGATGACGATCTGGCGGGCCACCACCCGGTTGGACGCGATGACCGGAAGCATCGGGACACCGACCCGGGCGTAGTCCTCCTTCACCTTCATGGAGAGCGGCCAGTAGTGCGGCGGCGTCCAGAAGAAGATGACGGCGAAGAGGATCACCGCGGCCCAGGACATCGAGTTCGTCACGGCCGACCAGCCGATGAGGACCGGCATGCAGCCCGCGATGCCGCCCCAGACGATGTTCTGCGAGGTGCGGCGCTTGAGCAGCATCGTGTACACGACGACGTAGAACAGCAGCGCGCCGAGCGACAGCGCCGCCGAGAGCCAGTTCACCAGCAGGCCGAACCAGACCGTCGAGATCACCGCGAGGGCGAGACCGAAGGCCAGGCACTCGCGCGGGCTCACCATGCCGGTGACCAGCGGGCGCTGCGACGTACGGTCCATCAGGGCGTCGATGTCCCGGTCGATGTACATGTTCAGCGCGTTGGCGCCGCCGGCGGAGAGATATCCGCCGATGGTGGTGGTGACAACGAGCCACAGGTCGGGTACACCCTGAGCGGCGAGGAACATCACCGGGACAGTGGTGATCAGCAACAGCTCGATGATCCGCGGCTTGGTCAGCGCCACGAAAGCCTTGACACGGGCCCCGAACGGGCGATGGCCCCCTGGGCTGGGAGTCAAGGCGACCCCTGCGGGTCGGGACTCGACGGCCGTCACGCACACCCCTGACAGAGAAATCCCAGCAAGCTCCGGGCGTGAAGGCCCGATAAAGACTTGCGCGAACCAGACCACTGTAGACGTTGGGGACAGGCCGTTCTTCGCGGGGGTGGGTCGTGTTGGAGCGGCGAGGAAGCAGCGCCCCGCCCGGCGGGGCGCCCCGCCCGGCGGGGCGGAACGGGAAGTACCGGGGCACGCTCACCGGAGGCCTCATAAGTAAGGAGAAGCGCTCATCGGAACAGCGCAGAAGTGAGCCGTCGCGCTCATACGGGAGGCGAACTCCGCAGGCCGCCCGCACCCTGGAAAGCAGCGGAAAATGCTTGTTCCGACGGGGGTAGGCTCGACAACGCCCGGTGCGGTCACAGTCACCGGTTTACGACAGTGGAGAGGAGCCCTGACTCAGGGTGAGCACCAAGCCGACCACCACAGATCTCCAGTGGACCGAATTGGACCAGCGGGCCGTGGACACTGTCCGTGTCCTTGCAGCGGACGCCGTACAGAAGGTCGGAAACGGCCACCCTGGTACGGCCATGAGCCTCGCTCCCGCCGCGTACACCCTCTTCCAGAAGGTGATGCGCCACGACCCCGCCGACGCGGACTGGGCCGGGCGCGACCGGTTCGTGCTCTCGGCCGGTCACACCAGCCTGACCCTCTACATCCAGCTCTACCTGGCCGGGTACGGCCTGGAGCTCGATGACCTCAAGGCCTTCCGCACCTGGGGCTCGAAGACCCCCGGCCACCCGGAGTACGGCCACACCACCGGCGTCGAGACGACCACCGGCCCGCTGGGCCAGGGTGTCGCCAACGCGGTGGGCATGGCGATGGCCGCCCGCTACGAGCGCGGTCTGTTCGACCCGGAGGCGGCCCCCGGCACCTCCCCCTTCGACCACATGGTCTGGGTCGTCGCCGGTGACGGCTGCCTCCAGGAGGGCATCTCCGCGGAGGCGTCCTCGCTGGCCGGTCACCAGAAGCTGGGCAACCTGGTCCTGCTGTGGGACGACAACCACATCTCCATCGAGGGCGACACGGAGACCGCGGTCTCCGAGGACACCCTGAAGCGTTACGAGGCCTACGGCTGGCACGTCCAGCGTGTCGAGCAACTGCCCAACGGCGACCTGGACCCGGCGGGTCTGTACCGCGCGCTCCAGGCCGCCAAGGCCGAGACCGGGCGTCCGTCGTTCATCGCGGCCCGCTCGATCATCGCCTGGCCCGCGCCGCACGCCCAGAACACCGAGGCCTCGCACGGCTCGGCGCTCGGTGCCGAAGAGGTCGCCGCCACGAAGAAGGTCCTCGGCTTCGACCCGGAGAAGTCCTTCGAGGTCGCCGACGAGGTCATCGCCCACACCCGTGAGGCGCTGGACCGCGGCCGCGAGGCCCGGGGCGAGTGGGAGAAGTCCTTCGCCGCGTGGCGCACCGCCAACCCGGAGCGCGCTGCCGAGTTCGACCGGATCTCCGCCGGCGAGCTGCCCGCGGGCTGGGAGGACAGGCTTCCGGTCTTCGAGCCGGGCAAGGGCGTCGCCACCCGTGCCGCCTCCGGCAAGGTGCTCCAGGCGCTCGGCGAGATCATCCCCGAGCTGTGGGGCGGCTCCGCCGACCTCGCGGGCTCGAACAACACCACGATCGACAAGACCTCGTCGTTCCTCCCGGTGGGCAACCCGCTGCCGGGCGCGGACCCGTACGGCCGCACGATCCACTTCGGTATCCGCGAGCACGCCATGGCCGCGGCCATGAACGGCATCGCGCTGCACGGCAACACCCGGATCTACGGTGGCACCTTCCTGGTGTTCTCCGACTACATGCGCAACGCCGTGCGCCTGTCCGCGCTGATGCACCTGCCGGTGACGTACGTGTGGACGCACGACTCGATCGGTCTCGGCGAGGACGGTCCGACCCACCAGCCGGTGGAGCACCTGGCCTCGCTGCGCGCCATCCCGGGCCTGAACATCGTCCGCCCGGCCGACGCCAACGAGACCTCCATCGCCTGGCGCGAGATCCTGCGCCGCTACACCAAGGTGTTCGGCAAGGGTGCCCCGCACGGTCTGGCGCTGACCCGGCAGGGCGTTCCGACGTACGAGGCGAACGAGGACGCCGCCAAGGGCGGCTATGTGCTCTTCGAGGCCGAAGGGCCCGACGGGCGGAGCACAGCGCCGCAGGTGCTGCTGATCGGTACGGGCTCCGAGGTCCACCTCGCGGTCGAGGCGCGCGAGGAGCTGCAGGCGGCCGGCATCCCGACCCGGGTGGTCTCGATGCCCTCGGTCGAGTGGTTCGAGGAGCAGGACCAGGCGTACAAGGACAGCGTCCTGCCGCCGTCCGTGAAGGCGCGCGTCGCCGTGGAGGCCGGTATCGGTCTGACCTGGTACCGCTACGTGGGTGACGCCGGCCGGATCGTCTCGCTGGAGCACTTCGGTGCCTCGGCCGACGCCAAGGTCCTCTTCCGCGAGTTCGGCTTCACCGGCGAGCACGTCGCCGCCGCGGCGCGGGAATCTCTCGCCGCAGCCACGCGCTGACGCCGTTATACGACTAGTAGGAGATGCAATTCTCATGACAGACGCACTCAAGCGCCTCTCCGACGAGGGCGTGGCGATCTGGCTCGATGACCTGTCGCGCAAGCGGATCACCTCGGGCAACCTCGCCGAGCTGATCGACGAGCAGCACGTCGTGGGCGTCACCACCAACCCGTCGATCTTCCAGAAGGCGATCTCGCACGGCGACGGCTACCAGCAGCAGCTCACCGACCTCGCCACCCGCAAGGTCACCGTCGACGAGGCCATCCGCATGATCACGACGGCCGACGTCCGGGACGCGGCGGACATCCTGCGTCCGGTCTTCGACGCCACGGACGGCCAGGACGGCCGGGTGTCCATCGAGGTCGACCCGCGTCTGGCCCACCGCACCGATGCCACCGTCGCCGAGGCCAAGCAGCTGGCCTGGCTGGTGGACCGGCCCAACACGCTGATCAAGATCCCGGCGACGAAGGCCGGTCTCCCGGCGATCACCGAGGTCATCGGCAAGGGCATCAGCGTCAACGTCACGCTGATCTTCTCGCTGGAGCGCTACCGCGAGGTCATGGACGCCTACCTGGCGGGCCTGGAGAAGGCGAAGAGCGCGGGCCTGGACCTGTCCAGGATCCACTCGGTGGCCTCGTTCTTCGTGTCCCGCGTGGACACCGAGATCGACAAGCGCCTCGACACCGTCGGCACCGACGAGGCCAAGGCCCTCAAGGGCAAGGCGGCGCTCGCCAACGCCCGGCTCGCCTACCAGGCGTACGAAGAGGTCTTCGGCTCGGAGCGCTGGGCCGCCCTGGACAAGGCGCAGGCCAACAAACAGCGCCCGCTGTGGGCCTCGACCGGTGTCAAGGACCCCGCGTACAAGGACACCCTTTACGTGGACGACCTGGTCGCCCCCGGCACGGTGAACACCATGCCCGAGGCCACTTTGGACGCCACCGCCGACCGCGGGCAGATCACGGGCAACACCATCGCGGGCACCTACGAGCAGTCCCGCGCCGAGCTCGACGCCGTGGCGAAGCTCGGGATCTCCTACGACGACGTCGTCCAGCTCCTTGAGGACGAGGGCGTCGAGAAGTTCGAGGCGGCCTGGATCGACCTGCTCAACTCGACCGAGGCGGAGCTCAAGCGCCTCGCCCCTTCGGAGGGCTGACCACCTTGTCTGGTGTTCCCGGAGCCAACCCGCTTCGTGACCCCCAGGACCGACGGCTTCCGCGCATCGCGGGACCGTCGGGCCTGGTGATCTTCGGGGTCACGGGCGATTTGTCCCGCAAGAAGCTGATGCCCGCCGTCTACGACCTGGCCAATCGCGGCCTGTTGCCGCCGGGCTTCTCCCTCATCGGTTTCGCACGCCGTGAGTGGCAGGACGAGGACTTCACACAGGAGGTCCACGACGCCGTCAAGCAGCACGCGCGCACGCCGTTCCGCGAAGAGGTCTGGCAGCAGCTCATCCAGGGGATGCGCTTCGTCCAGGGCAACTTCGACGACGACGACGCCTTCGAGCAGCTGAAGACCACGATCCAGGACCTGGACAAGGCGCAGGGCACGGGGGGCAACTTCGCCTTCTATCTGTCCGTGCCGCCGAAGTTCTTCCCCAAGGTCGTCCAGCAGCTCAAGAAGCACGGACTCGCCGACCAGAAGGAGGGCTCCTGGCGGCGTGCCGTCATCGAGAAGCCCTTCGGCCACGACCTGAAGAGCGCTCAGGAGCTCAACCGGATCGTGCACGACGTGTTCCCGCCCAACGAGGTCTTCCGGATCGACCACTACCTGGGCAAGGAGACCGTCCAGAACATCCTGGCGCTGCGATTCGCCAACACGATGTTCGAGCCGATCTGGAACAGGTCGTACGTCGACCACGTCCAGATCACGATGGCCGAGGACATCGGCATCGGCGGCCGGGCCGGCTACTACGACGGCATCGGCGCCGCCCGCGACGTCATCCAGAACCACCTGCTCCAGCTGCTGGCGCTGACCGCGATGGAGGAGCCCGGCTCCTTCCACCCGAAGGCCCTGGTCGCCGAGAAGCTCAAGGTGCTCACGGCGGTGGAACTGCCGGAGGACCTGGGCAAGCACACGGTGCGCGCCCAGTACGTGCACGCGTGGCAGGGTGGCGAGAAGGTCCCCGGCTACCTCGAAGAGGACGGCATCGACCCCAAGTCGAAGACCGACACCTACGCCGCGATCAAGCTGACGATCAACAACCGCCGCTGGGCGGGCGTGCCGTTCTACCTCCGTACCGGAAAGCGGCTCGGCCGCCGGGTCACGGAGATCGCGGTCGTCTTCAAGCGGGCCCCGTACCTGCCCTTCGAGTCCGGTGCCACCGAGGAGCTGGGCGGCAACGCCCTGGTCATCCGGGTCCAGCCGGACGAGGGCGTGACCGTGCGGTTCGGCTCCAAGGTGCCCGGTACCTCGATGGAGGTCCGGGACGTCACGATGGACTTCGCTTACGGCGAGTCCTTCACGGAGTCCAGCCCGGAGGCCTACGAGCGGCTCATCCTCGATGTGCTGCTCGGCGACGCCAACCTCTTCCCGCGGCACCAGGAGGTCGAGCTCTCCTGGAACATCCTCGACCCGATCGAGGAGTACTGGGACAAGCACGGCAAGCCCGCCCAGTACCCGGCAGGCACCTGGGGTCCGGCCGAGGCCGACGAGATGCTCGCACGAGACGGACGGAGCTGGCGCCGGCCATGAAGATCGATCTCACGGAGACCACTTCCAGCAAGATCAACCAGGCGCTGGTCTCGGCCCGTCGTGCCATCGGCACCCCGGCCATCGGCATGGTGCTCACCCTGGTCATCGTCACCGACGAGGAGAACGCCTACGACGCGCTCAAGTCGGCCGGTGACGCCTCGCGCGAGCATCCCTCGCGGATCATCGCGGTGATCAAGCGGGTCAGCCGCTCGCCGCGCAGCCGCCGGGACGCCCGGCTCGACGCCGAGGTGCGGGTCGGTTCCGACGCGGGCGCCGGCGAGACGGTCGTGCTGCGTCTGCACGGCGAGCTGGTCAACCACGCCCAGTCGGTGGTCCTGCCGCTGCTGCTGCCGGACGCCCCGGTCGTGGTCTGGTGGCCCGAGGACGCACCCGCCGACCCGGCGAAGGACCCGCTGGGCGCGCTCGCCCAGCGCCGGATCACGGACGCGTACTCGGCGGAGAACCCGGCCGGGGAGCTGGCGGTGCGCGCCGACTCGTACACCCCGGGCGACACCGATCTGGCCTGGGCCCGCATCACGCCGTGGCGCTCGATGCTGGCCGCCGCACTCGACCAGCAGCATGCCGAGCTCGTGTCGGCGACGGTCGAGGGCGAGTCGGAGAACCCGAGCTGCGAGCTGCTCGCCATGTGGCTCGCGGACCGGCTCAAGGTGCCGGTGGAACGCACCGTCTCCACCGGTCCCGGTCTGACGGCCGTGCGGATGGAGACCAAGAACGGCGTCATCGTCCTGGACCGTCCCGACGGTTCGCTGGCCACGCTCTCGATGCATGGCCAGCCGGACCGTGCCGTGGCGCTCAAGCGACGGGACACCGCCGAGCTGCTCGCCGAGGAGCTGCGCCGTCTGGACCCGGACAACACCTACGGGGCGACGGTGAAGTTCGGCGTGGCACAGCTCGGCGGACCGGCCCAGCCGAAGCCGGCCGAGCCCGCGGCGGCCACCGCCCCGGCCGCCGCGAAGAAGACCGCGGCCAAGAAGGCGGCGTCGAAGTGAGTACCCCTCAACTCGTCGTGCACCGCGACAAGGAGCTGATGGCGCAGGCCGCCGCGGCCCGGCTGATCACGAGGGTCGTGGACGCCCAGGCTGCACGCGGTTACGCCTCGGTGGTGCTCACCGGCGGGCGCAACGGCAACGGCCTGCTGGCCGCGCTCGCCGGTGCGCCCGCCAGGGACGCGATCGACTGGTCGCGGCTCGATCTGTGGTGGGGCGACGAGCGGTTCCTGCCGGAGGGCGATCCGGAGCGCAATGTCACGCAGGCCCGCGAGGCCCTGCTGGACTCGGTGCCGCTGACCCCGTCCCGGGTGCACGCGATGCCCGCTTCGGACGGCCCGTTCGGCAATGACGCCGACGCGGCGGCGGCCTCGTACGCCGAGGAGCTGGCCGCCGCGGCCGGTCCCGAGGACCACGGCCCGGTGCCGACGTTCGATGTGCTGATGCTGGGCGTCGGCCCGGACACTCATGTCGCGTCGCTCTTCCCGGAGCTGCCCGCGGTACGGGAGACCGAGCGCACCGTCGTCGGTGTGCACGGCGCCCCCAAGCCGCCGCCCACCCGCGTCTCGCTCACGCTGCCCGCGATCCGGGCGGCGCGCGAGGTGTGGCTGCTCGCCGCGGGCGAGGACAAGGCGGAGGCCGCGGAGATCGCACTCTCGGGCGCCGGGGAGATCCAGGCCCCGGCTGCCGGTGCGTACGGCCGCAGCCGCACCCTGTGGCTGATGGACGCGGCGGCGGCCTCCCGGCTGCCGCGCGCGCTGTATCCGCCGGCCTCTCCCTGAGGGATCGTCAGTACAGTTGCGCACGGGCCCGGTTCGCTCCTCGGAGCGGCCGGGCCCGTTGCGTGGGCAGCGTGCAGGACTCGGCCCATGGTGCGCATCGGGACCGTGGCGACAGGTGCGTACGGCGTGCGGCGGAGTTCTTGAAGGCGCGCCCGGCCGTGCGGAGCGTGAGCCGGCGCAGGACGACCGGGTGGTGCCGGTCCCGGCCGAGGAGCCCGGCGCCGGGGCGGCCCCGGTGCGCAGCGGTACGCCGGTGCAGGAGGTCCCCCGGGTCCACCTCGGTCTGTACGCCGCGGGGCAGTGCGCCGAGGGGGCGGGACCCGCTGATCGCGCTCGGGGCGGTGGGGGCCGACCGGGAACTGTACCCGGCCGGCCGCCCCGGGCCCCGGGGCAATCGGTTCCGCGTCATCGACACCACGCACGGCTGAGAGGGGTCAGCCGGTGGGCGGCGGGACACGCTCCAGGAAGGGTTCCAGCAGGCCGGGCACAGCCTCGGAGGCGAACCGGAGGCCCTCGCTCACATCCGTGTCGTACGCCGTGTACGCGCCCGCTCCGGCGGCCGTCGTCGCGGTGACGCTCAGCACCCCGGCCCGCCGCTGGAAGCAGGTCTGCCGGACCGTCCAGCCGATGACTCCGGCCCGCTCCAGCGCGGCGGTCGAGCGCCTGATGCTGCCGGACCTCACCACCAGGTAGTCGCCGCTGATGGTGTGCCCCAGCCCGCGGTACGCGTCCCGGGCCAGGAACACCCCGGCCGCCGAGCCCACGACGGCGCAGGCGAGCGCGATCCAGAGCAGTACAGATGTCAGCAGCACGCCGAGGACAGCCAGGACCAGCACCGGGGCCGCGACGACCTGGAGCGCCCTGCGCAGCCTGCGGCCACGGGCCGCGGAGGGGTGCACGGTCAGCCGGGCGCCGGTCGGGGACGTGGTCTCGCGCAGGACGTCGGCGGCCACCGCGTCGGCGACGGACCTGGGCGCGGCGGGCAGCAGGGTGTTGTGGTCGCCGTGCTGCTCCTCGTCGTCCTTGGCGAGTCCGGTGGTGATCGCGTCGAGCCGGGCCGCGCCGAAGGTCCGGATGCCGAGGGGTTCGACGAGGTCGACCCCGCGCAGCCGGCGTTCCTCGATGGAGACGGAGCGGGAGGTCAGCAGTCCGCGCCGGATGCGCAGGGTGCCACCGGGCTCGCGCTCCAGCCGGTAGTTCCACCACATCTCGACCCACAGTCCGAGCGCGCCGGCAACACCGGCGAGCGCCGCGGCGACGACGAGAATCACGATCATGGTGAGCAGCGAGGTGTCCCGGAAGCGGTCGCCGACCCACTCGATCACCTTCCCCTGCGCCCCGAACCAGTCGCTGACCTGCATCACCGCGCCGACCGCCGCACCGCCGAGCGCGGGGGCGACGAAGGAGACCGGTGCGTAGCGGATCCAGCGCGGATCGAGGGCGGCGAGTTCGCCCTCGCGGTGGGTGCCCGGGGCGTCGGCGGCCGCGCGTGCCAGCAGTGCGTGGCGGAGCCGTTCGCCCTCGGTCCGGGTGACCGGGTCGAGTTCCAGGGTGGAGTCGTTGCCGGAGTGCTCGCCGGTGCCGATGCGGACGGTGACCAGGCCGAGCACCCGTTGCAGCGGATGGGCGGTGACGTCGACGCTGCGGATGCGTTCGCGGGCCAGTGAGCGCTTCTTGACCAGGAACAGCCCGGTGTGGAGCTCGACCCGGTCGGCGCCGATGCGGTAGCGGGTGCGGCGCCACCGAACGTGGTCGCCGACCGCCGCGGAGCCGATCAGCAGGATCGAGCCGGCGACGGCCCAGGCGACCGCGGGCCCGAGGCCGACCCACCCGGACAGGCCGAGCGTGGTCGGCACGGCCGCACCGGCCACCACTCCGGCCGTGACGAGTGCGCTGAGGAGGACCGTACGCCGGTCCAGCCGCCGCCAGTCGGCGACGGTGACTCTGCCGGGCTCCTGGGACGGGCTCCGGCCGTCCCCGGCGTCCGGGGAGGGGGAGAGCGCCGCCTCGGAGCTCATGTGGCGTCCCCTGGGGTGTCCTGGGTCATCCGGGTGAGCCGCTCGGCCAGCCCTGCCGCCGTTTCGTGGTCGAGCCCCTCGATCCGCAGCGCGCCCTTGGCCGAGGCGGTGGTGACGGTGACCGTGGCGAGCCGGAAGAGCTGTTCGAGCGGTCCGCGCACGGTGTCCACGGTCTGGATCCGGGACATCGGAGCGATCCGCCACTCCTGCCGGAGGACCCCGGTCCTGACGTACACCGCTTCGTCGGTGACCTCCCAGCGGTGGGTGCGGAACCACCACGCGGGGAGGAGGGCGGCGCAGCCGGCGCCGAGGGCCGTGAGGACCGCGGCGGGCAGCAGCAACCAGAACCGGGCGGAACCGATGAGCAAACCCAGCACGGCCAGGACGACCACGGGGGCGGCGGTCAGCAGCAGCCACTGGGCCCGCCACCACCCCACGGCCCTCGGATCCAGCGTGTTGTTCGGCGGCCGCAGCCGCACCGTCCCCTCCCCCGTGGTCATCGGCTCAGCGCCCCCGGCGGGCGCGGTACGCCTCGACGAGCGCGGCGGTCGAGCTGTCCAGTTGCTCGCCCCCCTTGCCCTCGGTGAGTACCGGCTCGATCTTCTTGGCGAGGACCTTGCCGAGTTCGACGCCCCACTGGTCGAAGGAGTCGATGTTCCAGACGGCGCCCTGGACGAAGACCTTGTGCTCGTACAGCGCGATCAGCTGGCCGAGCACGGACGGGGTGAGCCGGTCGGCGAGGATCGTCGTCGTCGGGTGGTTGCCCCGGAAGGTCTTGTGCGGCACCAGTTCCTCGGCGACACCCTCGGCACGGACCTCCTCCGGCGTCTTGCCGAAGGCAAGCGCCTGGGTCTGGGCGAAGAAGTTGGCCATCAGCAGATCGTGCTGGGCGACCAGGCCGGGCAGCAGGTCGGCGACCGGCTCGGCGAAGCCGATGAAGTCGGCCGGGATGACCTTGGTGCCCTGGTGGATCAACTGGTAGTAGGCGTGCTGTCCGTTGGTGCCGGGGGTGCCCCAGACGACCGGCCCGGTCTGCCAGTCGACCGGATCGCCGTGCCGGTCCACGGACTTGCCGTTGGACTCCATGTCCAGCTGCTGCAAGTAAGCGGTGAACTTGGACAGATAGTGGCTGTACGGCAGCACGGCGTGCGACTGGGCGTCGAAGAACGCGCCGTACCAGACGCCCAACAGGCCCATCAGCAGGGGGACGTTGGACTCGGCGGGGGCGGTGCGGAAGTGCTCGTCGACCAGGTGGAAGCCGTCGAGCATCTCGCGGAACCGCTCCGGGCCGATGGCGATCATCAGTGAGAGGCCGATGGCGGAGTCGTAGGAGTAACGGCCGCCGACCCAGTCCCAGAACTCGAACATGTTGGCGGTGTCGATGCCGAACTCCGCGACCTTGCCGGCGTTCGTGGACAGCGCCACGAAGTGCTTGGCGACCGCGTCCTGACCGGCGTTCAGACCGGTCAGCAGCCAGTTGCGGGCGGAGGTGGCGTTGGTGATCGTCTCGATCGTGGTGAACGTCTTCGACGCGATGACGAAGAGTGTCTCGGCCGGGTCGAGGTCGCGCACCGCCTCGTGGAGGTCGGCGCCGTCGACGTTCGACACGAAGCGGACGGTCAACTCGCGGTCCGTGAAGGAGCGCAGCACCTCGTACGCCATGGCGGGGCCGAGATCGGAGCCGCCGATGCCGATGTTGACGACGTTCTTGATGCGCTTGCCGGTGTGACCGGTCCACTCCCCCGACCTGATGCGGTCGGAGAACGCCGCCATCCGGTCGAGCACTGCGTGCACACCCGGCACCACGTTCTCGCCGTCGACCTCGATCACCGCGTCGCGCGGGGCACGCAGCGCGGTGTGCAGAACGGCACGGTCCTCGGTGGTGTTGATCTTCTCGCCGCGGAACATCGCGTCCCTCAGCCCGGCCACCCCGGTGGCCGCGGCGAGCTCGCGCAGCAGCCGCAGCGTCTCGTCGGTGACCAGGTGCTTGGAGTAGTCGACGTAGAGATCGCCGACCGTCAGGGTGTATCCGGTGCCGCGCTGCGGATCGTCCGCGAAGAGCCGGCGCAGATGCGTCGTTCCGAACTGCTCGCGGTGCTTGCCCAGAGCGGTCCACTCGGGCGTCTGGTTGAGCCTGGTGCGGCTTCGTGTATTCATCCCGGGTATCAGCCCAATTCTTCTCGTGCTTGCAGATGCCCCGCTGCACCTCCAACCTAATTGATCGGAGGGGCCGACAAGGCAATGGAGACCAGCGGCACGGCCAGGGCCTGTCCTGCGGTTCAGGGCCGGAAAGGCTCTGAAGCGGTCCGGCCGGGCACCTTGTGGGTGCCCGGCCGGTGAACTTCTAGATCTCGCCCCGGAGTTTCGCCAGGGCCTCGGCAAGGATGGCCTCGCCGTCCGCGTCGCTGCGCCGCTCGCGCACGTATGCGAGGTGCGTCTTGTACGGCTCGGTGCGCGGCGGGTCCGGCGGGCTGTCCCGGTCCTGTCCGGCCGGGAAGCCGCAGCGCGGGCAGTCCCAAGTCTCCGGTACCTGCGCGTCACTGGCGAAGCTCGGCTGCGTCTCGTGCCCGTTCGAGCACCAGAAGGAGATGCGGAGGCGCGGCGCGGACTCGCCACGCTCGGCCTCCCCCATCGGCCCCGCTCCGACCCGGCTTCCCCGGATCGCGTTGCCACTTGCCACGGTCGTAACTCCCTGCGTGATGGTGCTCGAAGATGCCCCAGTCTACGTAAGGCCCAACGCGCGTCCAGTGAAAGGAGTTACACCGTCACCGGGAATCGCGTACGACGGGTCAGCTGTCCAGCTTGATCAGCAGACCAAGCACAACAATGCACGCGAGCCATCCCAGACCGACGAACACGGTGATCCGGTCGAGGTTCCGCTCCGCGACCGAGGAACCGCCGACCGACGACTGCATGCCGCCGCCGAACATGTCGGAGAGGCCGCCGCCCTTTCCCTTGTGCATCAGCACCAGCAGCATCAGCAGCAGGCTGAAGACGATCAGGGCGATCTCGAACGCCAAAACCACGGCTGGTCCCTACTTTCCGGAATTCCTCTGGACTGCATCTGCGAACGACGGGGGCCGTGAGGCTACCCTCCACGGCCCCCGCAAGGGTACGACGGATCCGCGCTACCGCATACTCACTGGTCGCGGAAGCGGACGATCTTGACGAACTCGTCGGCGTCCAGCGCGGCACCGCCGACCAGCGCTCCGTCCACGTCGGGCTGCGCCATGATCGCGGCGACATTGCCCGACTTCACCGAGCCGCCGTACTGGATGCGGACGGCGTCGGCCAGCTCCTGCGAGTACAGCTCGGCCAGCCGGCGGCGGATCGCACCGCAGACTTCCTGCGCGTCCTCGGGGGTGGCGACCTCACCGGTGCCGATGGCCCAGACCGGCTCGTACGCGATCACGACGGACTCGGCCTGCTCGGCCGGTACGTCCTTCAGACCGCCGTCGAGCTGTGCCAAGGTGTAGGAGACCTGGTCACCGGCCTTGCGGACGTCCAGGCCCTCGCCGACGCAGAGGATCGGGGTCAGGCCGTGCTTGTACGCGGCCTTCACCTTGGCGTTGCAGATCTCGTCGGTCTCGCCGTGGTACTGCCGGCGCTCGCTGTGGCCGACGGCGACGTAGGTGCACCGCAGCTTGGCGAGCATCGGGCCGGAGATCTCACCGGTGTACGCGCCGGAGTCGTGCGCCGAGATGTCCTGGGCGCCGTACTTGATCTTGAGCTTGTCGCCCTCGATCAGGGTCTGCACGGAGCGCAGGTCGGTGAAGGGCGTCAGGACGGCGACCTCGACGACGTCGTAGTCCTTGTCGGTCAGCGCGAAGCCGAGCTTCTGGGTGTGTGCGATGGCCTCGAGGTGGTTGAGGTTCATCTTCCAATTGCCCGCCATCAGCGGGGTGCGCGTGGTCATGAAAGGTCAGTCCTCCAGTGCGGCGAGGCCGGGAAGCGTCTTGCCCTCAAGGTATTCGAGGCTGGCACCGCCACCGGTCGAGATGTGTCCGAATGCATTCTCGTCGAAGCCCAGGGTGCGGACGGCCGCGGCGGAGTCGCCACCGCCGACGACGCTGAAGCCCGAGGAGTCGACGAGGGCCTGGGCAACGGCCCGGGTGCCCTCGGCGTAGTCGGGGTGCTCGAAGACGCCCATCGGGCCGTTCCAGAAGACGGTGGCCGCGTCGGCGAGCTTCGATGCGTACAGCGCGTTGGTCCCGGGGCCGTTGTCCAGGCCCATGAACCCGGCCGGCATGGCGTCCGCGGGCACGGTGCGGTGCTCGGTCGGGGCCTTGGCCTTGAGATCCGGGAACTGCTCGGAGACCACCACGTCGACGGGGAGCACGAACTCCACGCCCTTGTCCTCGGCCCGCTTGAGGTACTCCAACACCGCCGGGATCTGGTCCTCCTGGAGGAGCGAGCTGCCGACCTCGTGGCCCTGGGCCCTGAGGAAGGTGTACGCCATGCCGCCGCCGATCAGGATGCGGTCGGCGCGCTCCAGCAGATGGTCGATGACGCCGAGCTTGTCGGAGACCTTGGAGCCGCCGAGCACCACGGCGTAGGGACGCTCGACGTTCTCGGTGAGCTTCTTCAGGACGCCGACCTCGGTGGCGATGAGGTCACCGGCGGCGTGCGGCAGCCGGGCCGGGAGGTCGAAGACCGAGGCGTGCTTGCGGTGCACGGCTCCGAAGCCGTCGCCCACGTACAGGTCGGCGAGCTCGGCCAGCCGGTCGGCGAACGCGCCGCGTTCGGCGTCGTCCTTGGACGTCTCACCGGGGTTGAAGCGGAGGTTCTCCAGGACGGCGACCTCGCCGTCCCCGAGCGCGGCGACCGTGGCGCGGGCGGACTCGCCGACCGTGTCGGTCGCGAAGGCCACGTCGGCGCCGATGAGCTCACCGAGGCGGGCGGCGGCGGGCGCCAGCGAGAAGGCCGGGTCCGGGGCGCCCTTGGGGCGGCCCAGGTGCGAGGCGACGACGACTCGCGCGCCGGCCGCGACGAGCTTCCCCACGGTCGGCTGGACGGCGCGGATACGGCCGTCGTCGGTGATGGTGGTGCCGCTCAGCGGCACGTTGAGGTCGGCGCGGACGAATACGCGCTTTCCGTTGACCCCTTCGGCGATCAGTTCGTCAATCGTTTTCATCTTGCTGGACTCCTTGGAGGGCGGGAGAGCATGCAACGGGGCCCGAACAGCGCGGCATTGCGCTGTTCGAGCCCCGTGCTCACATCTGGATGCCTGCCGGTTCGACGGTCAGAGCTGGCTGCCGACGAAGACGGTCAGGTCGACGAGGCGGTTGGAGTAACCCCACTCGTTGTCGTACCAGCCGAGGATCTTCACCGACTTGCCCTCCTGAACCATGGTCAGCGAGGAGTCGAAGGTGCAGGAGGCCGGGTCGCTGACGATGTCCGAGGACACGATCGGGTCCTCGGTGTAGTGGAGGATGCCCTTGAGGTCGCCGTCGTCCGCAGCCTTCTTGAACGCGGCGTTGACCTCGTCCTTGGTGACCTCGCGCTGGAGCTCGACGACCAGGTCGGTGGCCGAGCCGGTCGGGACCGGGACGCGCATGGCGATGCCGTCCAGCTTGCCCTTCAGCTGCGGGAGCACCAGGGCGGTGGCCTTGGCGGCACCGGTGGTGGTCGGGATGATGTTCTCGGCGGCGGCGCGGGCGCGACGCAGGTCCGAGTGCGGGAAGTCCAGGATGCGCTGGTCGTTGGTGTACGCGTGGACCGTCGTCATGAGGCCCTTGACGATGCCGAAGTTCTCGTCCAGAACCTTGGCCATCGGTGCGACACAGTTGGTCGTGCAGGACGCGTTGGAGATGACGTGGTGGTTGGCCGCGTCGTACTTGTCCTGGTTGACGCCCATCACGATGGTGATGTCCTCGCCCTTGGCCGGAGCCGAGACGAGGACCTTCTTGGCGCCGCCCGCGATGTGCTTCTCGGCGTCGGCCTTCTTCGTGAAGATGCCGGTCGACTCGATGACGATGTCGACGCCCAGCTCGCCCCAGGGGATGTCGGCCGGGTTGCGCTCGGAGAGAACCTTGATCGTGTGACCATCGACGGTGATGGTGTCGGCGGTGTGGCTGACCTCTGCCTTCAGACGACCCAGGATGGTGTCGTACTTCAGCAGGTGGGCCGTGGTCGCGGTGTCACCCAGGTCGTTGACAGCCACGATCTCGATGTCCGCACCTTGCTCCAGCAGCGCGCGGAAGTAGTTACGCCCGATGCGGCCAAAGCCATTGATGCCTACGCGGATCGTCACGAACCGATCTCCTCATTGGATACGCGAGGTTTTCACCCCGGCGAGTTGTGTGAGATGTCCCCGACCGCCTCCGACCCTACCTCTCCGAGAGCGCCGGGGTGACATCGAGCGGGGCCGCAGGAACGCCGGAGGCCCGTACCCCCACAAGGAGTACGGGCCTCCGACTTTTGGCCGCACACGCTGCGACAATTACGCTGCGTCAGCATCCCCGGGGAGCTCCGCGCGTCCCGGATCCGGCCGGTTTCGCGTCCGCCGCGGGTCAGCCCACCAGGCCGTCGGCGAGCTCCTCGCTGAGGGTGGATTCGGTGCCCGGGATACCCAGGTCCTGGGCCCTCTTGTCGGCCATCGCCAGCAGCCGGCGGATCCGGCCGGCGACCGCGTCCTTGGTCAGCGGCGGGTCGGCGAGCGCGCCCAGCTCCTCCAGGGACGCCTGCTTGTGCTCCATGCGCAGCCGCCCGGCAGCCGCGAGGTGCTCGGGCACCTCCTCGCCCAGGATCTCCAGCGCGCGCCCCACCCGGGCGCCCGCGGCGACCGCGGCCCGCGCCGAACGGCGCAGGTTGGCGTCGTCGAAGTTGGCGAGCCGGTTGGCCGTGGCGCGGACCTCGCGGCGCATCCGCCGCTCCTCCCAGGCCAGCACCGCGTCATGGGCGCCGAGCCGGGTGAGCAGCGCGCCGATCGCGTCGCCGTCGCGGACGACGACCCGGTCCACCCCGCGCACCTCGCGGGCCTTGGCCGCGATGGAGAGCCTGCGGGCCGCGCCGACCAGCGCGAGCGCCGCCTCCGGGCCCGGGCAGGTCACCTCCAGCGAGGAGGAGCGGCCCGGCTCGGTGAGCGAGCCATGGGCCAGGAAGGCCCCGCGCCAGGCAGCCTCGGCGTCACAGGTCGCCCCCGAGACCACCTGCGGGGGCAGCCCGCGGATGGGGCGGCCGCGGCCGTCCACCAGACCGGTCTGGCGGGCCAGCTGGTCGCCGCCCGCCACCACCCGCACGACAAAGCGCGAGCCGCGCCGCAGACCTCCGGGCGCCATCACGATCAGCTCCGAGCTGTGCCCGAAGATTTCGAGAATGTCCCGCTTCAGCCGGCGCGCCGCGTTCCCGGTGTCCAGCTCGGCCTCGATCACGATCCGGCCGCTCACCAGGTGCAGACCACCCGCAAACCGAAGAATCGCCGAGACTTCTGCCTTCCTGCAGCAGGTCCGGGTCACGGGAAGCCGAGAGATTTCGTCCTTCACCGCGGGCGTCATCGCCATGGGCCGATCCTTCCATGCATCCGAAAAATACGGTCGTACGCGGCGGCCAACAGCTCCGGATCATGGATCGGAACGCCGTCGGGTGAGGCCACCGGCGCCAGCTCGACCGCGGCGCCGAGCCGCTTGGCGGCATCGGCGAGGGACTCACGATCGGGCACAGCGGCTTCGTCGGCCAGCACCACGTCCAGGGCGAGTTTAGGGGCGTGTCGTCCCAAAACCTCCAAATGACGCTGCGGGGAGAAGCCATCAGTTTCACCGGGTTGCGGTGCGAGGTTGAGCGAAAGGACCTTGCGGGCCTTGGTCTCGACGAGCGCGTCGAGCAGTTCGGGGACGAGCAGATGCGGGATCACGGAGGAGAACCAGGACCCCGGGCCGAGCACCACCCAGTCGGCGTCGAGCACCGCGGCGACGGCCTCGGGGACGGCCGGCGGGTCGTGCGGGACGAGGTGCACGGACTGCACCTCGCCGGGGGTGAGCGCCACGGTGGCCTGTCCGCGCACGGTGTCCACGTCGTCCGGGCGGGCCGGGTCGTGCCCCCGGACCAGGGCCTGGAGCTCCAGCGGCACGGCGGACATGGGCAGCACCCGGCCGTGCGCCCCGAGGAGCCTGCCGACCAGGTCGAGTGCCTGGACGTGGTCGCCGAGCTGCTCCCAGAGGGCGACGATCAGCAGATTACCGACCGCGTGCTCGTGCAGATCGCCCTTGGACTGGAAGCGGTGCTGGATCACCCGGGCCCAGGTCTGGCCCCAGTCGTCGTCGCCGCACAGGGCGGCGAGCGCCTTGCGCAGATCGCCGGGCGGCAGTACGCCGAGCTCCTCGCGGAGCCGGCCGCTGGAGCCGCCGTCGTCGGCGACGGTGACCACGGCGGTGAGATCGCCGGTGATCCGGCGGAGCGACGCGAGCGACGCGGACAGCCCCATGCCGCCGCCGAGGGCGACGACCTTGGGCTGTGCGCCGCGCTTGCGGCCGGGCAGCGCGGAGGCGGCTCTGCGCAGCCGCCGCAGGCGCAGATTGCGGCTGGTCACTCGCGCCCCATGTCCCGGTGGACGAGGACGGTCTCGATGCCTTCGGTCGCGAGCCGGGCCGCCAGCTTCTCGGACATGGCGACCGAACGGTGCTTGCCGCCGGTGCAGCCGACGGCGATGGTCACATAGCGCTTGCCCTCGCGGCGGTACCCGGCGGCGATGAGCTGGAGCAGCTCCGTGTACTGGTTGAGGAATTCCTTGGCGCCGGGCTGGTCGAAGACGTAGGCGGAGACCTCCTCGTTGAGCCCGGTGAACGGGCGCAGCTCGGGGACCCAGTGCGGGTTGGGCAGGAAGCGGCAGTCGACCACCAGGTCGGCGTCGACCGGCAGGCCGTACTTGAAGCCGAACGACATGACCGTGGCGCGCAGCTCCGGCTCCTCGTCGCCGGCGAACTGGGCGTCCATCTTGGCGCGCAGTTCGTGGACGTTGAGGCTGGAGGTGTCGATCACCAGGTCGGCGTCGCCGCGCAGCTCGCGCAGCAGATCGCGCTCGGCGGCGATGCCGTCGACGATCCGGCCGTCGCCCTGGAGGGGGTGCGGGCGGCGGACCGATTCGAAGCGGCGGACGAGGGCGTCGTCGGAGGACTCCAGGAAGACGATCCGCCGGGTGACGTGCTTGGCCTCCAGGTCGGCGAGGGATTCGCGGAGGTTGTCGAAGAAGCGGCGCCCGCGGACGTCGACGACGACGGCGATCCGCGCCACGTTGCCCTGCGAGCGGGCGCCGAGCTCGACCATGGTGGGGATCAGGGCGGGCGGAAGGTTGTCGACGACGAACCAGCCGAGGTCCTCCAGACACTTGGCAGCCGTGCTGCGCCCGGCGCCCGACATCCCCGAGATGATCACCAGCTCGGGGATGGTCGCGCTCCCGTCACCCGTCTCGATCGTGGTGCCCGTACTCACGTGTCCTGCTCCGTCTGTTCGGTCGGTGCCGTCGTGCTCGGCTTCTTGCGCCCGCTCGGCTGCGTGTTCGTTCTCACGCTCGGTCATGTCGTGCTGCCCCCGTCGTCCTCTTCAATGATCTCTCCTGTCGCCGTGTTCACGGCGGGCGTGGCCGGGGCGGCCGAGGCGAGGGCGACAGCCACTGATTCCGCCGTTCTGCGGCCTATCCCCGGAACCTCGCAGATCTCGTCGATTGTCGCCTGCTTCAGCTTTTTCACGGAGCCGAAATGCTTGATCAACGCCTGTTTCCGGGTCTCGCCGAGGCCGGCGACGGCGTCCAGCGGGCTGGAGCGGATGCGTTTGGCCCGCTTGGCGCGCTGATACGTGATCGCGAAGCGGTGGGCCTCGTCACGGACCCGCTGCAGGAGATAGAGGCCCTCGCTGGAGCGGGGCAGGACGACGGGGTCGTCGTCATCGGGCAGCCATACCTCTTCGAGGCGCTTGGCGAGGCCGCAGACGGCGATGTCGTCGATCCCCAGCTCGTCGAGGGCCCGCTTGGCGGCGGCGACCTGCGGCTGGCCGCCGTCGACCACGACGAGCTGCGGCGGATAGGCGAACCGCTTGGGACGCCCGTCGTCCTCGCGCGGCTCGGCGTCCGGACCGGCAGCGGAATCCGGGCCGGGTGTGGTGTCCGGACCGGCGGCGGAATCCGGATCGGATGTGGTGTCCGGGACCGGCCCGGCCGGGGCGGGGGGCTCCTCCCACTCCCCCGTGCGTTCCTTGTCCTGGAGGTACCTCCTGAAACGGCGGCCGATCACCTCATGCATCGACCGGACGTCGTCCTGGCCCTCGAAGCCCTTGATCTGGAAGCGGCGGTACTCGCTCTTGCGGGCGAGCCCGTCCTCGAACACCACCATGGAGGCGACCACGTCGTCGCCCTGGAGGTGGGATATGTCGAAGCACTCGATGCGCAGCGGGGCGGTGTCGAGGCCGAGCGCCTCGGCGACCTCCTCCAGGGCGCGGGAGCGGGTGGTCAGGTCGGAGGCGCGCTTGGTCTTGTGCAGCCCCAGGGCCTGCTGGGCGTTGCGCTGGACCGTCGCCATCAGGTCCTTCTTGTCGCCGCGCTGCGGGATGCGCAGGCTGACCTGGGAGCCGCGGCGGCCGGCGAGCCACTGGGAGACCGCGTCCGGGTCCTCGGGCAGGGCCGGGACGAGGACTTCCTTGGGGACGGCATCGCCCGCCTCCTCGCCGTACAGCTGCTGAAGGGCGTGCTCGACGAGGCGGGAGGTGTCGACGTTCTCGACCTTGTCGGTGACCCAGCCGCGCTGGCCGCGCACCCGGCCGCCGCGTACGTGGAAGATCTGGACGGCGGCTTCGAGCTCGTCCTCGGCGACCGCGATCAGGTCGGCGTCGGTGGCGTCGGCCAGCACGACGGCGCTCTTCTCCATGGCCCTCTTGAGGGCCTCCACGTCGTCGCGGAGCCGGGCCGCCCGCTCGTACTCCATCTCCTCGGCCGCCGCCATCATGTCCTTCTCCAGACGGCGGATGTACGTACCGGTCCGGCCTGCCATGAAGTCGCAGAAGTCGTCGGCCAGTTCGCGGTGTTCCTCGGGGGTGACGCGGCCGACGCAGGGGGCCGAGCACTTGCCGATGTAGCCGAGGAGGCACGGACGGCCGGTCCTGGCGGCGTTCTTGAAGACTCCGGCGGAGCACGTACGCACCGGGAAGACCCGGAGCATCAGGTCGACCGTTTCGCGGATCGCCCAGGCGTGACCGTACGGACCGAAGTAGCGCACGCCCTTCTTCTTGGCTCCGCGCATGACCTGGACGCGCGGGAACTCCTCGTTGAGCGTGACCGCGAGATACGGATAGCTCTTGTCGTCGCGGTACTTGACGTTGAACCGCGGGTCGAACTCCTTGATCCAGGAGTACTCCAGCTGAAGGGCCTCGACCTCCGTGGAGACGACCGTCCATTCCACCGAGGCGGCCGTGGTGACCATCGTGCGCGTACGCGGGTGGAGCGCGGCCAGGTCCTGGAAGTAGTTGGCCAGGCGCTGGCGCAGGTTCTTGGCCTTTCCGACGTAGATCACCCGGCGGTGTTCGTCGCGGAATCTGTAGACCCCCGGGGAGTCGGGGATCTGTCCCGGCTTGGGGCGGTAGCTGGAGGGGTCTGCCATGCGTCCCACCCTACTTGCGGGCAGTGACAGCGCGGCCGGACCGGAAGTGGTGCCGTGCTCCGGGACGCGGATCGCGGGAACGCGCCCCGGAGCACGGATCAGTGGGTGCCGCTTCCCTTCCGGACGTACCAGGCGTCCACCTGCGGCTCGCGGAACACCGTCCCGCCGGGCAGCTTCCGGGCGCCCGCGGTGGCGTACCGCGTCTCGTCGTCGCCGGTGGCGATGTTCACCACCTGCCGGCCGCTGTCCTTCCCTTCCTTCGGAAGGGTCCACAGCGACGCCTTCCGGCCGTCCGGGGCGACGGCCGTGGTGGCGAGGTGGTCCAGCCTTGCGACGGGCGCCCCCGGCTTCCCGGCCACGAAGTCCGGATCGAGGGTGTGTACGGGCACGGCGGCGCCCTCGGTGCGCGGTGCCGCCGCCGACCTGGCGATGGTGTTGCCGGAGGCCGCCCCGCGCTGCCGGTGCGGTGCCGACGCTTCGCCCAGGTCTCGGCGGGGGCGCCGCGCGGCGCCCGTACGGATCTCACGCTGACCGGCAGGCACCGGACCGTTCACCTGGTGGAACAGGGGGTACGGCCCGGTCTGGTCGGCATCGACCGGGACTGGGAGTGAACCGGCCCCCGGCCCGCGTCAGGCGTTCGGGCCCCAGTGCCGTCAGGCGTCGGGCCCTGGCCGTGTCAGGCGTCGGGGCCCGCGACCAGCTTTCCGCCCTCGACCCTGACCGGGACCGAGGGCAGCGGCGCGGTCGCCGGACCACGCATCGCCTTGCCGGTCGTGGTGTCGAAGTAGCTGCCGTGGCAGGGGCACGTCCCCACGTTGTCCTCGACCTTGTCCAGCAGGCAGCCCGCGTGGGTGCACTGGGCGCTGAACGCCTTGTACTGGCCCTTGGCCGGGCAGTTCACGATGACCCGCTCGTTGCGGTAGAGCTTGGATCCGCCGACCGGGACCTCGTCCGGCGCGCCGAGCGCGACGGGGGCGGTCGGCGTCGGCGTCTGGGCGTGGCCGAGCTTCGATTCGGTCGAGCAGGCGGCCACTCCCAGCCCGGCGGCGCCGGCGAGAGCGGCACCCTTCAGCACGGTACGGCGGGCGGCGGGCTGGCCGGACATGCGGTCTCCACTGGTCGAAGGGGTGGATGTGCACCGAGCGCGGCCGAAGCGCCGCGGGTACCAGGAGTGCCGCGGGCATCGGAGCCGTCAGAGCCATCGGTGCCATCGGTGACAGAACTGACGATACCGGCGGAGACCGAAGGCCCTGCGGCCGGGCCACCCGAGAATGGTTGTTCCTGGTCAGCGGCTTGGACCGACCGGCATTGGGGGGCGGCGTCGCGGGGCCGGGCACGCGCATCCGCCGCGTCGTCGTCGATCGACAACGCTCCTTCCCCGAGCTCTCAGCCGCGTTCGAGCAGGGGAGACCCAACCCGCCTCGCAGCCGCACGCACCCGGCCCCGCTCCTTCCCCCACGCCCCCCAAATTGCCGGTCGGTCTTGAACGGCCCGCGGTGGCAGAACGCGGGCGGCGGCCCCCGGGAGTCCGGGAGCCGCCGCCGCGACGCGCGGTTGTCAGGCCTTGCGCGCGCGGGTCGCCTTCTTCGCCGCGGGCTTCTTCGTCGCGGCCGTCTTGGCGGTCTTGGCCGTGGCGGACTTCGCGGTCTGGCCCGCACCCGTCCTGACCGTGGCCGTCTTCCTCGCCGGGGTCGACTTGGCGGCCACTGCCTTCTTCACGGCCACCTTCCGCACCGGCTTGCGGGCGGCGGGCACCGCGGCCTCGTTCACCCGGTCCGGGTCCAGGATGTCCTGGAGGAACTTGCCGGTGTGGCTGGCCGGAACACCGGCGACCTCCTCGGGAGTGCCCTCGGCGATGACCAGTCCGCCGCCGCTGCCTCCTTCGGGGCCCATGTCGATGACCCAGTCCGCGGTCTTGATCACATCGAGGTTGTGCTCGATGACGATCACTGAGTTGCCCTTGTCGACCAGCCCGGAGAGCACCTTGATGAGCTTGCTGATGTCCTCGAAGTGCAGACCCGTGGTCGGCTCGTCCAGGACGTAGACCGTGCGGCCGGTGGAGCGCTTCTGAAGCTCGCTGGCGAGCTTCACACGCTGCGCCTCACCACCGGAGAGCGTCGGCGCGGACTGGCCGAGCCGCACATATCCGAGGCCCACCTCGTTGAGCGTACGGAGGTGGCGGGCGATCGTCGGAACGGCCTCGAAGAACTCCAGGCCCTCCTCGATGGGCATGTCCAGCACCTCGGCGATCGACTTGCCCTTGTAGTGGACCTCCAGAGTCTCCCGGTTGTAGCGCGCTCCGTGGCAGACCTCGCACGGGACGTACACGTCCGGCAGGAAGTTCATCTCGATCTTGATGGTGCCGTCGCCGGAGCAGTTCTCGCAGCGGCCGCCCTTGACGTTGAAGGAGAAACGGCCCGGCAGATAGCCGCGCACCTTCGCCTCCATCGTCTCCGCGAACAGCTTGCGGACATGGTCGAAGACACCGGTGTACGTGGCCGGGTTGGACCGGGGCGTGCGGCCGATGGGCGACTGGTCGACGTGCACCACCTTGTCGACCAGGTCGTCGCCGTCGACCCGGGTGTGGCGGCCGGGGACCGACTTGGCGCCGTTCAGCTCGCGCGCCAGGTGGGTGTAGAGGATGTCGTTGACCAGCGTCGACTTCCCCGAACCCGAGACGCCCGTGACGGCCGTGAGCAGGCCGAGCGGGAAGGAGACGTCGATGTCCTGGAGGTTGTTCTCCCGGGCGCCGTGCACCGTGAGCCTGCGCTGCGGGTCGACGGGGCGCCGGACGTCGGGCATCGGGATCGACTTCTCGCCGTTCAGATACTGACCGGTGATCGATTCGCCGTTGGCCAGCAGCTCCTTGAGCGATCCGGAGTGGACCACGTTGCCGCCGTGCTCACCGGCGCCGGGGCCGATGTCGACGACCCAGTCGGCGACCTTGATGGTGTCCTCGTCGTGCTCGACGACGATGAGCGTGTTGCCCATGTCGCGGAGCCGGACCAGGGTCTCGATCAGCCGGTGGTTGTCCCGCTGGTGCAGGCCGATGGACGGCTCGTCCAGCACGTACAGCACGCCGACCAGGCCCGAGCCGATCTGGGTGGCGAGCCGGATGCGCTGGGCCTCGCCCCCGGACAGGGTGCCGGCCGCGCGGTTGAGCGAGAGGTAGTCGAGGCCGACGTCGACCAGGAACCTCAGCCGTTCGTTGACCTCCTTCAGCACCCGCTCGGCGATCTTCTTGTCGCGGGCATTGAGCTTCATCCGGCCGAGGAACTCGGCGCACTCGCTGATCGACATCGCGGCGACCTCGGCGATGGACTTCTCCATCACCGTCACCGCGAGGACGATCGGCTTGAGCCGGGTGCCCTCACAGGTCGGGCAGGGCACCTCGCGCATGTAGCCCTCGAAGCGCTCCCGGCTGGAGTCGCTCTCGGCGTCGGCGTGCCGCCGCTTGACGAACTGCACCGCGCCCTCGAAGGCGGGTGTGGTGTACGCACGCTCGCGGCCGTAGCGGTTGCGGTAGCGGACCTCGGTCTGGATCTTGTGACCGTGGAGCAGGGCCTTCCTGGCCCGCTGCGGCAGCCCGGCCCAGGGGATGTCCGTACGGAAACCGAGGGCGTCGGCGAGCGCGTTGATCTGACGGCCGAAGTACTCCTTGGTGTGGCCGTGCGACCAGGGGTGGATCGCGCCCGCGTCGAGCGACCTCTCCTCGTCGGGGACGATCAGCTCGGGGTCGACCTCCATCCGCGTACCGATGCCCGTGCAGTCGGGGCAGGCGCCGAAGGGCGAGTTGAAGGAGAAGGAGCGCGGTTCGAGCTCCTCGAAGGAGAGGTCGTCGTACGGGCAGTAGAGGTGCTCGGAGTACATCCGCTCACGCTCGGGGTCGTCCTCGGGGAGGTCGACGAAGTCGAGCACGACCATGCCTCCGGAGAGCCCGAGCGCGGTCTCGACCGAGTCGGTCAGCCGGCGCTTGGCGCTGTCCTTCACCGTGAGACGGTCGATGACCACCTCGATGGTGTGCTTCTCCTGCTTCTTCAGCTTGGGCGGCTCGGAGAGCTGGATGGTCTCGCCGTCGACCCGGGCCCTGCTGTAGCCCTTGGTCTGCAGATCGGCGAAGAGGTCGACGAACTCGCCCTTGCGCTCACGCACCAGCGGCGAGAGCACCTGGAACCGGCTGCCCTCGGGCAGGCCGAGCACCTTGTCCACGATCGCCTGCGGCGACTGGCGCGAGATGGGCCGACGGCACTCCGGGCAGTGCGGCTTGCCGATCCGGGCGAAGAGCAGCCGGAGGTAGTCATAGACCTCGGTGATGGTGCCGACCGTCGAGCGCGGGTTGCGCGAGGTCGACTTCTGGTCGATGGAGACGGCGGGCGAGAGGCCCTCGATGAAGTCGACGTCCGGCTTGTCCATCTGGCCGAGGAACTGGCGGGCGTACGAGGAGAGGGACTCCACGTAACGCCGCTGGCCCTCGGCGAAGATCGTGTCGAACGCGAGGGACGACTTGCCCGACCCGGAGAGCCCGGTGAAGACGATCAGGGAGTCGCGGGGGAGGTCGAGCGAGACGTTCTTGAGGTTGTGCTCGCGAGCGCCACGGACGATGAGACGGTCGGCCACGCCGGTCCGCACCTTTCTGGAGAGAAGTGGGGGAACTGAGCCCCTGTCCCAGGGTATGGGGGGCGCCACAGCGATGTACGAAGCTTTCGACTCCGAGCGTATAGCACGCACATTCGATTTACGGACGCTCTCGGATTCCTTCACCCGAATGAGTGGCGAGGCTAGGCTCAGCCTCATGATTGATCATGCGCACGACCTGCAAGCCGTACGTGAAGCAACCGATCGGCTGCTCAGCGCCACCGCAAAATTGGACGCCGCCGCACTGGCCGAGCCGTCGCGACTCCCCGGCTGGAGCCGGGGTCATGTCCTTGCGCACCTCTCCCGTAACGCCGACGCGCTCGCAAATGTTCTCCAGGGCCGGCCCATGTACGCAGACAGCGAAACCCGCGACCGCGACATCGAGCGCGACGCGCCCCGGCCACCGGCCGAGCAGCTGGCCGACCTGTCCGGGAGCGCGGACCGCTTCGCGGCCGCCGCGGCCACGGCCGACTGGTCCCGCACGGTCACCCTGCGCAACGGCGTCACGGACTCCGCCTCCCGGGTCCCCTTCCGCCGCCGGGTCGAGGTCGAGCTGCACCATGTCGACCTGGAGATCGGGTACGAGCTGGAGGACCTGTCGGAGGAGTTCGTCGCCCGGGAGATCGAGTTCCTCGCCGAGCGGTTCGACGGGCACCCCGCTGTCGTGTCCACGAGGCTGGACGACGGCCGGGGGCAGATCCGGACGACCGGAGGCGGCGCGGAGGGTGGTCCCGTCACTGTCCGCGGCGAGGCCCCCGAACTCCTCGGCTGGCTCAGCGGGCGCCGCGACGGGGCGGCGCTGACCGTCGAAGGCGGCCCGCTTCCCGCACTGCCCCCGCTATAGGCTGAGAGACATGACGTACAGCGGAGCGGTCAAGGTCGGTGGGCGTGCGGACGTGCACGAGCTGACGGATCTGATGATCTCCAAGGTCGCCGTCGGCCCGATGAACAACAACGCGTATCTGCTGCGCTGCCGGGCCACCGGCGAACAGCTCCTGATCGACGCGGCCGCCGAAGCCGGCACACTGCTGCGGCTGATCGGTGACGACGGCATCGCGTCCGTCGTCACCACCCATCGGCACGGCGACCACTGGCAGGCGCTGGCCGAGGTGGTGGCGACCACCGGAGCACGTACCTACGCCGGGCGGTACGACGCCGAAGGCATCCCGGTGCCGACCGATGTCCTCGTCGACGACGGCGGCACGGTCCGGGTGGGCAAGGTCGCACTGACAGCCCGTCACCTCGTGGGTCACACCCCGGGCTCCATCGCACTGGTCTACGACGACCCGCACGGTGCCCCGCACCTGTTCACCGGGGACTGTCTCTTCCCTGGCGGGGTCGGCAATACGCACAAGGACCCCGAGGCCTTCGCGAGCCTGCTCCACGACGTGGAGACCAAGCTCTTCGACCAGCTGCCCGACGAGACATGGGTCTACCCGGGCCACGGCCACGACACCACGCTCGGCGACGAGCGTCCGCAGCTGCCGCAGTGGCGCGCCCGCGGCTGGTGACACCGGCCGGGGCGGGTCCGCGCGGGTGAGGTGAGCACCGGCCGGGGCGGGCAACGATCCGTTGCCCGCCCCGGCCGGTTTCGGTTTCCGTCCGTCGCAGTGGTCAGGCGCCTACGCCGGCGTCCTTGCCCGCGGTCTCGTCGGCGTCCTCGGCCGACTCCGCCCTGGCCTGCTTCCTGCCGGCCATGAGACTGGTGATCGTGGTGATCACCAGCACGCCGCAGATGACGCCGAGCGAGACCGGGATGGAGATCTCGGGGACGTTCACCCCGGACTCGTGCAGTGCGTGAAGCACCAGCTTCACCCCGATGAAGCCGAGGATGGCCGAGAGCCCGTAGCTGAGGTGAACCAGCTTCTTCAGCAGCCCGCCGATCAGGAAGTACAGCTGCCGAAGCCCCATCAGGGCGAAGGCGTTGGCGGTGAAGACGATGTACGGGTCCTGAGTCAGACCGAAGATCGCAGGGATGGAGTCCAGGGCGAACAGCACGTCGGTGGTGCCGATGGCGAGCATGACGACCATCAGCGGCGTCAGGACACGCTTGCCGTTGCTCCGGATGAAGAGCTTGGTGCCGTGGTAGCGGTCGGCCACCCCGAAGCGGCGCTCGATCGTCTTGAGCAGACGGTTCTCCTCGAACTCCTCCTCTTCCTCACCGGCCCGCGCCTCCTGGATGAGCTTCCAGGCGGTGTAGATCAGGAACGCGCCGAAGATGTAGAAGACCCACGAGAAGTTGGCGATCACGGCGGCACCGGCGGCGATGAAGATCGCCCGCAGCACCAGCGCGATCAGCACACCGACCAGCAGCACCCGTTGCTGAAGGTGCGAGGGAACCGAGAACTTCGCCATGATCAGGACGAAGACGAACAGGTTGTCGACACTGAGCGACTTCTCGGTGATGAAGCCGGCGAAGAACTCGCCTGCGGCCTGGCTCTCGCCGAAGAGCAGCAGACCGAGCCCGAAGAGGACGGCCAGTGCGATCCAGACGATCGTCCAGATCCCGGCTTCCTTGGTCGTCACTTCATGAGGCTTGCGCCCGATGAAGAAGTCGACGGCGATAAGGGCTGACAGACCGAGAATGGTCAGCACCCAGAGGGTCCATGAAACGTCCACTGCGCCTCCGGCAGTTCGCTACGGCTACTGATCAGCGTCGTCGCTGCCGGAGGTCTCTTCCACCCGGGCGCACGGGCTGCGCGCCACGGGCCGGCGCCCCGGGACCGGTCACGGTCCGTATTGACGGGGACACCGCGTATGGGAGTACTCCCCTCCGCCCAAAGAACAGTACAGGAAACGCCAAAGAAAGGTAAAGAAGAGGGTAAAGGTCAACCAAAAGCGCTGGTAGGAGTGATGAGAGCAATGCCGGGCGTACCGGCCCAGGTGCGGGCCGGTACGCCCGGCTCGGTTCGGTGCCGGTACGCCGGGGCTCAGAAGCGCCGGGGCCGACGGGCCGCGGCCACCTTGGCGAGCACCTGTTCCAGGACCCGGCTGCCCTGCGGGATCCGCGGCGGCTCGTACGTCCAGGCGTGCCCCACCCAGGGATCGGCCAGGTGGTCGTCGGCGACCGGGGTGAGCCGGAGCAGCGAGCGCCACAGCGGGTCGAGCACCGGCCCGTACCCGCCGGCGTCCTCCCGGTCCGCGACCATCAGCAGATGGACGCCGACCGAGGGCCCCTCGTCGGCGAGGTAGCGCAGCTGGGTGACGGCCCGGTCGTCGAAGCCGTGCGGGAAGTCGTTGACGATCAGCAGCTGCTCGCCCGTGTCCACGTCCGGCGGCAGCGAGTCGGCGGCGCCGGCCCGGATCGCCATCTGCACCAGGTCGACGCGCCGGGTGAGATGGGCGAGGACCGTGGCCACTCCTCCCGCTCCGGAGGCGGGCGGCCCGGCAAGCACCCCGGACCGGACCAGGGGAGCGAGCGCTGCGGCCCCCGAGCCCGCGGGGTCGATGGCATGGACCGAGAACTCGTCGGCCGGGTAGACGGCCAGCAGCCTGGCCGCGTGCGCGACCGCGCTCTCCATGGCGAGGCCGCGCAGCCGGGCACTGTCCAGCACGGCAGCGGCCTCGGACGCCGTACGGCCGCTGTCGATCCAGATGCCGCGCTCCAGCGGCAGCCGGACCAGCAGCGGGATGTGCAGGCCGGGGTTCTCGGGCAGGTGGAGGTCGCCGATGCGCAGCGCCATCGGGGTCTCCATCGGGACGCGGTAGGCGTGCCAGACGGGGTTGTCCCAGCCCGCGAACGGGGCGGGCAGCGCGGGCTCCACCACATCGGCCTCGGCGGCGAGCTGGGCGAGGTCGCGGTCGAGGGCCTCGCGGGCCCGGGCGGTCAGCTCGTCGCGCTTGGCCCGGGCCTCCTGGCGGGCCCGGTCCCCCGCGCCGCCGATCCGGCTGCGCGGGTCGGACAGGGTCCGATCGAGTTCCTGCTCCATGCGGGACTCGGCGAAGTCGACGGCGCTGCGGTAGGCGGCGGTGGTGCGGGCCAGGTCCTCGAACATGCCCCAGATCTGGTTGTAGAGGCGTTCGTCCATGGACCAGCCGGTCGCGTCCCCGGCGACGGGCTCTGCGGGGCGGCCCGGCTCGGCGGGCGGCGCGGTGGGCGGGGGTGCGGCGGCCTGGCGGCGCGGGTGCGCGTAGTTGATGGGCCCGCCCGTCGGGGCGGCGGGCGGCTGAGCGGCGGGCCGGCGGCCGGCCGGGGGCGGCACGGGACCGGCACCGGACCCGACCCGGCCGGCGTCCGGGGTGCGGGGCGGCGGCGGGGCGACCGAGCGGGCCATCGCCCGGGTGACCGCGTCCTGGATGGAGTGGGCGAGCTCGGCGGCTCGGGTCAGGCCCTGGTCGGCGAGCATGGCGGCGAGGCCGCCCGCGTAGCCCTGGCCGACGGCGCGTACCTTCCACGCGCCCTGACGGCGGTAGAGCTCCAGGGCCGCGACTGCGGACTCGGTGTCCAGTCCGGTGAGGGTGAAGGTGGCGATCTCTGTGCCGTCGAGCCCGGTGACGGCGACGAACGGGGAGGCGACCGCGCCGAACCGGACCGGGCCGCCGACTCCCGTGGGCAGGGCCAGCAGCACGGTGACCCGGTGCACCGAGGAGGGCAGGGCGTCGAGGTCCACGGCGAGCCGGTGGTCGGCGGCGGCCTGCTTGGACACTTCGAGCCCGGGGAGCTGGGGAGATCCCGGGTGGGCGACCCATTCGGTGCCGTGCACCGTGCCGTTCTCGTCGCCGAGCGTGGCACCGGCCACGACGGGCTTGCCGGCCGATACCCGGATCTCCAGACGGGTCTGGGGCAAGGTGTGGTTCTGCCCCCGGACCAGCTCGGCCGTCATTGCCCTGTCCCCTCGACGAGTCACTGCTGTGTGGTGCGCCGCGTGCGGTGCGGCGCTGCGTGGTGCGGTGCTGTGCGGTGTCATGCGGTGCGGTGTCATGCGGTGCAGCTCCCGGCGGCCGATGCCACCGGGAGCTGCGGGTACTGATGTGTACCGGCCCGGAGGGTGCCGATGGTCCTCGGCGCCCTCCCCCGGTCGGGCCTGCCTACAGGTACGGCAGGATCGCCGGCATCAGGTCCTGGAAGGTACGGCCGTTGGCCGGGTTGCCGAGGGCCGTCATCTGCCAGGCGTTCCCCGAGCGGTGTACCTTCGCCATGATCTGGGCGGTGTACTGCCCGCCGCCGTTCAGCGTGTAGCGGGCGAGCTCCTGGCCGTTGGTCTCGTCGACGATGCGGCAGAAGGCGTTCTGCACCTCCTGGAACGTCTGGCCGGTGAAGGAGTTCACCGTGAAGACGATCTGGTCGATGTGGACCGGCACCCGCTGCAGGTCGACGAGGATCGCCTCGTCGTCGCCGCCGGAACCGGCGCCGCCGACCAGGTTGTCCCCGGTGTGCTTGACCGAGCCGTCGTCACTGACGAGGTGGCGGAAGAAGACCACGTCGACCGGCTGCTTGTCGGCGAAGAGCACCGCCGATGCGTCGAGGTCGATCTCCCGTGTACGTGAACCGAACAGACCCCGGCGCGGTGCCGCCTGCCAGCCGAGCCCCATCCGCACCGCGGTCAGGGTCCCCCCGTCGCTCTTCTGCAGGCTGATGGCCTGACCCTTGGTCATATTGACCGTCACGCGCTGTCCCCTCTCCGCTTTCCCCGCAACCGTCCGTGCGCGGTTTCCAGCACCCTACGCAGTCGCGCCGTTGGCGCGGCCGCTCGGGGCCGTTTTGTGTCGGTCCTGCAACACACCGGATGCGGCGGGCTCAGGCAAGGCCCGCTTCGCGCATCTGGCGCAACTCCTTCTTCAGCTCCCCGACCTCGTCGCGCAGTCGCGCCGCCACCTCGAACTGGAGGTCCGCGGCGGCCGCCCTCATCCGGTCGGTCATCTCCTCGATGATTCCGGCGAGTTCGGTGGCGGGCCGGTCGGTGACCGTTTCGCCGCCGTTCCTGGCCTTCTTGGACGCGGCCGCCTTGACGCCCAGCGCGGGAACGGGTGCCTTGGCGCCCTTCGCCTGGCGGTAGCCGGTGCCGAGCAACTGCTCGGTGTCGACCTCCTCGCGGGCGATCGTCGCAACGATGTCGTTGATCTTCTTCCGCAGTGGCTGCGGGTCGAGACCGCGCTCGGTGTTGTACGCGATCTGCTTCTCGCGGCGGCGGTTGGTCTCGTCGATGGCCTGCTCCATCGCCGGGGTGATCTTGTCCGCGTACATATGGACCTGTCCCGAAACGTTTCGGGCGGCGCGGCCGATGGTCTGGATCAGGGACGTCCCCGAGCGCAGGAAGCCCTGCTTGTCCGCGTCGAGAATGGCGACGAGCGACACCTCGGGCAGGTCGAGGCCCTCGCGCAGGAGGTTGATGCCGACCAGTACGTCGTACTCGCCGGAGCGCAGCTCGCGCAGCAGCTCGATGCGGCGCAGTGTGTCGACGTCGCTGTGCAGATAGCGGACCTGGATGCCGAGCTCCAGGAAGTAGTCGGTGAGGTCCTCGGCCATCTTCTTGGTGAGGGTGGTGACCAGGACCCGCTCGTCCTTCTCGGCGCGTGTGCGGATCTCGTGCACCAGGTCGTCGATCTGGCCGTCGGTGGGCTTGACGACCACCTCGGGGTCGACGAGGCCGGTGGGGCGGATGATCTGCTCCACGAAGCCCTTGCCCCGGGACAGCTCGTACTTCCCGGGGGTGGCGGAGAGGTAGACGGTCTGGTTGATCCGGCTCAGGAACTCCTCCCACTTCAGCGGGCGGTTGTCGAGCGCTGAGGGGAGCCGGAAGCCGTGGTCGACGAGGGTGCGCTTGCGGGAGGCGTCGCCCTCGTACATCGCGCCGATCTGCGGCACGGTGACGTGCGACTCGTCGAGGACGAGGAGGAAGTCCTCGGGGAAGTAGTCGAGGAGGGTGTTGGGGGCGGTGCCCGGCGAGCGGCCGTCGAAGTGCATCGAGTAGTTCTCGACGCCGGAGCAGGTGCCGATCTGCCGGAGCATCTCGATGTCGTACGTGGTGCGCATCCGCAGCCGCTGGGCCTCCAGCATCTTGCCCTGCTTCTCCAGCTCGGCCAGTCGCAGCTCCAGCTCCTGCTCGATGCCGCTGACCGCCTTCTCCATGCGTTCGGGACCCGCGACGTAGTGGCTGGCGGGGAAGACGTGGAGGGACTGGTCCTCGCTCATCACCTCGCCGGTGAGCGGGTGGAGGGTGGAGAGCGCCTCGATCTCGTCGCCGAACATCTCGATGCGGACGGCGAGCTCCTCGTAGACCGGGAAGATCTCGATGGTGTCGCCGCGGACCCGGAAGGTGCCCCGGGTGAACGCGAGGTCGTTGCGGGTGTACTGGATCTCGACGAAGCGGCGCAGCAACTGGTCCCGGTCGATCTCGTCGCCCACCTTGAGCTGGACCATCCGGTCCACGTACTCCTGGGGCGTACCGAGGCCGTAGATGCAGGAGACGGAGGCGACCACGACGACATCGCGCCGGGTGAGCAGCGAATTCGTCGCGGAGTGGCGCAGCCGCTCGACCTCCTCGTTGATCGAGGAGTCCTTCTCGATGTAGGTGTCCGACTGCGGGACGTACGCCTCGGGCTGGTAGTAGTCGTAGTACGAGACGAAGTACTCGACGGCGTTGTTGGGCAGCAGTTCACGGAACTCGTTCGCCAGCTGCGCGGCGAGCGTCTTGTTCGGTGCCATCACGAGGGTGGGGCGCTGCAGCTTCTCGATCATCCACGCTGTGGTCGCCGATTTACCGGTGCCGGTCGCGCCGAGCAGGACGACGTCCTTCTCGTCGGCGCGGATGCGCCGCTCCAGCTCGGCGATGGCCGCGGGCTGGTCGCCGCTGGGCTGGTAGGGACTGACGACCTCGAAAGGCGCCACCGAACGTTCGATCTTCGAAACGGGCCGCATGGAACCACCGTACGACCCGCCACCGACAACCGGACGGGGTCAGCCGATGTGCCGGGCCCGGATCACCATTCTCCCGGTGGCGCGGGGTCGCGCGGCCGGGAGTGGAACGAGGCCGGGTCGGCATGCGTGCCGAACCGCGGCACCTGCCGGTGGGCCGACGTCCCGGGCGGCCGGCCGGCCCCCGCGTTCCTCGGGTCGTTCCAGTCCGGGGTGCCCATCACCATCAGCGGATCGAACATCACGACCACCGCGGCAAGGATCAGGAAGCAGCCGGGGCCGATCAACAGCGGCAGCAGCGGCGCGGCAGCCACATCGGCCACGGCGGTGTCGGGGCGGGCGCCGGGGTGCAGATGGACGCTGAGCGCGGCCATGCCCGTGTAGTGCATGCCGCTCACCGCGACGGCCATGACGACGCTGGCCCCGAGGCTGGGCAGGAAGCCGTGGACAAAAACGGCCGCCCAGAGCGCGGTGGTGGCGGCCACCACAGCGATGACGACGGAGAGGGTCACAGTGATCGTGTCGTACTCGAACTGTCCGTCGAGGCGCATTCCGGCCATGCCCAGGTAGTGCATGGTGGCCACGCCGAGCCCGGTGATGGTGCCGCCCGTCACCAGGGCCATTGCGGTGGCGCCGCGGTACCCGACGATGAAGATGCCGACGCCGACCATGCCGACGGCGACCGCGAGACTGGCGAAGGTGATCGGCTTGTCGTAGCTGATGGCCACCCCTTCGACGGAGAAGCCCGTCATCGCGATGAAGTGCATGGTCCATATGCCGGAGCCGATGGACGTCGCACCGAGGGCCAGCCAGCCGGCCTTGAAAGAGCGCTCGGTACGCAGCGAGCGGTTCGTGCAGCGCAGCCCGAGGGCCGCGCCGAGGCAGGCCATGAGGAAGGCCACGACGGGCGTCACCGCTCCGTAGCTGAAACCGTCGATCGTGCCCTGCATGCTCGTACGCCCTTCGCGGAAGCCCGGGTTTCGGGGTGACCCCAAGAGGCTGTCGGGTGGCCTCCGACCGGGCGGCCACGCCCTGGCGCGCACGCTTTCCCGCGTTGTCGTCGGTCGACGACGCTCCGCGTCGCCTTCCTCCTCCGCCTTGGAACCGCACGCGCCGGACCGCGTCCGCTTTCCGGTCCGAGGTCACCCGACAGCCTCTAAAGCGCGAGTCCCGGCAAACAAACAGAAGAGCTGCATGTTATCGAGCGGGGTTTCGGCCCGTGACCCGGCATCGGCCGCCACGTTCACGTTGTGTCCATCCTTCGCCTGTCCCCCGTTGGGGCGCGGCTGTCACTCTCAGCCCGTCCGCAACTTCTGACGCAAGGAGTACACGTGTACGCACGCACCGCAATCGCCGCTCTCGCCGCAGCGGCCCTGATGGGCACCGGCGCCTCTCTGATGTCGGCCACCGACGCGCGGGCCACGGACCGGACCGCGACCGGCACCGGGCACGTGACCGCGGTCTCCGACATCAGCACCGTGAGCGACAGGACCAGGGACGCGAAGCGGACCGCCCCCGTCGTCTTCGCCCACCGGGGCGCGTCGGCCTACGCACCGGAGAACACCCTGGCCGCCGTCGACAAGGCCGACGACCTCGGCTTCGACTGGGTGGAGAACGATGTCCAGTTCACCAAGGACGGTGTGCTGGTGGTCATGCACGACACCGATCTGAGGCGGACCACCGATGTCGAGGAGGTCTTCCCGGACCGGACCTCGTGGGCGGTCAAGGACTTCACGGCGGCGGAGATCGCCCGGCTGGACGCGGGCAGCTGGTTCGGCCCGCAGTTCGCCGGGACCCGGGTGCCCACGCTCGAGCAGTACCTGGACCGGGTCGAGCGCAACCGGCAGAAGCTGCTGCTGGAGATCAAGAGCCCCCAGACCTACCCGGGCATCGAGAAGGAGACCCTGCGGGTGCTGAGCCAGAAGGGGTGGCTCGACCGCGCTCATGTGAAGAACCGGCTCGTCATCCAGAGCTTCGGCGCGGACAGCGTGAAGAAGGTGCACCAGCTGCGCCCGGACGTCACGACGGGCTTCCTCGGCACCCCCGCGGCGGCCGACCTGCCGTCGTACGCGGCCTTCACCGACCAGATCAACCCCTCCCACACATCCCTTTCGGCCGACTACGTGAACGCGGTGCACGCGCTGAAGGGCGCGCACGGCAAGAAGCTCCGGGTCAACACCTGGACGGTCAACGACGCGGCGAACGCCCAGAAGGTGGCGGGCCTCGGCGTGGACGGGATCATCACCAACAACCCCGACGTGGTGCGCGAAGCCACGGGCTGAACCGGGGCCGCGGCCGGTTGTCGGTGGGCGGCCGTACGGTGGATCCCATGAACAGCAACGGGGTTGTCGAGTGGGCCGTCGTCGGGAGCGACATCGGCCCGCTGCTCCTTGCCTCGACCGGCGCGGGCCTGGTGAGCGTGGTCTTCCACGCCCGCCCCGAGATGCGGGGCAGGGCCCTCGGGCAGCTGCGGACACGGCTCGGCGCGGAGCCGGTGGAGAGTCCCGGCTCCGACCGGCTCGCCGAGCCGATACCCGGCTCGCGGCGTACTTCGCGGGATCGTCGCGGGGGTTCTCGCTCGACCTGGACCGGTCGCTGACCTCCGGCTTCAACCGTCAGGTGCTCCGCGAGCCGGCCACGAGCGTGCCGTACGGGACGGTCGTCGGACACGGGGAGCTCGCCGGGCGCGTGGGCCGGCCGGGTGCGGCGCAGGCGGTCGGGGTGGCCATGGCGTCCAATCCGCTGCCGGTGGTGGTGCCGTGCCACCGGGTGGTGGGGAGCGACGGCGGACTCGGTGGTTTCGGCGGGGGGCTCGACACCAAGCGGCAGCTGCTGGCACTGGAGGGCGTGCTGCCCCAGCCGCTGTTCTGAGCCGGCCGCCGGAGCCTTCGCACCGGGCCGGCCCCTGGTGACCGCCGCCGTGGTGGCGCGCGTGCCCGGTCCGACCGCCCGGAGCGACAACGACGGATCGTCCAGCGACCATGGTGGCGCGCGTGCCCGGTCCGACCCCCGTTTCGCACCCGTGTACGTCACTGGCACACTTCGCCAGTGACCAACACCCTCGATGCACCTGACACCCCCACCGGGCCCGGCCGTCCCGCCACACCGGTCTCGGCAGCCGATCTTCCCGGGCTGCGGCGCCGAACGTCCGCGGTGCTCGTAGGCAGCCAGATACTCGGCGGCCTCGGCGTGCCCATCGGTATCGCCCTGGCCCCCGTGCTGGCCACGGAGGTGAGCGGCTCCGAGGCGCTGTCCGGTCTGGCCCCGACCGCTTCGGTGGCCGGGACCGCGCTGCTCTCGCTGCCGCTGGCCGCGCTGATGACCTCGCGCGGCCGTCGCCCCGGTCTCGTACTGGCGTATCTCATCGGTGCGCTCGGCGCGGGGCTGGTGGTCCTGTCCACTCTCGTGGAGAGCTTCCCGTTGCTGCTGCTCGGCATGGCCGGGTTCGGTGCGGGTTCCTCGGCCAATCTGCAGGCCCGGTTCGCCGCCGCGGACCTGGCCGAGCCCGACCGGCGCGGCCGGGCGATCTCCACCGTCATCTGGGCCACCACGATCGGCTCCGTTCTCGGGCCGAACATCGCCGCCCCGGTGGGCCGCGTCTTCCGCGGCTCCGCGATATCCGAGCAGGCGGGCCCGTTCGTGTTCGCGGCCGGAATCTTCCTGCTGGCGGCCGTGGTGGTCTTTGCGCTGCTGCGGCCGGACCCGCTGCTCACGGCGCGGGCGCTGGCTCCGCAGGGCGACGAATCCCGGGCCGGCCGTTCGCTGCGTGCCGGAGTCGCGGCGGTCCGGGCCTCGCCGATGGCACGGCTGGCGCTGGTGACGGTGGCCGTCTCGCACACAGTGATGGTCTCGATCATGGTGATGACCCCGGTCGACCTGGGGCACCACGGCGCCGGACTCCAGCTGATCGGCCTGGTCATCAGCGGCCACATCGCGGGGATGTACGCGTTCTCCCCGGTGATGGGCTGGCTGTCGGACCGCTTCGGCCGGCTCGCGGTGATCGGTCTGGCGGTCGGGCTGCTCTCCTGCGCTGCGCTGCTCGCCGGAACCGCGGGCGCCAGTCACGGGCAGACGGCGGCCGGTCTCTTCCTGCTCGGTCTCGGCTGGTCGGCGGGGCTGGTCGCCGGTTCGGCGTTGCTCACCGACTCCGTGCCACAGGCCGCCCGCGCCGCCGTGCAGGGTCTGTCGGATCTGACCATGAACACGGCGGCGGGCATCGGCGGAGCCGTCGCCGGGGTCATCGTCGCCCGAGCGAGCTACGGCTGGCTGAACGTGGTCGGAGCATGTCTGCTGCTGCCGATGGCGGCGCTGGCACTGCGCCGGGCACTCGCCCGGCCCACAGCACCGGCGTCCTCACGCGACGCCTGATGCTCCTGAGACCCCGGATGGCTTCTGATGCCTCAGGGGGTGCTGATGCTTCAGGTGCTGCTGATGCCTCAGGTGCTGTTGATGCCGTGGATGGCTTCAGAGGCTGATGTGGTACGCCTTGCGCAGCGTCTCGTGCACGGTCCACGTCGTACGGTCGCCTTCGCGCAGCACACAGGCGTCCCCCGGCCCGAGCTCCAGCGTCGCACCGCCCTCGACCACCACAGTCGCGCGGCCGCTGACGACCACAAAAAGTTCGTTGGCCTCGGTGTCGGTGACCACGCCGGGCGTGATCTGCCAGATCCCGCGCAGCTGCTTGCCGTCGGGCGACTCCCAGAGCACCTTGCCGGTCACCACGGGTTCGCCCGAGACGATCTGTGCGGGGTCGAGCGGTTCCGGTTCGAGTTCGGCGTCCGGAATGTGCACGACGAACGAGGCAGGAGCTTGATCAAATGTTGTCATGGCCGGTCACCTTAGCGACCGCTGGAAGACGACTCGGCAGCAGGCTGCGTCAGAACCGGTCGACGGAATTCCGGTCCGCCCGACCGGCCCATGAGCGGCCGCCGCCCCGGTCGCACGTTTGAGGCAGCTGCACCCGCGACAGGGATGTGGACATGTCATCCAACGCCTCGCACAGCGCACATCCCTGCGCCCCCGCCCTCTCCGCCGAAGTACGGGCGGCCCTCGCCACGCACCACCCCGTCGTGGCCCTGGAGTCGACGATCATCGCCCACGGTCTGCCGCGCCCGCGCAATCTGCGGGTCGCCGAGGAGCTCGAAGGGCTCGTACGGTCCGCGGGCGCGGTACCCGCGACCATCGCCGTACTCGACGGAAGGCCCCGCATCGGCCTGGACAAGGACCAGTTGGAGCGGGTCGCCACGGACCCCGCGATGCGGAAGCTGGGGCACAGGGACCTCGCCCCGGCCCTGGCTACGGGCGCGAGCGGGGCGACGACCGTGTCCGCGACGGCGTTCCTGGCCGCACGCGCGGGCCTGCGCGTCTTCGCGACCGGCGGCCTCGGCGGCGTGCACCGGGAGTGGACCCGGACCCAGGACGAGTCCGCCGATCTCCGGCTGCTCGCACGGACCGGCATCACCGTGGTGTGCGCGGGGGTGAAGTCGATCCTGGACGTGCCGGCCACGCTCCAGCGCCTGGAGACGCTGGGCGTCACGGTGCTCGGATACGGCACCGACCGCTTCCCCGGCTTCTATCTGACCAGCTCGGGCGAGCCGGTCGACTGGACGGTGCGGACACCCGAGGAGGTCGCCGAGGTGATGCGGGCCCAGGACGAGCTCGGCGGTCCGGATTCCGCCCTGATCGTCGCCAACCCCGTTTCCGTGGCTGACCAGTTGGATCCAGCGCTCCACGACCGTGTGCTGGCCGAGGCGCTGGATGAGTGCCGGGAACGCGGCGTCGTGGGCCAGGCCGTCACACCCTTCCTGCTGGACCGGCTGATGCGGAAGACCGCGGGCGCTTCGCTGGAGGCCAATCTGGCGGCCGTGCGCAACAACGTGTCGCTGGCCGCGCACATCTCCGGCGCGTGGGCCACCACGCCCCAGGACCCGGCGGTCCGACGATGACCGACGGCGGCCTGCTCGTCGTCGGGGACGTGGTCACGGACGTGGTGGCCCGGCACGCGACGGCACTGGTCCGCGGCACGGACACGGCGGCCCTGATACGCACCCTGCCCGGCGGCGCGGGGGCCAACGTCGCCTGCTGGGCGGCCCGTTCGGGCTGTGCGGACGTGCGACTGCTGGCCAGGGTCGGCGCCGACAGCGCGCACTGGCACCGGGACGCGCTGCGGCGGGCGGGGGTGCGCTGTCTGCTGGCCGTCGACGACGACGCGCCGACCGCCACCGTCGTCGCGCTGGTCGACTCCGCGGCCGAGCGCACCTTCCTCACCGACAGCGGCGCCGTGCTCCGCCTCTCCCCCGAGGACTGGTCGCCGTCGATGCTGGACGGCGTCACCCATCTCCATCTCTCCGGCTACCTTCTCTTCGCCGCGACGAGCCGTGCGACGGCCCTGCTCGCCCTGCGGGAGGCGCGGCGGCGACGGATCCCGGTGAGCATCGACCCGGCCTCGGCCGGATTCCTCGCCGAGCTGGGCGCCGACCGGTTCCTGGCCGCGGCGGAGGGCGCCGGCCTGCTGCTGCCCAACGCGGACGAGGCCCGGCTGCTCACCGGGCTGCCCGAACCGGCCGACGCTGCAGCCAAGTTGAGCCTCCTGGCCGACCGGGTGGTCGTCACGCTCGGCGAGGGCGGGGCGCTGCTCGCCGCCGGGGGCGCGGTGACCCGGCGCGTCCCGGCCGTCCGGGTGCGCGGGGCGGTGGACTCGACCGGTGCGGGCGACGCGTTCACCGGCGGTTTCCTCGCGGCGCACCTGGCAGGGGCGGACGACGCCTCGGCCGTGGCGGCGGGCTGCCGGGCGGGCGCGGAGGCGGTCACCACCGTGGGTGGCCGCCCCGGCCCCTGACCCACGGCATCCGCACCTGGCCACGACACCGGTCCGCAGCCCGGCCCGTGATCAGGCGTCGGGCCGCGGCCCGGCCCACCCCGTCCAGGCCGGGTGCAGCGGATCGTCGGCTCGTACGACCGCGTCCGCGCGGTCGCCGGGCGCCGCCTCGTCCTCGTACCGCGCGAAAGCGGGCAGGGTCCAGCGCTCGCCGTCCCCGGTACGCCGCCGCAGCGCACTCAGTCCCGGCCGTCCCACCAGCGGGGCGTCCTCCCCGTTCATGGCCGCTGCCTCCCGTCGCCCGGAAAACGCTCCGACCCCGGCGCGTCCGCCTCCTACGATCTTCCTCCATGGACCTCGAATTCGCCCGCACGTTCGCCGCCGAGTGGCTGGACGGCTGGAACTCCCATGATCTGGAACGCATTCTGACGCACTATCACGAGGACGTGACGTTCAGCTCGCCCGTCATCGCGCAGATGACCGGCGACGCGTCCGGCACGGTGCACGGCAAGGAGGCGCTGCGTGCGTACTGGGCCACGGGCCTGGAGCGCATCCCCGAGCTGCGGTTCGAGCTGGTGGACGTCCGGGTGGGTGTCCATGCCCTGGTGATCGACTACCGCAACCAGATCGGCGGCCGGGTCAGCGAGGTGCTGACCTTCCGCGACGGGCTGGTGATCTCCGGCTTCGGGGCGTACGGGGAGACACTCGCCAACTGACTCAGACCGACCGCCGCCGGTGGCCGCCCGGGAGCCGGCGGCGGGAACTCCTCCGGGCCGGGCCGTCACTCGCCGCGCAGCTCGGCGGCGAGCGGCCCGTCGCCCGACACCTCGGCGCGGCCGTCCTTGACGGCCTCGGCGAGGGTCAGCCCGCCCCTCGCCAGCTCCAGGCAGGCCTCGACGTCGAGTGCGATACGGGCATCGGCGCGGGCGGCGGGACCGTCCCCGTAGACCGCCGCTCCGTCCTGTGCGCCACCGGCACGCACATGGAACTCGCCTTCCTCCAAGTGGACTTCGATGATTCCGGCATGGGCCAGCCCGTCCAGGGCGCGCAGCAGCGGGAGGGCGAACCAGTGGGCCCGCACCGCGTCGGTGGCGCGCCGTTCGGCCAGCGCGGGCGCACCCCACTCGGCGAGCGCGGCGAGTACCGGCATCAGGCCGTGGCCGCGCTCGGTCAGTTCGTAGACCGAGGCGGCGGCCGGCGGCGGGAGCCGACGGCGGGTGGCGAGGCCGCTCTGCTCCATGTCCCTGAGCCGGGAGGCGAGCACGTCCGTACTGACACCGGGCAGGTCGGCGTGGAGGTCGGTGTAGCGGCGGGGGCCCGCCAGCAGTTCACGGACTATCAGCAGGGTCCATCGGTCGCCCACGGAATCGAGGGCGCGCGCGGTGGCGCAGAACTGGTCGTAGCTGCGGCGGCGGACCGGGCGCGTTGCGGGCTGTTGCTGACGTGGCATGCGACGCAGTCTAGACATGTTGTTGGACTTTCCAAGCCCGAGCTTGGTAAAACCAAGTATCGCAATCAGGTCGGGGAGGCCACCGCATGGAATTCCGGCAGTCCAGCAAGCTCGACGAAGTCTGTTACGAGATCCGGGGCCCGGTCATCGAGCACGCCAACGCCCTGGAGGAGGCGGGCCACAGCGTGCTCCGGCTCAACACCGGCAACCCCGCGCTCTTCGGTTTCGAGGCGCCGGAGGAGGTTGTCCAGGACATGATCCGGATGCTTCCGCAGGCCCATGGCTACACGGATTCGCGCGGCATCCTCTCCGCCCGCCGGGCGGTGGCGCAGCGCTACCAGGCAATGGGGCTGGCGGACGTCGGGGTCGACGACGTCTTCCTCGGCAACGGCGTCTCCGAGCTGATCTCGATGGCCGTCCAGGCGCTGCTGGAGGACGGCGACGAGGTGCTCGTCCCGTCCCCCGACTACCCGCTGTGGACGGCGGTGGTGACCCTCGCGGGCGGCAAGCCCGTGCACTACATCTGTGACGAGGCCTCGGACTGGAACCCCGACCTCGCCGACATGGCTTCGAAGATCACCGACCGCACCAAGGCCGTCGTGATCATCAACCCGAACAATCCGACCGGCGCCGTCTACCCGCGCGAGATCCTCGAAGGCATTCTCGATCTGGCGCGCAGGCACGGCCTGATGGTGTTCGCCGACGAGATCTACGACCAGATCCTGTACGACGACGCCGAGCACCACAGCGTGGCGGCCCTCGCCCCCGACCTGGTCTGTCTCACCTTCAGCGGCCTGTCCAAGACGTACCGCGTGGCGGGCTTCCGCTCCGGCTGGATGGTGGTCTCCGGCCCGCAGCAGCACGCCCGCAGCTATCTGGAGGGGCTGACCACGCTCGCCTCCATGCGCCTGTGCCCCAACGCGCCCGCGCAGTACGCCATTCAGGCCGCGCTCGGCGGCCGGCAGTCGATCCGGGACCTGGTGGCGCCGGGCGGCAGGCTGTACGAGCAGCGCAACCGGGCCTGGGAGAAGCTGAACGAGATCCCCGGGGTGTCCTGCGTGAAGCCGAAGGGCGCGCTGTACGCGTTCCCGCGCCTCGACCCGAAGGTGCATCGCATCGTCGACGACGAGAAGTTCGTACTGGATCTGCTGCTGCGGGAGAAGATCCAGGTCGTACAAGGAACCGGCTTCAACTGGCCGCGGCCCGACCACTTCCGGATCCTCACGCTCCCGTACGCTGACGATCTCGACGCGGCGATCAGCCGCATCGGCCGCTTCCTGACCGGATACCGCCAGTGATCGGACACCCACGGTGACCTGCTCCACATGCCGCTTTCCCGTCCATACCCAGTTCGCCTCGGCCGAGCTGGTCGGCCCGATCGTGGAGGAAGGGCTCGATCCGGCCTCCGACCCGGCCTGGGCTCAGTCGGGAGCACGGTCACCGGCCGAGTACGCGCGCTGGGCGGGTCATCTGTGCGGTATGACCTGCCTGCGCATGGCGCTCGGCGCCGGGGCCCCGTCTCTGTTCGCGCTGCGCGACGGGGCGCTGCGGTACGGCGCGTACACCGAGGACGCTCAGGGCGGGATCCGGGGTCTGGTCTACGCCCCCTTCGCCGAGTACGCACGCGAGGTGCACGGCGTGGACGCCACGGTGCACCGCCGTCTCACGCCGGAGGAGATCATCGGTCTGCTGGACGGCGGCCGTACGGTCATGGCCTCGGTGCACTACGGAATCCGGCACCCCGGGCGGCCGGCCCCGGGGCGGGGCGGGCATCTGGTCCTGCTGACGTCCCGTACGGCCGACGGCACGGGCGTCCACTTCCACAACCCGTCGGGCACGACGGCCAGGACGCGGGCCGCTGAGCTCGCGCTGCCGGACTTCGAGCGCTTCTTCGCGGGGCGCGGGGTGTCGCTTCCCGCGAGCCGCGCGTCGTCCGGAACGGGAGCGGGCCCGGGGGCGTAGCCGGCCCCCGAGCCCTGGTGTGCCACCCGTTCGGCACGCCGACACTTTTAAGGACCCGTGTCAGGTTTATGTCGCCGCGTCCTGCCTTTAGACGACCGCAGATCGAAGCTCTGCGAGCCGGAGTCGAACCGGCATCTCGACGCCCATGGGCACGGGCCCGTTTGATTCGGCGATGGGTGGCGAATGCTGAGTCTGGAGCAAGAGTCTGAGATTGATCGCGGTCTGCCTCTTCCATTTGGGCTACCCCGGCCCGTTGATGTGCGGGCGGCACGGAATGCCGGGGGGAGGACTCGAACCTCCACTGGAACCGCGTCGTCACGACAAGCTTCAGTTTCAGCTTGCGCTCCTCGCGCACCCCGGCCGAAATGAGTCGGCCGGGGAATCAATGGTCGGTCACCCGAAGAGGTAACCGAATACCGCATCACCCACCCGCTGGTCGGTGACGTCCGCGCCGTTGGCCTCCTCACGGGCGTACTTCACGGCCTGCTGGAGCTTCTCCACCCGGTCCAGCAGCTCGTTGACGCGCCGCGCGGGGAGGGCGCCGGAGAACTTCACCGTCGTCCAGTACCCGATCGGGACGTCCTCGTAGTACACCTCGACCTGCGCCGGGTGCTTGTCGGTGGCCTCCGCCTTCACGTGGTTGCGGGGCACCTTCTTCGTACGGAGGGTCCGCACCGGCTCGGTCTTCCAGGAGTCCGTCGACGGGTCCTGGGTCCAGGCCTCCGCGGCGTCGAGCACCGGAAGCTTGCGGACAAAGGTGTTGAGGTCCGTCAACTGCTTCTCCAGGAAGAGCAGATACGAGACGGGAACGTCGCTCACGAGCACCCGCCCGTCGACCTTCACGTCCGCGCGGGCCGTGCAGTTGGCCCAGTCCTTCGTGGCGGTCACATCGAAGAGCCGGGTCAGGGTCGCCGCGGTCTCCCGCAGCACGTCCTCGGCCTTGATCTGCACCAGCGTCGACTCGGGCGGCAGCTGCTCGCCCTCCTCGTCCTTCGGCTGGTACGTCCGGGAGATCCCGGCCAGCAGACCGGTCTTCTGGAGGCCGTGATGAGCCGCCGTCAGGTCCTGGTGAGCCTTGGACTTGACGCCCTTCTCCACTGCGATGATCTGATTGAGTTTCGCCACATCGGGGAAGCTAGCAGCGCCGAGTCGTCCGGGCCAAACGCTTTCCGTATTACCCGTTCTTCGGACTGGTTCAGGCGGGCAGCGCCGCGGTGAGGTCGACCTCGATGAGCTGTCCGGAGAAGCCGAGCCCCGCGACGCCGAGGAGCGTGCTCGCGGTGCTGAAAGCGGGCCCTATGACCGAGCCGGTGAGCCGGCGCCAGGCGGCCCCCAAGACCGTGACGTCGTCGCTGACCACGTAGATCACTGAGCGGACGACCTGCGCCGGTCCGGCCCCCACGGCGCGGAGTGCGACGAGTGCGTTGTCCGCGACCTGGTCGATCCGGGCATCGAGGTCGCCCGGACCCACCAGAGTGCCGGAGCGGTCGAGCGGGCACTGCCCGGCCATATACGCGGGCCGGCCCGCTTCCACGACGGTGATGTGGTGATAGCCGGGCGTGGGGTGCAGTTGCTCCGGATTGATCCGGGCGATCTCCGAGGTCATGGGGCGATTGCGACGCCCCGTTCCTCGGGGCACAGCAGGATTTCACCGGCCCCGGACCGACCCGTGCGAGTGGTTTCCGCCGGACGCCCATGTCCTTGCCGCTGTCCGGCGGGGGCCACTTGTCACAGTGAGGCCGCGTGTCCGCACCACCCGGCCCGCGGGCTCTCCCCGGCCCCCCCCATATGGACACCACCCGTCACCGCCTCCACCAGGCGCCGAACGAAGGTCCCTGCCTTGTCTCGTATCTCCCTCTTCCCCGTTGCCCAGCACCGCACCGGCCCGAAGCAGCGCACCGCGCTGACCGCGACGGCAGTCGCGCTGGCCGTACTGGCCGTGGGCACGCCCGTCGCATACGCCACGCTCGGCGGTGAAGCGCCCGCGGCCTCGCAGTCCGAGGCGTCGGCCCTTGCCACGCGCGGGCGTGCGTACATCGAGACCCGGCTCTTCTTCGGCACCCAACGTTCGGACGGCAGAACCGATGTGACCGATCACCAGTTCCTGGCATTTATCGACGAGGAGGTCACGCCGCGCTTCCCGAACGGGCTGACCGTCCAGGACGGCCGGGGGCAGTGGCGGAACTCCAACGGGGTCATCGAACGGGCGCGCAGCTACGAACTGATCCTGCTCTACCCCGCGTCCGAGGCCCGTGTGCGCGATGCCCAGATCGAGCGGATCCGCGACGCCTACGAGAATGCCTACGCCCAGGACTCGGTGGCCCGGCTCGAAGAGCGCACGACCGCCGACTTCTGACCCCGGGCGCGACCCGGTCGGGTACTGTGCCTCGGCCGGGTACGGGACACGCGCCGAACGGGGAACGATCCACATGGGCACGCCAGTACGCCACTTCACGGCCACGACACCGGATGGTCAGGTGTTCACGGTCAATATCGAGCGGGACTTCCGGTACGACCCGTACCGCGACTTCGTGGTCTGTGCGCACTGCGACTGGTCGCCTTCACTGCTGACGACGGCGAGGATCTCCGACATGGCCTGGGAGCATCTGGCGTCGGTGCACGGCGCCGACCGGGGCCGGACCGACCAGGAGAACGAGGGGTTCCGCAAGGCCCGGCTGATCGTGCTGCCGATCGTCGCCGTCTTCCTGATCGGTCTCCTCGTCTATCTGCAGAGCTACTGAGACCCGCGGCCCGGCCCCGGCCGGGGTATCAGCCCCCGCTGAGCTCCATGAGCGCGCTCACCGGGTCGGTGTCCGGAGTGGCGCGGGGCCACCAGTCGTCCTCGCCCGGCTCGGATTCGTAGCCGTACCAACGGCCGTCGTGGCCGAAGCGGAGCTGGAGCGTGCCGCCGGGGTGTGTGAGGTGGTTGCGCCGGGGCTGGAAGCGCGGGAAGCCGGCTGCCGCGAGCGCGGGGCGGGCCCGGTCGAAGGGGCCTGCCGGGGGGTCCCAGGGGGTTTCGAGGACGGCCAGCCCGTCGGCGCCGCCCTGGCGCCAGGCCGCGACCGCCCTGGCCAGGTCGGTGGTGGTGCGGCCGGTGGCGTACGCCAGCTCGCGGTAGAGGGCGCGGGTGGTGGCGGTGAGCCCGGCGGTGGGGCGGGACGCGGCCAGACGTACCGCGTCCTGCCAGGGGGTGAGTCCGGCCAGCGGGTCGTTGCCGGTGGTGAGGAGCTCGTGCGCGCGGGCCGCCGCGTCCGTGGCGAGGTGGTCGAGGGCGAGCGGGTCCCGTGCACCGGGCAGGCTCGGGTACGCGGGTGGCTGTGCGGGATGCGGCGGCACCGGCAGCGGGGCGGGGAGCGGCGGGAAGAAGCGCTCGGCGAGGGCCTCGCTCGCCGGTACGGAAGGTGTGGCGGGGGCCGCGGGGCGTTCCCTGGCAAAGTGCGCGGCGTTGCGCCGGCCCAGCTCTGCGAGCAGTTCCCGTTCGCCCCGGCCGCGCAGCAGCAGGAGGACGAACGGGTCGGCGTCCAGGAGCCGCGCCATCTGGTAGCAGAGCGCGGCCACGTGCTTGCAGGGCCGGCCGTGGTCCGGGCAGGAGCAGCCGGGGTCGAGGTCCCCGGCGGCGGGCAGCAGCCCGATGCCGGCCTCGGCCGCCGTGTCGGCCAGCGAGTGCGGCATCTCCTTGGTGAGCAGCGCGGCAAGATGACCCGGCCGGGCCGCGACCGCGTCGAGGAAGGTGTCCCAGTCGGGGTCGGCGAGGGTCCGCAGCCGCAGCTCGCAGCGGTAGGGGCGGGGGCGGCTGCCGTGGACGTAGGCGACCACCCGGCCGGGGGTGATGGTGATCGCGGCGACCTTGCCGCTGTCGGCGTACGTACGGCCGCGGGCGAGCCGGCCCTCGTCCATCGAGAGGGATTCCAGGGCGGTCACCCAGGCACGGCCCCACCAGCTGTCCGCGAAGGGTCCGTCGCCGGTGCGGGGCGGAACGGCCTCGAAGGTGCGCCGCAGGTCGTCGGGGCCGGGGCGCGGGCGCACGGCGGAGCGGGGGTCGTGGCCGGTGTGCGGGCGGGGGCTCATGCCGGCCTCCGGAGCGAGACGAGATCGGCCAGATCGCGGTCGCTGAGTTCGGTCAGCGCGGTCTCGCCGGTTCCGAGGACCGTGTCGGCCAGGGCGCGCTTCGCCTCCAGCAGCTCGCCGATCCGGTCCTCGACCGTGCCTTCCGCTATCAGCCGGTGGACCTGCACGGGCTGCGTCTGGCCGATGCGGTACGCCCGGTCCGTGGCCTGCTCCTCGACGGCTGGGTTCCACCAGCGGTCGTAGTGGATGACGTGGGCGGCCCTGGTGAGATTGAGTCCGGTGCCCGCCGCCTTGAGGGAGAGCAGGAAGACCGGGACCTCGCCGGACTGGAAGCGGTCCACCATCCGCTCCCGCTCGGCAACGGGTGTGCCGCCGTGCAGGAGCTGGGAGGGGACGGCACGCGAGGCGAGATGGGCGGAGAGCAGCCTGGCCATGGTCACGTACTGGGTGAAGATCAGGACGGAGCCGTCCTCGGCGAGGATCGTGTCGAGGAGTTCGTCGAGCAGGGCGAGCTTTCCGGAACGGCCGACGAGGCGGGTCGGCTCCTCCTTCAGATACTGGGCGGGGTGGTTGCAGATCTGCTTGAGCGAGGCCAGCAGCTTCATGATCAGGCCACGTCGGGCGATGCCCTCCGACGCCTCGATGAACGCCATCGTCTCGCGGACCGCCGCCTCGTAGAGCGTGGCCTGTTCGCGGGTGAGGAAGACGGGGTGGTCGGTCTCCGTCTTGGGCGGCAGTTCGGGGGCGATGCCCGGGTCGGACTTCTTGCGGCGCAGGAGAAACGGCCGGACCAGACGGGCCAGCCGTTCGACCGCTTCGTCGTTGGCCAGTCCGGCGGCCGTACCGGTGTTCTCGACGGTGCGGGCGTGCCGGGCGCGGAAGGCCTTGAGGGGGCCGAGCAGTCCGGGAGTGGTCCAGTCGAGCAGGGCCCACAGCTCGGAGAGGTTGTTCTCCACCGGGGTGCCGGTGAGCGCGACTCGGGCGGGGGCCGGGATGGTGCGCAGCGCCTTCGCCGTGGAGGACTGGGGGTTCTTCACATGCTGGGCCTCGTCGGCGACGATCAGTCCCCAGTTGTGGCCCGCCAGTTGCGTGGCGCTGGATCGCATCGTGCCGTACGTGGTGAGAACGAAGCCGCCGTCGGGCCCGGCGAGGGTGCGGTCGGTGCCGTGGAAGCGGCGCACGGGGACACCGGGAGCGAAGCGGCTGATCTCGCGGTGCCAGTTGCCCAGGAGGGAGGCGGGGCAGATCACCAGGGTGGGCGCGGGGCGGGCGCGGTGCAGATGGAGGGCGATGAGGGTGATCGTCTTGCCCAGGCCCATGTCGTCGGCGAGACAGCCGCCGAGGCCGAGCGAGGTCATCCGGTCCAGCCAGGCCAGGCCGCGCAGCTGGTAGTCGCGGAGCGTGGCGTCCAGGCCGGGCGGCGGGACGATGGTGGTGTGGTCGGCGGTGATGCGCTCGCGGAGTGCGGCCAGTGCTCCGACGGGCACGGCCTCGACCTGTTCGCCGTCGACCTCGGCGGTGCCGGTCAGGGCGACGGCGAGGGCGTCGACCGGATCGAGCAGACCGAGCTCCCGCTTGCGCGCCTTGCGTACGAGCGCGGGATCGACGACGACCCATTGGTCCCGCAGACGCACCACCGGCCGGTGGGCCTCGGCGAGGATGTCCATCTCCGCCTCGGTGAGCTGCTCGCCGCCCAGCGACAACTGCCAGTTGAAGGCGAAGAGCTGCTCGGCATCGAAGAACGAGGTGCCGTCGGTGGCCGAGCCGGGTGCGGGCCGCACGACGGCGGAGGCGGTGAGCGAGCGGACGAGCTCCCTGGGCCAGTGAACGCTCACTCCGGCCGCCGCCAGCCGGGCTCCGGCGTCGCCGAGCAGCTCGTACAGCTCGTCCTCCGTCAGGGCGAGTGCGTCGGGCACCGGCTGGTCGAGCAGCCTCTCCAGCGGCCCCCAGACGCGGGCTGCGCGGCGCAGGGCGAGCACGGCGTCGATCCTGGCCCGCGGGCCGAAGGGCTCGCCCGCCCCGCCGTTCCACAGCGCGGCGGCGTCGGTGACGTAGGTCGGGTCGGCGAGGCTGTGCACCTGGGTGATGGCAGCGGCGGCGTGCCGCGTGGCACCTGGGGCGCTGCCGTCGGGGCCGATGGCGTCGTCCGCATCGGCCCTGTCGTCGGCCCGGTCGAAGAGTTCGTACGCGGACAGGTCGAGGCGCAGCGACACCCGTACGCCCGCGTCGAGCCCGGCCGCGACCTCGACCGCCCAGTCACGGGCTCCCGGCAGGTGCTGGGCCTCACGGGCCGCGAAGGGTGCCCCCATCGCGTACGCCGCGGCGGGCGTACGGGGCAGGGTGTCGGCGACCGCGTCGAGGAACGAGCCGAGCAGCCACTGCGGGTCGGGGATCCGGAGCGGCGTGCGGTCCGGCAGCGGGACCGCATGGCCCTCGGCGGGCATGGCGGCGGCTATCGCCCGGAGATGGGCGATGTCCTCGGCATCGCGCGGCCCGGCCCGCCAGGCGTCGTGGTCGTCGTCCGTCAGACCGGGGAGCAGTCTGCCGCGCGCCGCCAGGTCGAGCGCCTGGAGCGCGGCGGCGCCCCAGCATCGAGTGGCGGGGTGGGCGGAGACCTGGTGCCGGGCCCGGGCCAGCAGCGGGAGCGCGGCGGCGACGGGCAGCAGGATTGCGGGCACAGTGCGCCGGCGGACGCCGTCCCCCTTCCCGTGCCGGCGGACGACGGTGATCTCCCCGGCACGCGCACCGTGTGCCGGACTCCCCGGGTCCGCGGGGTGTCCGCAGACCTCGCCCGGATCCGGGAGGGCACCGCCGTCGGGATCCCAGAAGGCGATGTTCCCGGCCCTCGGCAGCGGTGCGGGCAGGAAGACGGCGGCGCATCGCAGGAGGCGGCCGGCGGACGCGTCCTGCTGGTGTTGTGCCGTGGCCATCGGTACCCCTCCCCTCCCGCGCCGATCCTCTTGACCGCCTCGGTCCTCATGGCTCCTGCGAGTCTAGGCGGGGGGTCCGACAACCGGTCTTCAGTGCTTGGCCAGCGGCTTCGGACGGGAAGGCCGTGCGGGAACAGCGGCCGGGGGCGGGGGCGCGGGCACGGACGCCGGCGGCCCCACGGCCGACGGCTGCTGCGGCCTCGGCTGGGCCTGGGCGGGGCGCTGGGCCTGCGCGGGGCGCTGCGGCCGGTCTGCGGGGCGGGGCGCCTGCGCATGGCGCTGCGGCTGGGTCGGCCGCGGCGGCTGGGCGCTCTGCGCGGGCGGGGTCGGCTGCTGCTGTGCCCGCTCGAGGAAGCGGAGCAGCTCCACCGGGAACGGCAGCACCAGCGTGGAGTTCTTCTCCGCAGCGACCGCCACCACCGTCTGCAGCAGACGCAGCTGGAGCGCGGCCGGCTGGGCGGACATCTCCCCCGCCGCCTCGGCGAGCTTCTTCGACGCCTGGAGCTCGGCGTCCGCGTTGATGACCCGGGCACGCCGCTCACGGTCGGCCTCGGCCTGGCGGGCCATGGAGCGCTTCATCGTCTCCGGCAGCGAGACGTCCTTGATCTCCACCCGGTCGATCTGCACGCCCCATCCGACCGCAGGACTGTCGATCATCAGCTCAAGGCCCTGATTCAGCTTCTCGCGGTTGGACAGCAGATCGTCCAGATCGCTCTTGCCGATGATCGACCGCAGTGAGGTCTGTGCCATCTGCGACACCGCGAACCGGTAGTCCTCGACCTGGACCACGGCGCTCGCCGCGTCGACGACCTTGAAGTAGATGACCGCGTCCACCCGCACCGTCACGTTGTCCCGGGTGATCCCGTCCTGTGCCGGCACCGGCATCGTGACGATCTGCATGTTGACCTTGCGCAGCCGCTCGATGCCGGGGATCACCATGGTGAAACCGGGTCCTCGTACTTCGTCACGGAGCCTGCCGAGCCTCAGCACGACGCCCCGCTCGTACTGCTTGACGACCTTGGCCGCCGCAGCCAGGTACAGCGTGCCCACCGAGGCCGCCGCCACTATCGCGATCACGAGATCCTGGACCATGACGGCCCCCTGAAAGCCGAAAACTGACCGAAGACAACCGAATCAAACGAATCAAACGATTCAGCCGCTATTACCACGGTATGCCCAGTCTCAACCAATATGAACACGGACGGGCCGCTGCCGCAGCGGCCGTCCCCCCGCCCGGTCGCGCACCGGATGCCGGGGCGCCGAGGAGGGGGCAGGGTGTCCAGCGTCAGCACGTACTCCGTAGACGAGGACCCGCCCATGCCCGTGATCGCTCACCGACGCCGCCGCCTCGGCATCGCAGCCGGGACCGCGCTCCTGACCCTCACCGTCGCAGGCTGTTCCGGCCTCGGCCGGACCGCGGTCGGGCCGATCACCTACACGACGGAGCGGGGCGCCGTGATCATGGTCAACAGCCCGTCCGTGAAGGGCTGCCACCGGCTCGCACCCTCGGGTGCCACGGCGGTGAACAACAACACCCTGGTCGACATCATCCTCTACCGCACGCGCGACTGCACCGGTCCGGGGACGACCTACCTCGCAACGACGCTCAGCGATGTCAACGGGCTCTCCGCCCTGCCGTGGCGCAGCTACAGCACGGTCCACTGACCGGGCGCCGCGTCCGGCACGGTCCGCCGTCTACGCGGGCACGGCGCGCACCCACATTCCGTCGTCCGTGAGATACCGGTCGACGGTCAGGCCCGCCGCCGCCAGATGTCCCTCGAACTGTTCCTTCGACAGCTCCCGCGACCGGAACGTCTGGGTCCAGCGCGCGTCGTCGAAGACGTACTCGGCATGCACCGAATCCACTCCGTCCCCCACGGGCTCCGCCGAGACGATCCGTACGGTGTATCCGTCCGGATGGGTCCTCTCCCGTGGCAGGTTGCTGTGGTAGTCGGCGCCCTCGCGCTGGATGAGCACCACGCCGCCGTCCTTGACGTGCTTGCGGCAGGTCCGCAGCATCCCCTCGCGCACCCGGTCATCACCTGTGTGCACCAGGAACGATGCCAGCATCACCACGTCGAACCTCTCCTCGCCGAGGTCCAGCGACTCGATGGGGCTGCGCACGGTGCGGGCGCCCCTGATGTGCTCCAGCATCTGCGCCGACTCGTCCACGGCGGTGACCTCGAAGCCGCGTTCGATCAGCGGATGAGTCACCCGGCCCACGCCGCAGCCCAGCTCCAGAATGCTCGCCCCGGTCGGCACGGCGGCGGCGATCACCTCCGGTTCGTCGCCGACGGACAGCCGTCGGTACAGCTCGACGGCGCAGCCGTCCGGCGTGATCGCGCCGGGGCCCGTCCCTGAATAACCCTCACGCACCAGTTGTCCGCTCATATACCGCCGAACGAACGGCCGTTGGCGGTGGTTCCGGCCGCGGACACCACCCCGTTCCCGTTTCACACCGACCGACGGGCGACCAGTGCCGCGCTGATGTGCTGGAGATCGGCCGGGCGGGCCGGGGACAGGCCGGTCAGCCGGTCGATGCGGCGGATGCGGTAGTCGACGGTGTTCGGATGGATGTGCAGCGCGGCGGCGGTGGCCCGCCGGTCCAGGCCCAGTTCGAGATACGTCTCCAGGGTGCGCAGCAGCTCCGGCTTCGCCTCCAGGGGCCGCAGCAGCTGGGCGAGCTCGTGCAGGGCCTCGCTGGGCCGGCTGAGCTGGTACTCCAGCAGGACGTCGGCCAGCCGGTACAGGCCGGGCGGCCGGCCCGTACGGGCGATCAGATCGACGATCTCGGCGTTACGGGCCACCGCGGCCGGCACCGCCCCCGGCTCGGCGGTCTCCGCCGCGGCGGTGATGGGCACACCCGCCGCGCGGGCCGCCTCCTCGATCAGCGCGCACAGGCCGTCCGGTCCGCGCCACGGCGGCGGTGGTTCGGCGGCGGGCAGCAGCACCGTGCCGCCGGAGGCGTCGAGGGCGGTGAGCACCGGCGTACCGGCGAAGTGGTCGAGGGCCGTGCGGACGCGGCGGATCTTGCGCCGGGCCGCGACGCCCGCGCCCGGCCCCGGTGACTGGCCCAGCTCGTCGGGGTGCGGGGCCAGCGCGAGCGTCATCGTGAGGTAGCGGGCGGCCGGGCGCAGTCCGGTGCGGTGGACGAAGCGGTCCAGGGGCTCGCCGATCAGCAGGGCTGCCATCAGGGCGTGCCGGCCGCCGTGTTCCTGACTGTCGAGGATCTGCCGGGCCTCCAGGTACGCGCTGCTGACGGCGGAGGTCAGCTGCTGCTGAAGGACCATGATCCGGTCCATGATCTCCAGGACGGTGGGGAGATCGCCGGGGAGCGCCCCCTTCGCGGCCTCCTGCCAGCACATCGCCGTGCCGACCTGGTAGGCGGTGAGGATGGCGTCCAGCGGCACGCCCTCCTCGGCGCGCTGGGCCGCCGAGTCGCGCTGCTGGGCGAGTTCGGCGTCCGTGGCGGGGCGGCGGTGCTCGACGACATCGGCGAAGAGCCTCAGGTTGTGCTGGACGATGTCGGCGATGTCGCCGGAGATCTCCTCGTGCGGCAGTCCCGCGTAGACCGGCAGATCGGTCAGCAGCCGGGCGACGACACGGCCGGTCAGGGCCGGGACGCGGGCGCGCAGCTGCGCGGCCACCGGGCGCCCGGCGATGGACAGCGGCCGGTCCTCCGGCCTTTCCGGGGCGCCGTGCTCCCCCGTGATGACGAGCGGCCGATTGTCACGCGTCACAAGTTCCCCCGCAGAAGTCTGCGTTACCCACCAGTTAAACGACGGCAGTTGAGTCTGCATGATGACCGGCGTCACACGCCATGTCACGTCCCGCCCCCACCGTCGGAGGATTCCGTGAACCTGCCGCAGCACAAGGGCTTCTGTCGATCCGTCAGGACTATCGTGGGCGCGCTCGCCCTGGCCGGTCTGGCCGTGGGAACCAGCGCGGTTCCGGCATCCGCAGCCGAGGACGGCACCACTACCTATGTCGCGCTCGGCGACTCCATGGCCTCCGGGCCGCTCATTCCGGACGTCACGGGGCCGGTGGCCTGCGGCCGCTCGACGCACAACTACCCGCACGAGCTCGCCGAGCGCCTCGGTGCGTCGCTGCGCGATGTCACCTGCAGCGGAGCCTCGTCCAAGCACATGACGGAGAAGCAGTCGCTGTCGCTGCTCGACATCCCGATGGGCTCGGCCCCGCCCCAGTTCGACGCGCTGCGCCCGGACACCGACCTGGTGACGCTGACCATCGGCGGCAACGACACCGGTCTGGTCGGCATCGCACAGAAGTGCACCACCCTCGACCCGAACGCCACCCCGTGCAAGGAGAAGTACAACGAGGGCGGTGTGGACCAGGTGGGCCGGCGCATCGCGGAGTTCGCGCCGAAGCTGGGCGTCGTACTGGACTCGATCCACCAACGCTCGCCGCACGCCCGGGTGATCGTCACGGGTTACGGCCTGTACATCAAGCCCGGCGGCTGCTGGCCGCTGCAGCCGGTCCTCCCGGTGGACGCCGACTTCCTCCAGGGCAGCGTCGACCGGATGAACGCGGTGATCGCCGAGCAGAGCGCGGCGCACGGCGCCGAGTACATCGACCTCGCCACGCCGAGCAAGGGCCACGACTCCTGCCAGGCCCCGTCGGACAAGTGGATCGAGGGATACGTGCCGACCGCGGCCGCCGCCCCGCTGCACCCCAACCGGAACGGTGAGGCGAACTACGCCGCCATCATCGGCGCGCACGTCCAGGGGAGCTGACCCCGTTGCAACACCGCCTGCTGCGCGGGCTGCTGGCGGCGGCGCTCGGCGCCGCCGCCCTGCTCGTCCCGGACGCCCCCGCGGCACGGGCCGCCGGTCCGTCCGGGCCCGGCTGCGACCCGCTGGCGCCCTCAGAGTGCCTGCTGCCGTTCCCGAACGACTGGTACACCCGGCCCGACCCGGCCACCGACACCGGCCGCCGGGTGTCCTTCGGCGCCGCCACGCTGCCGCGCGCCGCGGCCGGCCGGCCCGTCGACCCGACGGCCTGGAACCGGTCCGACGGCTTCTCCCCCGGCTCGACGCTGATCGCGCACGTCCCCGGTCTCGACCCGGCGGCGACCGGCACCGCCCCGCTCACCGACATCGGCCGCTCCCTCGCCCCGGACGCCCCCGTGGTGCTGATCGACACCCGGACCGGGGAGCGGTGGCCGTACTGGGCCGAGGAGGACGCCAACGCCACCGACCCCGCGCGCCGTGCCCTGCTGATCCATCCCGCGCGCAACTTCCGCGACGGCCACCACTACGCCGTCGCCCTGAGGCACCTCAAGGACGGCACGGGGCGCACGATCCCGGCCGCTGGGCCGTTCGCCGCGGTCGCCGGGCAGCCGCTGCCCGCCGGGCATCCGCTGCGCGCCCGGCAGCAACGGCTGCGCCCGGCCCTCAAAGCCCTGCACAGGGCCGGGGTGCGGTCCGAAGGGCTGTACCTCGCCTGGGACTTCACCGTCGCGAGCACCCGCAGCCTCACCGGCGACCTCTTCACCGTCCGCGACGACGCGTTCCGCCGGCTCGGCAGCCGTTCGCCCGCGTTCGCCGTCACCGGTGTCACCGACTTCACGGCCGACCAGGACCCCAGGATCGCCCGGGAGGTGACCGGCCGGATCAGCGTGCCCGGCTATCTGGACCTGCCCGGCGGCCCGCCCGGCTCCGTACTGCACCGCGGCCGCGACGGCCTGCCGCGGCAACTCCCGGGAAGCACCCAACTCGCTTCGTTCCGCTGCGAGATACCGCGCTCCGCTTTCCGCACCCCCTCGCAACCCGCGCTCTACGGTCACGGCCTCCTCGGCCGCCGCTCCGAGGTCGGCGCAGGCAACGTCAGGGCGATGGCCGCGGAGCACAACTTCACGTTCTGCGCGACGGACTGGATCGGGATGGCCGAGGAGGACATCCCCGTGGTGCTCGGCGCACTCGCCGACCCCAGCCATTTCGCAGCCGTTCCCGAACGCAGCGAGCAGGGCATGCTGAACGCCCTCTTCCTCGCCCGCGCCCTGATCCACGCCGAGGGGCTGACCGCCGACGCGGCCTTCCGCGACGCGGACGGCCGCCCGCTCGTCGACATCCGGCACGGTATCGGGTACGACGGGAACAGCCAGGGCGGAATCCTCGGTGGTGCCCTGGTCGCAGCCTCGCCCGACATCCGGCGCGGGGTCCTCGGAGTCACCGGCATGAACTACGGCCTGCTCCTCAACCGCAGCGTCGACTTCGCACCGTTCCAGCAGGTCCTGGACCTCTCCTACCCGGACAAGCTGCGTCAGCAGATCGTCCTCCAGCTGTTCCAGATGTTGTGGGACCGCGGCGAGACCAACGGGTACGCGAACCACCTCACCGACCGCCATCAGGTACTGATGCACATCGCGTACGGGGACCACCAGGTCGCCAACGCGGCGGCCGACGTGGAGGCGCGCACCATCGGCGCCCGGCTGATCACCCCGGCGCTCGCGCCGGGCCGCAGCCCGGACACCGTCCCGTACTGGGGCATCAGGACCGTCGCGTCCGGCCGACTGCCGTACCGGGGCTCCGCGATGACGGTGTGGGACAGCGGCACGCCCACCCCGCCACTCACCAACACCCCGCCCGCCGGGCCGATTTACGGCCACGACCCGCATTCGGACCCCCGCAATTCGTCGGCCGCCCGTCAGCAGAAGGCCACCTTCCTGACCACCGGCCGTGTCATCAATGTCTGCGGCAACACGCCGTGCACCGCCGCCCCCACCTCCTGACACCCCCGCCCCCCGACAGGGATGCAGACAAGGAGCACCATGCGCACGCACCGCATCACCCAGGCAGCCGTCGCGGCAGTTCTGCTCGCCGGCACGGTCCTCGCCCCGCCCGCCCTCGCCGCCACTCCCGCCGGCGCGCCCGCGGCGAGCGCCGAAGCCCATGCGCGGGCCGCCGCCGTGCCGTTCACCGCGGCCACAGCCAAGCGCGCCGCCGACGGCAGTTACACGCTCTCCTGGTCCTCCGGCGCCGGTTCGGTGACCGTCACCGCCGTCACCTCCCCCGACGCCACCACCGGCACCCCGGTGGGCACCGCCCCCGGCACCGGTTCACTGACCGTCCCCGCCGGAACCCTCGCCGAAGCGGGACGCTGGTACTTCCGGCTGGTGCCGGACAGCGGCTCGCCGCTCGTCGTCGCCGAACGCTCGCTCGGGATCGCGTCCGCCCGCAACTTCCGCGACATCGGCGGCTATCGCACCACCGACGGGCGCTGGGTGCGCCCGGGTCTGGTCTACCGCTCCAACAAGATCAACAGCCTCACCGACGCCGAGCAGCAGCGCCTGCTCTCCCAGCGCCTCACCCTCGATGTGGACCTGCGCAACACGGTGGAGCGACGCGACGACCCGGACCGGCTGCCCGCCGGTGTGAAGTACCAGGTCGCCGATGTGGTGTCGCTCAGCCACGGCATCCGCTTCCACGACTCGGCGCTGATGACACTGGCCGAGGCCATCGCGGCCGGACTGTTCTCCGGCTCGTCCGACCTCGGCCAGTCCATCGGCTACCCGTTCATGGTCAACTTCGTGGGCGCCGACTACGCCTTCCGCGACCTGCTCACGGCCGTCGCGACGAACAACACCGGCGCGACGGTCTACCACTGCAGCTCGGGCAAGGACCGCACCGGCTGGAGCACGGCCGTCCTGCTCACCCTGCTCGGCGTCCCGCGCGAGACCGTCGAGGCGGACTTCCTCGCCAGCAACGACTACCTGGGCAACCCGAAGGCCGTCGAACTGAGCTGGCTGCGCGCGGCGTTCGACGAGATGGAGCATTTGTACGGCGACTTCGACACCTACGTACGCGAGGGCCTGAAGCTCGACGACGCGACGGTGGCCGCCCTGCGCAACAAGCTGCTGACGGACTGACCAGCCGTCAACACCCGGTGTACTGAAGGGTGGTGCCCCCCGCCGGCGAACGGCGGGGGGCGCCACTCTCAGTACGCCGGGTAGCGGTCGGCCGGCCAGGCGACCGCGTGCTCGAACTCCACGCACAGATCGTCGGCCAGCTCGGTGATCACGCCCCGGCCCTCGGTCGACACCAGCCAGGACGGCGGAAGGTGTACGTCCCCGTGGCGCGCGCCGAGAAGGTTGCCGCAGACCGCACCCGTGGAGTCGCTGTCGCCCGAGTGGTTGACCGAGAGCAGCAGCGCCCCGGCCACCTGATCGGCGCGGGGCAGCACGAGGGCGCAGTACACGGCGATGGCAAGGGCCTCCTCGGCGACCCAGCCCGCGCCCAGCGTCTCCACCTTCTCGCCGGTCGGCGCGCCCTGCGCGGCCAGGTCGACGGCGGCACGCAGCGCCGTCGACGTCTCCTCGTGCCCCTGGTGGTGGCGCAGCAGCTCCATGGCCCGCAGTACGGCGCCCTCCGTCGAGTCGCCCTCCATGAGGTGCGCGACGATCGCGGCGAAGGCCCCGGCAGCGTACGCTCCGGTGGGGTGGCCGTGGGTGATCTGCGCGCACCAGTAGGCGAGCCGGAAGGCCGCCTCGGCGTCCTGGCCCACCAGCCCGAAGGGGGCGGACCGCATCACCGTGCCACAGCCCTTGGACCCGGTGTTGACGGGTCCGGGCTCACCGAGCCGGCCCTTCGGTTCGGGGACGTGGCCGGTCGCGAGCCCGGTCAGGCAGGCATTGCCGGGGGCCCGGCGTGCATAGAGCCAGGGCTGCTGCCTGAGCCGGCCGGTACGCACCGGATCGTCGCCACCTCGGGCCGGCGGAGCAGGGTGGTTCTGGGTGTCCAGCCAGCGCAGATAGGCGTTCCGTACGATCCGGGTCTCGGCGCCGGAGTCCTCGGTGTCACCCTTCGACATCGCCCGGGAATGGGCCCTGATCAGCCCTTCGGCGGTGAACAGGGTCATCTGTGTATCGTCGGTGACCCGCCCGGCGACCCCCTCCTCGTCCGGGAGCAGCCCCTGTACGCCGTACTCACCGTGCGCGCGGCGGATGCCGGCCAGGGACAGGAACTCCACCGGATTGCCCAGCGCGTCCCCGATCGCCCCGCCCAGCAGACAGCCCCGGACCCTCGCGCTGCGGCCTGTGCGGTCCTCCCACGATGTGCCGTTCACGCACGCTCTCCCAATCCGGTGTCGACAGGTCGTCCCAAAAAGCCGTCGCGGGTCCATCCTGGTAGGAGAGGCGATCTCCATGCGTACCGGCAATGAACCGACGACTGCCCGCAGTCCACTGCGACTGCGGCTCTGCCTGAGTCTATGGGGGCTGGCCTGGGCCGTCTTCGGCCTGGCCGCCTTCACGATGACCGGCCGGCCGGGCTGGGCCGCCGCCTGCGGCCTGCTGCTCCTGCTGGTCCTCGTGGACCTGACGGTGATCGTGCACCACATGCACCAGGGCCCGCACTACCAGCCCGGCCGCGATGTCCCGCCGTACGAGCCCGACCACGGCGGGCGCGGCAGGTACGGGCACTGAACCGGGCCGGGCGCGCGCACACCCGCCCGGCGCCGTACGTCACTCCTGGGCCGGGAAGCGTGCCGCCTTCAGATACTCCGGGTTCGGGTCGAGCGCGGCGGCCAGCCGGAAGTGGCGGGCGGCCCGGTCGGTGCGGCCGGAGCGCTCGAAGGTGCGGGCCAGCGCGAAGTGCGCGAAGGCGTTGTCCGGTTCGCGTTCCAGGACGAGTTCGAATTCGAGCTCGGCGGGACGCAGCTGGGCGGCGGCGAAGAACGCACGGGCGCGCAGCAGCCGGGCCGCGGTGTTCTCCGGATGGGCCGCGATCACCGAATCCAGCAGTCTCACCGCACCACGTGGGTCACGCGCCGCCAGCAGGTGTTCGGCGGCGCGGAAGTCGATGACGTCCGTCTCCGGGGTCCTCTCGGGCACGGTCTCGTCCTTTCCTTCGCCACCGGGTTCACAACGCCCGGCCGGGGTCCGGTATTCCGCGGCGGGACCGGCGTGCCGGCTGTCGGTCAGCCGGCCGCGGCCCGCTCGGTCAGCTCCGCCCAGACCTTGCGGACCTGCGGCTCCAAGTCCTCCAGCGGCCCGTCGTTGTCGATGATCAGGTCGGCCACGGCCCGGCGCTGCTCCCGGGTGGCCTGGGCGGCCATCCGGGCGCGGGCCTCGGACTCGGTCATGCCGCGCAGCCGTACCAGCCGGTCGAGCCGGGTCGTGGGGCTCGCGTCCACGACGACGACCAGGTCGTAGAGCGGCGCCAGGCCGTTCTCGGTGAGGAGGGGTACGTCGTGGACGACGACCGAGTCCGGCCCCGCGGCCCGCTCCAGCTCGGCGGAGCGGGCGCCGACCAGCGGGTGGACGATCGCGTTGAGCGCAGCGAGCCGGTCGGCGTCGGAGAAGACGATCGAGCCGAGCTTCGGCCGGTCCAGAGTGCCGTCGGCGGTGAGGACACCGGCGCCGAACTCGTCGACGACGGCCGCGAGCCCGGGGGTCCCCGGCTCGACGACCTCGCGGGCGATGCGGTCCGCGTCGATCAGCACGGCTCCGTATCCGACGAGCAACCGTGACACTTCACTCTTGCCGGCGCCGATCCCACCGGTCAGACCCACTTTCAGCATGACCGGCAGCCTAGCCCCGACAGGCAACGTTCGCCCCGTCTCGGCGGGCAAACGCTGCCTGCCGCGGCCTGGGGCGTGTTTCGAAAGTGGCGTCGTGCGCCCGGAGGGCGGGGCCGGGGGCGTTTGGTGCGTGCGATCGCGAGGCGGAGGGAGGAGAGCGCAGCGGGCTGCGCCAACGACCGACAACGCGGCGAGCACTGGGGTCTCCCCTGCCCGAGCGAAGCCGAGAGCTTGGGGAGTACCGGACGCCCCCGACCAGGCGGGACCTTCGAAACACGCCCCAGTACGCACGGGGAGCGGCGGGAGGGGTCAGGCGTCGCCCTCGCGCTCCGCGAGGAACCGCTCGAATTCGAGGCCGATCTCGTCGGCGGACGGCAGGTCCACCGGCTCGGCCACCAGATTGCCGCGGGTCTCGGATCCGGCGACCGCGTCGTACTGGTGCTCAAGGCCCTCGACCAGCGAGACGAGCTCCTCGTCGCCCTGGTCGATCTGCCGGTCGATCTCGGTCTGGGTGCGGTGTGCCTCCGTGCGCAGCGCGTGGGCGACGGCCGGCAGGACGAGGCCGGTCGCGGCCGTGATCGACTCCAGCGCGGTGAGCGCCGCGTCCGGGTACGCGGAGCGGGCGACGTAGTGCGGCACATGGGCGGCGACACCGAGGACGTCGTGTCCGGCCTCCATCAGCCGGTACTCCACCAGGGCTTCCGCGGAGCCGGGCACCTGAGCCTCGTCGAAGGGGCTGCGGTGGCCGGGCATGAGGTCCGTGCGGTTGCCGTGCGGGGTGATGCCGACGGGGCGGGTGTGCGGCACACCCATCGGGATGCCGTGGAAATTCACCGCGAGGCGGACGCCGAGGCGCTCGACGATCTGCTCGACGGCGGCGGCGAAGCGCTCCCACTCGACATCGGGCTCGGGCCCGGACAGCAGCAGGAAGGGTGCTCCGGTGGCGTCCTGCACGACCCTGACGTCGAGCGTCGGGGTCTCGTAGGCGGCCCAGCGGTCGCGCCGGAAGGTCAGCAGCGGGCGCCGTGCGCGGTAGTCGACGAGACGGTCGTGGTCGAAGCTGGCCACGACCTGGTGCGGCAGCGTTTCGAGCAGGCCGTCCACGATCTGCTCGCCGGTCTCGCCCGCGTCGATGTATCCGTCGAAGTGGTAGAGCATGACCAGACCGGCCGACTCCTGGGCGAGCGCCATGTCGACGACGGCCAGGCCCTTCGGCTCCCATTCGTACAAACTCTGCGGATCAGGCACGGTTACCGCTCCTCCTCGTGTTCCTGGAGAAGAACGTCCGGCAGGGCACATGCATTCCCGGACTGTGCCCTTCCACCCGCTGGTTCATGCCGGAACGAGTGCGAGTCCCCGGGGCTCGCCGGCAGCGGCGGACGCCCGCCCTCCTCCCGGAGGCATCGGCATCGGCTTCGGAGACACGGGCGTTGACATTCACTTCGGTGAACACCCCGGCGGTAAAGCCGAGTTCACGGCAGATCCGGGGCCGCAGGGTTCCCCGCCGCAGCACGTCACGGGGTGTCAGTTCCCGTGGTGTCCCACAGGTGTTCGCCCGTTCACCGGCCTGCCCGCCCACCCCTCGCATCGCCTCACAGGCAATGGTCCAGACATTGACACGGCCGCACCGCGTCCCCTACCGCCACCGGGCAGCACGTTCAGAGACTCGCCCCACATTCATGTACGGGAACCTTGAATCTTCGGCGGGAAGGCACCCCCATGCGCACCCGCACACTGCTCCCCGCCCTGCCGGCCACCGCGCTCGCCACCGGCGGCCTCGTCCTCGCCTCCGCCACCACGGGCGGGTGCGGCCACGGTCATCGACTACGACGACTCCCGGGTCGATGTGAAGGGCAACGATGTCCTGGTCGAGGGCAACAAGGGCTCCGCACGACCCACAACGGCTACGAGACCCACACCCGGCAGAGCGGCTGGGGCTGCGGCACCGTCTTCCGCAACAACACCTCGGACCTGACCGGCGCCAAGGGTGACAAGCAGATCGCGATCAACGTCACCAACTACGGCACGAACCGCCCGACCACCGTCCACAGCAGCAACACGGTGACCGGCGGCAAGGGCCTGACCGACATCGCCGTCACCCCCTGACGCCCGGCGGAAACGAGTGAGGCCCGCTCCCCGAAAGGAGCGGGCCTCACTTTTCAGCTACTGCGGTCGGTCATCGACCGGAGGGGGTGCAGAGCGTCAGCTCTGGCCGCCCGCCAGCTTCTCGCGCAGGGCAGCCAGGGCCTCGTCCGACGCCAGGGCGCCGGAGTTGTCCGCGGACTCCGAGGAGTACGAGCCGCCACCGTTGCCGCCGGAGGCAGCCGGGGCACCACCGGCCGGGGCGGCAGCGCCCTCGGCAGCAGCGGCCTCGTCGGCCTCGCGGGACTTGATGACCTGGGCCTGGTGCTGCTCGAAGCGCTGCTGCGCCTCGGCGTACTGCGTCTCCCACGCCTCGCGCTGGGCCTCGTAGCCCTCGAGCCAGTCGTTGGTCTCGGGGTCGAAGCCCTCGGGGTAGATGTAGTTGCCCTGGTCGTCGTAGGACGCGGCCATGCCGTACAGGGTCGGGTCGAACTCGACCGAGGCCGGGTCGGCACCGAAGGACTCGTTGGCCTGCTTCAGCGAGAGGCTGATGCGACGACGCTCCAGGTCGATGTCGATGACCTTGACGAAGATCTCGTCGTTGACCTGGACGACCTGCTCCGGGATCTCCACGTGGCGCTCGGCCAGCTCGGAGATGTGGACCAGACCCTCGATGCCCTCGTCGACGCGCACGAACGCACCGAACGGAACGAGCTTGGTGACCTTACCGGGAACGACCTGCCCGATCTGGTGCGTGCGGGCGAACTGCTGCCACGGGTCTTCCTGCGTCGCCTTGAGCGACAGGGAGACGCGCTCGCGGTCCATGTCGACGTCGAGAACCTCGACGGTGACCTCCTGGCCGACCTCGACAACCTCGGAGGGGTGGTCGATGTGCTTCCAGGAGAGCTCGGAGACGTGCACGAGACCGTCGACGCCGCCGAGGTCCACGAACGCACCGAAGTTGACGATCGAGGAAACGACGCCGGAGCGGACCTGGCCCTTCTGCAGGGTCGTGAGGAACGTCTGGCGGACCTCGCTCTGGGTCTGCTCCAGCCAGGCACGGCGGGACAGGACCACGTTGTTGCGGTTCTTGTCCAGCTCGATGATCTTGGCCTCGAGCTCCTTGCCCACGTAGGGCTGGAGGTCGCGGACGCGGCGCATCTCGACGAGGGAGGCCGGCAGGAAGCCACGGAGGCCGATGTCGAGGATGAGACCACCCTTGACGACCTCGATGACGGTACCGGTGACGATGCCGTCCTCTTCCTTGATCTTCTCGATCGTGCCCCAGGCACGCTCGTACTGAGCGCGCTTCTTGGACAGGATGAGGCGGCCTTCCTTGTCCTCCTTCTGGAGAACCAGGGCCTCGATCTCGTCGCCGACCTTGACGACCTCGTTCGGGTCGACGTCGTGCTTGATCGAAAGCTCGCGGGAGGGGATGACGCCTTCGGTCTTGTAACCGATGTCGAGCAGGACCTCGTCCCGGTCGACCTTCACGATGACGCCGTCGACGATGTCGCCGTCGTTGAAGTACTTGATCGTCTCGTCGATCGCGGCGAGGAAGGCTTCCTCGTTACCGATGTCGTTGACCGCTACCTGCGGGGTGGTGGCGGTGGTCTCGGTGCTGCTCGTCATGTGGGAAAGGGCTCCGGTACGGACAGTGAGTCGTAGGTACTGCTACGCCGGGAGCCCGTATCACCTCTGCAGAAGCCGGACAGCTCGGGAAGTGCCGATCCCGCCGGACGGGAGGCGCCTCGTGAACCGAGGGGACATACAACAGATGCGAGCGCGGCCTGCTAGGTCTGAGGCGCGCAGGCTCGCAGCGCAACTTGTAGCATACGGGGGCAGCCGGGCACGGTCAATGCGCGAAGGCGCACACCGGGGGCGCAACGGCTCATATCCGGCACAACTCGTGTTCCCCGAGGCCACATCGGCCCCAGGAGACATTCCATGGGCACGGAAACCGGACTCACAGGTACCCCCAGCTGCATACCGTATGCGGTGGGGTACGGGCAAACTACAACGGCGGACACGATGAGCCAAGAGATCTACGCGGCCGAACCGGAAGCGACCCGTCGCGAGGCGTCGGAGGCCGAGAGCAGCCGGGCCAGTCGCGGCTGGTGGGACCGGAACGCCGACGAGTACCAGAGCGACCACGGTGCGTTCCTCGGCGACGGCCGTTTCGTCTGGGGGCCCGAGGGGCTCGACGAGGCGGAGGCCGGTCTCCTGGGCCCCGCCGCCTCGCTGCGCGGCCTGGACGTCCTGGAGATCGGTGCGGGCGCCGCGCAGTGCTCCCGCTGGCTCGCCGCGCAGGGCGCCCGCCCGGTTGCCCTGGACCTCTCGCACCGGCAGTTGCAGCACGCACTGCGGATCGGCGACGAGGTGCCGCTGGTGGAGGCGGACGCCGGGGCGCTGCCGTTCCGGGACGGCTCCTTCGACCTGGCGTGCTCCGCCTACGGCGCGGTGCCCTTCGTCGCCGACCCCGTGCAGGTCTTCCGCGAGGTGCACCGCGTGCTGCGCCCCGGGGGCCGCTGGGTCTTCTCGGTGACGCACCCGGTCCGCTGGGCGTTCCCGGACGAGCCGGGGCCTGAGGGCCTCTCGGTCGCGGCCTCCTACTTCGACCGCACTCCGTATGTGGAGCAGGACCAGCGGGGAGACGCCGTGTACGTCGAGCACCACCGCACGCTGGGCGACCGGGTGCGCGACGTGGTGGCCGGCGGCTTCCGGCTGGTCGACCTCGTCGAACCGGAGTGGCCCGCCTGGAACCATCAGGAGTGGGGCGGCTGGTCCCCGCTGCGCGGCAACCTCATCCCCGGCACGGCGATCTTCGTCTGCGAACGGGGCTGAGCGGGCGGGGGCTGAGCGGGCCCGGCACGGGGGCCCGGGGCCGGGCGGGGGCGCGCCGTACGAGACTGGGGGCGTGATCCGTACCGACGCCCTGGACCAGTTGCCCGTACGCACCGCTGTGCCCGCCCTGGAGCGGGCGCTCGACGACCACGGCGTGGCGGTGCTGTGCGCACCGCCCGGCACCGGCAAGACGACACTCGTACCGCTGGTCCTGGCCGGTCTGACCGGGGGCGGTCCGGTGCGCAGGGTGGTGGTGGCCGAGCCTCGGCGGATCGCCGCGCGGGCTGCGGCGCGGCGGATGGCCTGGCTCATCGGCGAACAGGCCGGCGGCCGGGTGGGGTTCACGGTCCGCGGGGAGCGGGTGGTGGGGCGCGAGACGGTGGTGGAGGTGGTGACCACCGGTGTGCTGCTCCAGCGGCTCCAGCGCGACCAGGAGCTGGCCGGGGTCGATGCGGTGATCATCGACGAGTGCCATGAGCGGCATCTGGACGCGGACACGGTCGCCGCGTTCCTGCTCGATGTGCGGGAGGCGATCCGGCCCGATCTGCGGCTGGTCGCCGCCTCCGCGACGACGGACGCGCAGGGCTGGGCACGGCTGCTGGGCGATGCCCCGGTGGTCGAGGCCCAGGGTGTCTCGCATCCGGTGGAGGTGGTCTGGGCGCCGCCGGCCGCTGCGGTGCGGCCGCCGCACGGGATGAGGGTGGATCCGGCGCTGCTGACGCATGTCGCCGCGACGGTGCGCCGGGCGCTCGCGGAGCGGGACGGGGACGTGCTGTGTTTTCTGCCGGGTGTCGGTGAGATCGGCCGGGTGGCGGGGCAGCTGGCCGGGGTGGCCGCCGAGGTGCTCCAGGTGCACGGGCGGGCTCCGGCGGCGGTGCAGGACGCGGTGCTGGCCGGGTCGTCGAAGGGCCGGCGGGTGGTGCTGGCGACCTCGGTGGCGGAGTCGTCCCTCACGGTGCCCGGGGTGCGGGTCGTGGTGGACTCGGGGCTGGCCAGGGAGCCGCGTACCGATCACGCGCGGGGGCTGAGCGCGCTGACGACGGTGCGGGCCTCGCAGGCGGCGGGAAGGCAGCGGGCGGGCCGGGCCGGACGGGAGGCGCCCGGGGCGGTGTACCGGTGCTGGGCGCAGGCGGAGGACGGGCGGCTCGCCCGGTTCCCGTCCCCGGAGATCATGGTCGCCGATCTGGCCGCGTTCGCCCTGCAGGCGGCGTGCTGGGGCGATCCGGGCGCGTCGGGCCTGGCGCTGCTCGACCCGCCGCCGGCGGGTGCGATGAGCGCGGCGCGCGAGGTGCTGGCGGCGGTCGGCGCGGTGGACGCGGACGGGCGGGTGACCGACCGGGGCGTACGGATGTCCCGTCTGGGCCTGCATCCGCGGCTGGCGCGGGCACTGCTGGACGGCGCCGCCGAGGTGGGCGGGCGGCGGGCGGCCGAGGTGGTGGCGCTGCTGAGCGAGGAGCCGCCGCGGGAGTACGGGGACGTTCTGGCGGCCGCACTGCGCAGCGTGCGGCGGGGCGGGGACGGCTACGCGGCGCGCTGGCGGCAGGAGGTCCGGCGGCTGTCCTCGTCGGTGCGGGACGTGGCCGGGGGTTCCGGTCCGGACGACGCGGCCGTCGGCCTGGTGGCCGCGCTGGCGTTCCCGGAGCGGGTGGCGAGGGCGCGCGGCGAGGGGGTGTTCCTGATGGCGTCGGGGACGGGCGCGGAGCTGCGGGACGGTTCGGGGCTGTGCGGTGCACCCTGGCTGGCGGTCGCGGTCGCCGACCGGCCCGCCCACGCGGCGTCCGCGCGGGTGCGGCTCGCGGCCGTCGTCGACGAGGACACCGCACGGGCGGCCGCCGGGCATCTGCTCCGAAGCGGCGAGGAGGTCCACTGGTCCGGCGGCGATGTGGTGGCCCGCCGGGTGGAGCGGCTGGGCGCCGTCGAGCTGTCGGTGCGTCCGCTGAAGCAGCCGGCGCCCGGGCTGGTGCGCGAGGCGCTGGTCGAGGGATTGCGGCGGGAAGGGCTCGGGCTGCTGCGCTGGACGCGGGAGAGCGAGCAGTTGCGGGAGCGGCTCGCCTTTCTCCACCGTGAGCTGGGCGCGCCCTGGCCGGATGTGTCGGAGGGTGCGCTGCTGGGGCGTACCGGGCAGTGGCTGGAGCCCGAGCTGTCACGGGCCCGGCGGCGCTCCGATCTGGCGCGGATCGACGCGGGGCAGGCGCTGCGGCGGCTGCTGCCGTGGGCGACGGGCGAGGCGGTGCGGCTGGACGAGCTGGCGCCGGAGCGGATCGAGGTGCCCAGCGGTTCCCGTGTCCGGGTGGAGTACGGCGGGGCGCAGCCGGTACTCGCGGTGAAGCTCCAGGAGCTGTTCGGTCTGCGGGAGACCCCGAGGGTGGCCGGGGTGCCGGTCCTGGTCCATCTCCTCTCCCCGGCCGGCCGCCCCGCGGCCGTCACCGCGGACCTGGCGTCGTTCTGGCGGGACGGTTACCGGGCCGTTCGGGCGGAGCTGCGCGGCCGCTACCCGAAGCATCCGTGGCCGGAGGATCCGACGACCGTGGAGGCGACCCGGTTCACGAAGAGGGCTCGCCGGTAGACAGTGCGACGCCGTGCCGCCTGCCGGCGAGCCCTCCGGGGCACGGCTCAAGCGGCAGCAGGGGCGGGGGGCGGTGTCCCGTCCGGGCGGCGGGAGCGGGCCTCCAGCCACAGGGCGAGCGCGAGCAGTCCGGCACCGAGGACCAGGAAGCCCCAGGGCAGGTACGAGGTGAGCAGCAGGACCAGCAGGCGCTGGGACTTGACCAGGTCGACGATCGATTCGACGTAGTCCGGGCGCATCTTCACGTGCCCGGCGAACACGGTCATGGTGTCCTGGGGCATCCCCATCTTCCTGGCGTTGCGCAGCTCCTCCTTGTGGATCTCCTCGCCGTTGACCGGTGCTCCGGTGACCGGGTCCACCCAGAACATCCGCTTGGTGGTGTACCAGCGGGTCATGCCCGTTTTCGCGATCTGTTCCGGGGTGACGCCCTTGATCGGCATCTTTTTCGGCATCGGGACCTTGGTCCACGGGATGGTCTGCTCGAAGTAGTAGACCTCCATGCCGTGGAAGGTACGGGTGCCCCGGTAGTGGATGGGCGAGCTGGTGCGGGCCTGGGCGTCGAAGTACTCGTAGTCGCGTTTCTGGGTGAGGAAGGGCCACTTGAACTCGATGCCCTCGCGCCGGACCGGGTCGCCGTCGACGGATTCGCCGGTGGCGTGGACGGGGGCCTGGCTGTGGGCGTCGAAGATGTAGCGCTCGGGGATCTCGGAGACCATCTTGCCGTCCGGGCCGATCACGAAGCTGAGGGCGTCCCAGACGACGACGTCGCGGCCGGCGCTGCGTTCGATCTTCTCGGACTCCTCGACGTTGCCCTTGAGGGTCTGCACGATGGTGACCTTGGGGACCTGCTTCACCTTCATGTTGTCGTTGTAGTCGAGGAGGGTGGCGGGCTTCGCCTCCAGCACCGTCTCCTGGTACTGGCTGGGCGGGATCTTCGCCAGCCTCGGGAAGGCGTACCAGCGCAGCAGTGGCGACATGGCGGCGAAGAAGACGGCGAACGCCAGGAGTACGAGGCTGGCTCGGCGGCGCATGGTGGTGCCCTCCCTCGGCTTCGGTTGCTTCTTGCGGTGGTCAGTGCCGGAGGGGCACTAGTTCTTGGGGCCCGGGACGGTGGTCAGCAGGGGTTTGGGCGACGTCTCTCCCGGTGGGGCGCCGATCGCGCTGATGGTGAGGACGAGCGCGAGGGCTGCGGCCAGCCCGATGGCGGCGGCGACGAGAGCACGCATGCCGGTCCTCCCGGAGAGCATGGATCTGATGGGTCGTCAGGGTTGGGGCACCGTAGCAACGCGGGCGCGAGATGAGAACACGTAGAACAGCCCCTCTGCCGGGTGGTGGCAAAGGGGCTGCTGTTTCGTGCGGCCGGGCGGGGTCAGGCGGCCGGTGCCTCGGGGGCCTCGACCTTCAGCTCGATGACGATCGTGGCGCCGCCCTCGGTGGTGAGGCGCAGCTTGTAGGTGCCCGCGTTGTCGTCGGCGTGGATCGCGGGGAGCTTCAGGGTGCCGTCGGCGCCGGTCTTCAGCCCGGCGAGGGTGCGGACCGGCTTGTCGTCGGCGTCCTTGAAGTAGGGGCCCTTGTCGTTCTCGGCCGGCTCCTCGGCGTCGGTGATCATGGTGGCGGTGACGGCGACACCGGCCGCGACCGCGCCCCTGTAGGTGGCCTTGACCTCGACGGCGTCGGCGAACTCGGTGCCGGGCGCCGCGGTCAGCACCTTGTCGCCGGTCCTGGCGATCTCGTCGGCCTGGCGGGCGGTGACGGTCGCGGTGTAGGTGACGGGGGGCAGCGAGCGGCCGGTGGCGGTGGCGCGCACCGCGAACTTCCCGGCCTTCTCGCCCGCCTTCAGCACGGGGGCGGTGACTGTGCCGTCGGCTCCGGTGCGGAGGGTGACCGCTTTCTTCCCGCCGTCGAAGGCGGCGTCGGTGTCACCGGCGATGGTGAAGGTCACGGACACCTTGGCGAGCGGGCCACCGAGGCTGTTCCTGGCCCGCACCTTGATCCGCTCGGCGAAGGCGTCGCCCGCGGTGGCGCTCAGCGTGCCGGTCCCGGCGTTCTCCACGGACGCGAGGGTCTGGGCCGGCGGCGTCGTGGGCGGGGTCGTCGGCGGGGTCGGGCTGGTCGTCCCGCCGCCACCCGGCTTCGTCGGGTCCGGGCTCGGCTTCGGCTTCGGCTCGGTCGATCCGGACGGCGAGGGCGACGGGCTCGGGCCGGAGTCGCGGTCCGCACCTCCGCCGAGGCCGGGCGGCACGGCGCCGGTTCCGTCGGGGATCTCGTGGGTGCCACGGTTGTAGTACTCGAACCACGAGCGGACGGTACGCAGATAGGCGTTCGAGTGGTTGTAGCTCAGGACCGCCCGGTCGAGGTCCGCGGCGAGGGAGAGATCGCGGGAGCCGGCGCAGAGGTAGCGTCCGGCGGCGAGCGCCGCGTCGTAGATGTTGTTGGGATCCTTGCGGCCGTCGCCGTTGCCGTCCTGGCCCCAGGTCGCCCAGGTGGACGGGATGAACTGCATCGGGCCGACGGCGCGGTCGTGGGTCGAGTCCCCGTCGTACGCCCCGTTGTCGGTGTCCTTGATCATGGCGAAGCCCCGGCCGTCGAGGACCGGGCCGAGGATCGGCGAGAACGTGGTGCCGTTCGCGTCGACCCTGCCGCCGCGGGCCTGGCCGGACTCGACCTTGCCGATCGCGGCGAGCAGCTGCCAGGGCAGCCGGCAGGCGGCGTCGCTGTCGGCGACGGTCCGCTCGGCCTTCTTGTACGCGGCCAGGATCGAGGCCGGGATGCCGGATTCCGCGCTGCCGGTGATGGGCAGATTCGTGGAGGTGCCGGGCTTGTTGGGGGTGTTCAGCGGGGGCAGGTCCGTGTAGTACGGCGAGTTGCCGGTGGCCGCGCTGTCATCGGGCGCAGGAGTCGTCCCGGTGGACTGCTGGTCGCCGCTGTCGGTGACCAGCGTGGCATCGGGGGCTCCCGAGGCGGCGAGCGCCGCCACGGCGGCGGCGGCCACAGCAGTGGTGGTCGCCCCCTTGCGAAGTCGGCGACCGAATTGCGCTGCCATAACCTCTGGCCCCTCCCCTTCGACAACTGTCCGCGCTCCCCAGCAGCAGGACTCAGGCGACCCTACGGCAACTCGTGCCGTAGGGACACCGTGTGCTGACCGGTTCTTACCTCTTTTTCACGTTCCGGACAGCAAGTTGTACGGCGGTGGTCGGGCGGGCGACGACGGCTCGCCCATACTTGCCGCCATGCCGTTCACGCTGAGTCATGCCGCCGCCGTTCTCCCCGGGATGCGGCGGGACGGGACGGCGCGCGGGCCGCTGTTCGCCTCGGCCCTCGTCGCGGGGTCGTTCGCCCCCGACATGACGTACTACGCGGACAGCGCGGTTCCCGGCGCCATGGAGTTCGGCCTGGTCACCCACGCGGTGTGGGGTGTGTTCACGGTCGATGTGCTGATCACCGCGGCTGTGGTGGCGTTGTGGCTGCTGCTGCGCGAACCGCTGGTGGCGCTGCTGCCGAGAGCCCGGCAGGGGCGGGTGCACGCGTTCCTGCGGGGGCGGCGCGGAGCCCTGGGTGTCCGGGAGGCCGCCGGGTTCGTGCTGTCGGCGGTGATCGGGGCCGCCACTCATGTCGTCTGGGACGCCTTCACCCATCACGATCGGTGGGGCGTGCGCCTGGTGCCGCTGCTCGACGGGAGCATCGGCGGACTTCCGGTGTTCCAGCTGGTGCAGTACGGCAGTTCGGCGGTGGCCCTGGCCGTACTCGCCTGGTTCACGGCGTCGGGGCTGCGGCGGACCGGGGCGCGCCCGGCCCCACCGTCCGTGCCGGAGCTGAACCGCCGGGCACGGTGGTCGGCGGCGGCCTTGCTGAGTGTCTGCGTACTGCTCGGTGCCGCCCACCGGTGCGCACGCTGGTACGCGCACTTCGGGCACATCGACACCCCGCTGGACATCATCCCGACAGCCTGCTTCGGCGCCGGGGCGGGGCTGGCGGCAGGCCTGGTGCTGTACGGGGCGTGGATGCGGCTGCGCCGACCGCGCACAGCCGCACCGGCGACCACCGAACGAACCTGAAGGCAGGCAACGTTTGCCCGCCGAGGAGCTGTGCGCGGCGCGTGCTCTCGGCGTGCCGGCCGGAAGTCCTCGTACTGGATGCACTCGGGCTTTCGGGCGGTGCGGCGAGAGCACGCGCCAGGCGTCGCGACGGTGCGAACGTCGCCTGTCGGGGCACTGGATCACAGGGGTCCGGACGGGCAGGGGACTGCGTGTCCCCGGCCCGCCCGGCACCGGGCAGGTCAGTGCGCCGCGGACTCCCAGTCCGTGCCGACGCCCACCGAGACATCCAGCGGAGCGCGCAACTGCACAGCCGTGGACATCTCGTGGCGCACGATCTCCTCCACCCGCGCCCGCTCGCCCCCGGCGATCTCCAGCACGATTTCGTCGTGGACCTGGAGCAGCATCCGGGACTTCAGCTTCGCCTCGGTCAGCGCCCGGTCGACCTGGAGCATGGCCACCTTCACGATGTCCGCAGCCGTGCCCTGGATCGGTGCGTTGAGCGCCATCCGCTCGGCCATCTCGCGGCGCTGGCGGTTGTCACTGTTGAGGTCGGGGAGGTAACGGCGGCGGCCGAAGACCGTCTCCGTGTACCCCGTGGCCCTGGCCTCCTCGACCACCCGGTGCAGATAGTCACGCACTCCGCCGAACCGCTCGAAGTAGGTGTCCATCAGGCCGCGCGCCTCACCCGCCTCGATGTTCAGCTGCTGGGAGAGTCCGAACGCGGAGAGCCCGTACGCCAGTCCGTAGCTCATGGCCTTGATCTTGCGGCGCATCTCCGGGTCGACGGCCGACTTGTCGACGCCGAAGACCTGCGAGGCGACCGTGGTGTGCAGGTCCTCGCCGGAGGTGAACGCCTCGATCAGGCCCGCGTCCTCGGAGAGGTGCGCCATCACCCGCAGCTCGATCTGACTGTAGTCGGCCGTCATAAGCGTCTCGAAACCCTCGCCGACGACGAAACCGCGGCGGATCGCCCGGCCCTCGTCCGTACGGACCGGGATGTTCTGCAGGTTGGGGTCGGTGGAGGACAGCCGGCCCGTCGCCGCCACCGTCTGGTTGAACGTGGTGTGGATACGGCCGTCCGCCGCGATCGTCTTGATCAGGCCCTCGACCGTGACCCGCAGCTTGGCCTGCTCACGGTGACGCAGCATGATCACCGGCAGTTCGTGCTCGGTCTGCGCGGCGAGCCAGGCCAGCGCGTCGGCATCCGTGGTGTACCCGGTCTTCGTCTTCTTCGTCCTCGGCAGGCCCAGCTCACCGAAGAGGACCTCCTGGAGCTGCTTGGGCGAACCGAGGTTGAACTCACGGCCGACCGCGGCGTGCGCCTCCTTCACCGCCTGCTGCACCGCACCGGCGAACTGCTGCTCCATGCCCTCCAGATGAGCCCGGTCGGCGGCGATGCCGTGCCGCTCCAGACGGGCCAGCAGCGCGGACGTCGGCAGCTCCATGTCATGCAGCAGCTCCGCCGCACCGACCTCCGCGAGCCGGGTGGTGAACGCGTCGCCCAGGTCCAGGACCGCGCGAGCCTGCGCCATCAGGGACTCGGCCTCGGCCTGGTCGTCCGCACCGAAGGCCAGCTGCCCGTCGGATGCCGCGGCCGGGGCCAGCTCACGGCCCAGGTACTCCACCGTCAGCGCGTCCAGCGCGAAGGAACGGCGGCCGGGCTTCACCAGATACGCGGCCAGCGCGGTGTCCATCGTGACGCCGCCGACCCGCCAGCCGTGCTCGGGGAAGACCCGCATGGCGCTCTTCGCGTTGTGCATGACCTTGGGCCGGTCCGCGTCGGCGATCCAGGCGGCGAACGCCTGCTCGTCACCCTCGTCGAGCAGGGCCGGGTCGAACCAGGCCGCCGCACCGTCCGCCGCGGCCAGTGCGATCTCGGTGACCGTGCCGCTGCCCACCGCCCAGGTGTCGACCGTGGCCACACCGAGCGGCTGCCCGCCGTGCTCGGCGAGCCAGGGCGCGAGCTCGCCCGCGCCCAGCACCGCGCCGTCCAGCTCGACGCCCGCGGCAGGCGCCGGGGCCTCGTCCTCGGCGCCCGGGTCCACGGCCAGCAGCCGCTCGCGCAGACTCGGGTTACGGATCTCCAGGACATCCAGCACACCCGTCACCGCGGCACGGTCGTACGGCGCGCGCTCCAGATCCTGCGGGGTCTTCGACAGCTCCACATCACGGACCATCTCGGTCAGCCGGCGGTTCAGCCGCACCGCGTCCAGGTGGTCCCGGAAATTCTGCCCGGCCTTGCCCTTGACCTCCCCGGCACGCTCGACCAGCTCGTCGAACGAACCGAACTGATTGATCCACTTCGCGGCGGTCTTCTCACCCACCCCGGGGATGCCCGGGAGATTGTCCGACGGGTCGCCCCGCAGCGCCGCGAAGTCGGGGTACTGCTGCGGCGTCAGCCCGTACTTCTCCTCGACTTTCGCCGGGGTGAAGCGCGTCAGCTCCGAGACCCCCTTGGTCGGGTACAGCACAGTGACGTTGTCCGTGATCAGCTGGAACGAATCCCGGTCACCCGTGACGATCAGCACCTCGAAACCGGCCGCCTCGGCCTGCGTGGCCAGCGTGGCAATGACATCGTCCGCCTCGAAGCCGTCGACCGCGAAACGGTCCGCATGCATCGCGTCCAGCAGCTCGCCGATCAGCTCGACCTGCCCCCTGAACTCGTCCGGGGTCTTCGAACGGTTCGCCTTGTACTCCGGGAACTCCTGCGAGCGCCAGGTCTTGCGGGAAACATCGAACGCCACCGCGAAATGCGTCGGCGCCTCGTCACGCAGCGTGTTCGCGAGCATCGACGCGAAGCCGTACACCGCGTTCGTCGGCTGCCCCGACCCTGTCGTGAAATTCTCCGCAGGCAGCGCAAAGAACGCCCGGTACGCCAGGGAGTGCCCGTCCATCAGGAGCAGGCGCGGTCGGTTGTCTGCCGTCTTCTTCGATGCCGTCTCAGCCACGCCCCCGATCCTGCCACGGACCACCGACAATCCCGACCGGCCCCGCTGGCCGCCCTCCCCGTCGGTGCCGTGAACCGGTGCCGCATGACAGGATCAAAAAAGGAACACGGACAGCCTCGATGCACACCGCGCACCGCGCGGCTTCGCAGCCGGCCCGAAGGGGAGCACGCAATGGCCACCAAGCCGCCCACAGGAGATCCGGTCCAGGACGCACCGCGGGTCGAGCCGGCACAGCACGCCGCCGCCGGCCTGCCGGCCGTCGCCCACAGCCTGCACGTCGCCCACCAGCAGATGGGCGTGCGACGCACCGCGCAGACCCTCCTCAAGGTCAACCAGAAGAACGGCTTCGACTGCCCCGGCTGCGCCTGGCCCGAGGGCGACGAGCGGCACACGGCGGAATTCTGCGAGAACGGCGCCAAGGCCGTCGCCGAGGAGGCGACCCTGCGCCGGGTCACCCCCGACTTCTTCGCCGCGCACCCGGTCGCCGACCTCGCCACCCGCAGCGGGTACTGGCTGGGCCAGCAGGGCCGGATCACCCAGCCTATGTACCTCCCCGAAGGTGCCGACCGGTACGAGGCGGTGACCTGGGAGCGCGCCTTCGCCGTCATCGCCGAGGAGCTGAACGCGCTCACCTCCCCCGACGAGGCCCTCTTCTACACCTCGGGCCGCACCAGCAACGAGGCCGCATTCCTGCTCCAGCTGTTCGCCCGCGAATTCGGCACCAACAACCTCCCCGACTGCTCCAACATGTGCCACGAGTCCTCCGGCTCGGCACTCACGGAAACCATCGGCATCGGCAAGGGCAGCGTCTCGCTGGAGGACCTCCACCAGTCGGACCTGATCATCGTCGCCGGACAGAACCCCGGCACGAACCACCCCCGGATGCTCTCCGCCCTGGAGAAGGCCAAAGCCGCCGGCGCAAAGATCATTTCAGTGAACCCGCTCCCCGAGGCCGGCCTGGAACGGTTCAAGAACCCGCAGACCCCACTCGGCATGGTCAAGGGCACCGCACTCAACGACCTCTTCCTCCAGATCCGGATCGGCGGCGACCAGGCCCTCTTCCGGCTGCTGAACAGAATGATCCTGGAGACCGAGGGCGCCGTCGACGAAACCTTCGTACGGGAACACACCCACGGCTACGAGGAATTCGCCCGCGCGGCCCGCGAGGCCGACTGGGAACAGACCCTCGCCGCCACCGGCCTCGACCGCACCGCCATCGAGCAGGCGCTCACCATGGCCCTCGCCTCCAAACGCACCGTCGTCTGCTGGGCCATGGGCCTCACCCAGCACAAGCACTCCGTACCGACCATCCGCGAAGTCGTGAACTTCCTGCTGCTGCGCGGCAACATCGGCCGCCCCGGCGCCGGAGTCTGCCCCGTCCGGGGCCACTCCAACGTGCAGGGCGACCGCACCATGGGCATCTTCGAACGCCCCGCCCCCGCCTTCCTCGACGCCCTCGACAAGGAATTCGGGATCACCTCACCACGACACCACGGCTACGACGTCGTCCGCTCCATCCAGGCCCTGCGCGACGGCGACGCCAAGGTCTTCTTCGCCATGGGCGGCAACTTCGTCGCGGCCACCCCCGACACCGACGTCACCGAGGCCGCGATGCGCCGCGCCCGCCTCACCGTCCACGTCTCCACCAAGGTCAACCGCTCGCACGCCGTGACCGGCACCCGCGCACTGATCCTGCCGACGCTGGGACGCACCGACAAGGACGTCCAGGCGAGCGGCCGGCAGTTCGTCACCGTCGAGGACTCCATGAGCATGGTCCACGCCTCGCGCGGCAACCTCACGCCCGCAAGCCCTCACCTGCTCTCCGAGCCCGCCATCGTCGCCCGCCTCGCCCGCGCCGTCCTCGGCCCCGCATCGGCCACCCCCTGGGAGGAGTTCGAGAAGGACTACGCAACAATCCGCGACCGCATCTCCCGCGTCGTCCCCGGCTTCGAGGACTTCAACGCCCGCATCGCACACCCCGGCGGCTTCACCCTCCCCCACGCCCCGCGCGACGAACGCCGCTTCCCCACCGCGACCGGCAAGGCCAACTTCACCGCCGCACCCGTCGAATACCCCGAACTCCCCGAAGGCAGACTGCTGTTGCAGACCTTGCGCTCCCACGACCAGTACAACACCACCATCTACGGCCTCGACGACCGCTACCGCGGCATCAAGGGCGGCCGCCGCGTCGTCCTGGTCAACCCCGACGACGCCCGCACCCTCCACCTGCCCGACGGCGCGTACACCGACCTCGTCAGCGAATGGAAGGACGGCGTGGAGCGCCGCGCCCCCGGCTTCCGCATCGTGCACTACCCGACCGCCCGGGGCTGCGCCGCCGCCTACTACCCGGAGACCAACGTGCTGGTCCCCCTCGACTCCACCGCCGACACCAGCAACACCCCGGCCAGCAAGTCCGTCGTCATCCGCTTCGAGAACACCGGTGCACGGCCCGCCCCGGCCCACTCCGCGCGGTGAACGACGGGCGGACAGGAACAGCGCCGCAAGACGCGCCGGCCTGGAGGTGACACCCGACGGGCTCGGGCGCCGGACACCCCGAGCCCGGGGCGGTCGCACGATCACCGGGTAGGGCCTGAGCACCCGCTCAGTCGTCTGATAGGAACGATGCACACAGCAACGAAGCCGTGAACCACCGCAGACGATCGGAGCCGGCCCATGGGCGAGCACACCACACCCAAGTTCCCCCAGGAGATCATCGACGAGTACGCCGCACTCGGCGTCGACCTGCCCGCACTCTTCTCCGCCGGCCACCTCGGCGAACGCATGAGCGTCACCATCGTCGAAGCCTCCGCGGACCGCGTCGTCGGCACCATGCCCGTCGAGGGCAACACCCAGCCCTACGGACTCCTCCACGGCGGCGCCTCCGCCGTCCTCGCCGAGACCCTCGGCTCCATCGGCTCCATGCTCCACGGCGGCGCCACCAAACTCGCCGTCGGCGTCGACCTGAACTGCACCCACCACCGCGGCGTACGCAGCGGACTCGTCACCGGCGTCGCCACCCCCGTACACCGCGGCCGCTCCACCGCCACCTACGAAATCGCCATCACCGACGAACAGGACAAGCGGGTCTGCACCGCACGCCTCACCTGCATGCTCCGCGACGCCCCCCGGCCCGACGCCACCTGACGGACCCGAACACACCGAACACACCGCGACACCACTGCCCGGCCGGAACGCAATCCGGCCGGGCAGCTCCATACCCGCCCACAACACCCGGCGGACCACCGGGGATTGACAACAGAAGACGCCAACTCCCTTGACCGCACGCCTTGTTGTGTGGCCCACTCAGCACCCCGCACACACCACCCCTGCACTCCACGCACACAACACCGCGTCGACCACATCACCACCGACGTAACGCTGCGTAATCAACATCCGATCCGCGGACACCCCCGCGCGACACCCGAACCCGGCCCCCGCAGCCGCCGGGCACCTCGCCGTGCCCTCACGCACCGCACCCCGCCCCACCTCGCGCGACAGCACCGTGATCAGCTCAAGCCCCTTAGCAGAGCTGGGAGTTCTCAAAATACGGTCACTTCACCGACCGGCAAAAAGCCGTACATGTCCGCACAGCCACCTCAAGCCTTGCTCAACGGCATAACAAGACAGTCACATCCTGCGGCGGATCCATCCCCGACCCCCACACCTGCGCCTAGAGTCACCGCCAGTCACCGCGCCGCCGGGCGCGTCTGCAGCACGGCCCTGTACCACCCAGTACGGCCCGGCGAACGACACGGCACCTCAAGCAGAGGAGGCCGCGCCAGGGAAAGGACCTTTCGTGCGACACCGTTCCTCACTCATACTCACCACCGTGCTCACCACCGGAGCACTGACCCTCACCGCCTGCGGGTCGCGCGACGACAACAACAAGAGCAGCGACAGCGGCGGCACCCAGACCGTCGTCATCGGCGTCGACGCGCCCATCACCGGCGACCTGTCCGCCCTCGGCCTCGGCATCAAGAACTCCGCCGACCTCGCCGCCAAGACGGCCAACAAGGAAAACACCGTCCCCGGCATCAAATTCGAGGTCAAGCCCCTCGACGACCAGGCGCAGCCCTCCGTCGGCCAGCAGAACGCCCAGAAGTTCATCGACGACGAAACCGTCCTCGGCGTCGTCGGCCCCCTGAACTCCGGCGTCTCCCAGTCGATGCAGAAGCCGCTCAACGACGCCGGCCTCACCCAGGTCTCCCCCGCCAACACCGGCACCGAACTCACCCAGGGCGAGAACTGGAAGACCGGCGACAAGAAGCGCCCCTTCAAGACCTACTTCCGCACCGCCACCACGGACCAGATCCAGGGCGCCTTCGCGGCGAAGTACCTCTTCAACAACGAGAAGGTCAAGAAGGTCTACCTCATCGACGACCAGAAGCCCTACGGCGCCGGTCTCGCAGCCTCCTTCAAGAACACCTTCACCACCCTCGGCGGCAAGATCGTCGGCTCCGACCACGTCAACCCCGACGACCGCGACTTCAACGCCGTCGTCACCCAGGTCAAGAAGTCCGGCGCCAAGGCCGTCTACTACGGCGGCGAATACCCCGCCGGCGCACCCCTGAGCCAGCAGCTCAAGGACAGCGTCCAGATCCCCCTCATGGGCGGCGACGGCATGTACAGCGCCGACTTCATCAAGCTCAACAAGAAGGCCCAGGGCGACATCGCCACCTCCGTCGGCAAGCCCGTCGAAGAACTCGACTCCGCCAAGAAGTTCATCGCCGACTACAAGACCGCCGGATACAAGGACGCCTACGAGGCCTACGGCGGCGGCACCTACGACGCCACCTGGTCGATCATCGAAGCCGTCAAGATCGCCGTCGCCGACAACGGCGGCAAGCTCCCCACCGGCGACGACGCCCGCGCCAAGGTCCTCGCAGCCATGGCCAAGGTCAAGTTCGACGGCGTCACCGGCCCCGTCTCCTTCGACGAATACGGCGACACCACCAACACCATGATGACCGCCTACCAGGTCGACGGCGGCAAGTGGACCTCCAAGCTCAGCGAAGCCTACAAGCCGTAACAAGCTCCCGGGCCCACGCCTGACCCACCCCAGACCGCGCGGGAGCGCCACCAGCGCCCCCGCGCGGTGCCATATCCGAACCACTCCACGGAGGCCCTGCGGTGAACGAACTGCCGCAACAGCTGGCCAATGGACTCATCCTCGGCGCGATGTACGGACTCATCGCGATCGGCTACACGATGGTCTACGGAATCATCCAGCTCATCAACTTCGCCCACGGCGAGATCTTCATGATCGGAGGCTTCGGAGCTCTCACCGTGTACCTCTGGATGCCGGCCGGTGTCTCCCTCCTCGCAATCATCCCCCTCATGATCATCGGCGGCGTCGTATGCTCCGTCGCCGTCAGCGCAGCCGCCGAACGCTTCGCCTACCGGCCCTTGCGCAACGCCCCCCGACTGGCCCCGCTCATCACCGCGATCGGACTCTCCCTCGCACTCCAGCAGGCCATCTGGAAGTGGTACCCCGACGCCAAGAAGGACCGCTCCTTCCCCCAGTTCAAGGGCGAAGCGATCGACATCTTCGGCGCCCACATCCAACGCGGTGACCTCTTCGTCCTCATCACGGCACCCGTCTGCATGATCGCCCTCGGGCTCTTCGTCTCCAAGACCCGCTCCGGCCGCGGCATGCAAGCCACCAGCCAGGACCCCGACACCGCCAAGCTCATGGGCATCAACACCGACCGCATCATCGTCATGGCCTTCGCCATCGGCGCCGCGTTCGCCGCCGTCGCCGCCGTCGCCTACGGGCTCAAGAACGGCCAGATCGGCTTCAAAATGGGCTTCATCATGGGCCTCAAAGCCTTCACCGCAGCAGTACTCGGCGGCATCGGCAACATCTACGGCGCCATGCTCGGCGGCGTCGTACTCGGCATCGCCGAATCCCTCGCCACCGGCTACATGAGCAACGTCCCCGGCATGGACCTCTTCGGCGGCGGCGCCTGGAAGGACGTATGGGCCTTCGTCCTCCTCATCATCGTCCTCCTGCTCCGCCCCCAAGGCCTGCTCGGCGAACGCGTCGCGGATCGGGCGTGATACGGATGACCACCAACCACACCACCACACCCGGCCCCGCCCCCTTCCTGCCGATCCCCACCGCAGCAGCCCGCATCAGCACCGCCGCAGGCGCCGCCGTCGCCCTCGCCGGCACCTTCCTCGCCTGGACCTGGACCGACGCATTCCCCGGCGACCTCACCGTCACCGGCTACCCCGGCGGCCTCCAGGTCCTCACCCTCATCAGCGCCGCACTCACCCTGCTCCTCACACTGTCCGGGTACGGCATCCAAGGCCTGCGCTGGCTCACCCCCGGCGGCACCAACAGCCCCGTCCGCCTCCTCGCCCTCGGCACCCTCGGCACCACCGGCTACACCCTCGGCGCCATCGCCTACGACCTCGGCGGCATCGTCAACCTGGAACCCGGCGCCTGGGTCAGCGGCATCGGCGCACTCCTCGCCGCCGTCGCCGCACTCGGCCTCCCCGCCGACCAGCCACTCACCACCGGGGCCACCACCTGGCAACGCTTCCGCAACAGCCTCGGCGCCCCCCAGGCCCCCCGCCCCAAGGCCCTCCCCTCCTGGGCCGAAATCCTCATCATCGTCGCCGCGTTCGGCATCGGCCTCTACGTCTTCGCCTACGGCATCGACACCGACTACACCGAACTCTTCATCGGCTTCCTCATCACCGTCGGCTTCGCCTTCACCGCACTCCACCGGGCCGGACTCGTCTCCCGCCTCACCGCACTGACCGCGAAGCACCGCAACGTCACCCTCGCCGCAGCCCTCGTCGCAGCCGTCTGCTTCCCCTTCACCCAGCAGAAAGAGGAATACGCGCTCATCGGCGCCAACATCCTCATCTTCGGCACCGTCGCACTCGGCCTCAACGTCGTCGTAGGCCTCGCCGGCCTCCTCGACCTCGGATACGTCGCCTTCCTCGGCGTCGGCGCCTACGCCGCCGCGCTCGTCTCCGGCTCCACCATGTCCGCCATCGGCGTCGAATTCCCCTTCTGGGCCGCCGTCCTCACCGGCGCCGGAGCATCACTCGTCTTCGGCGTACTCATCGGCGCACCCACCCTCCGACTCCGCGGCGACTACCTCGCCATCGTCACCCTCGGCTTCGGTGAAATCTTCCGCCTCACCGTCAACAACCTCAACGGCAACAGCGGACCCGACCTCACCAACGGCTCCCAGGGCATCCCCAGCATCCCCGACCTCAACTTCTTCGGCTTCGACTTCGGCCTCAAACACAACATCCTCGGCTTCGACCTCGGCAGGTCCGCCAACTACTACCTGCTGATGCTCGTCTTCACCGCCGTCGTCGTCCTCGTCTTCCGCCGCTCCGGAGAATCCCGCATCGGCCGCGCCTGGGTCGCCATCCGCGAGGACGAAACCGCAGCCACCGCCATGGGCATCAACGCCTTCCGGCTCAAACTGCTCGCCTTCGCCCTCGGCGCCACCCTCGCCGGACTCGCCGGAACCGTCCAGGCACACGTCAACTACACCGTGACCCCCGAGCAGTACCAATTCGCCGGCTCCGTACCCCCCAACTCCGCCTTCCTCCTCGCCGCCGTCATCCTCGGCGGCATGGGAACCCTCAGCGGACCCCTCGTCGGCGCCGCACTGCTCTACCTCATCCCGGCCAAACTCCAGTTCATGCAGGACTACCAGCTCTTCCTCTTCGGCATCGCACTCATCCTCCTGATGCGCCTGCGCCCCGAAGGACTCGTCGCCGACCGCAGGAAGCAGCTCGAATTCCACGAGAACGACCAGCCCGACGTACCGGAACCACGACAGTCCGAAGAGACCGGCGCCGGCATCGCCAAGGCGGGGGCGTGACCACCATGACCACCACGAAGACCGCCACCACCGTCCTCGACGCCAGCGGCGTCACCATGCGCTTCGGCGGACTCACCGCCGTACGCAACGTCGATCTCACCGTCAACGCGGGCGAGATCGTCGGCCTCATCGGCCCCAACGGTGCCGGCAAGACCACCTTCTTCAACTGCCTCACCGGCCTGTACGTCCCCACCGAGGGCAAGGTCAGCTACAAAGGCACCGTCCTGCCGCCCAAACCCCACCTCGTCACCCAGGCAGGCATCGCCCGCACCTTCCAGAACATCCGCCTCTTCGCCAACATGACCGTCCTGGAGAACGTCCTCGTCGGACGCCACACCAGGACCAAGGAAGGCCTCTGGTCCGCCCTCCTGCGCCTCCCCGGCTTCACCAGAGCCGAGCAGGCCAGCCGCGAACGCGCCATGGAACTCCTGGAGTTCATCGGCCTCGCCGACAAGGCCGACCACCTCGCACGCAACCTCCCCTACGGAGACCAGCGCAAGCTGGAAATCGCCCGCGCACTGGCCAGCGACCCCGGACTCCTCCTCCTCGACGAGCCCACCGCCGGCATGAACCCGCAAGAGACCCGCGTCACCGAAGAACTCATCTTCGCCATCCGCGACCAGGGCATCGCCGTCCTCGTCATCGAGCACGACATGCGGTTCATCTTCAACCTCTGCGACCGCGTCGCCTGCCTCGTCCAGGGCGAAAAGCTCATCGAAGGCACCCCCGACGCCGTCCAGAGCGACGAACGCGTCGTCGCCGCCTACCTCGGCACCCCCTTCGAAGGCGCCCCCGGCGCCGAAGAAGCCGCCGAGGTCGAAGCCGCAGAAGCCGGAGCCGCGGAGGCGAGCACCGCCGAGACCGCAGCCACCACCGACACCACCACAAGCACCAGCACCGAGGAGGAGGACACCCGATGACCGCACTTCTGGAGGTCGAGGACCTCCGCGTCGCCTACGGCAAGATCGAAGCCGTCAAGGGCATCTCCTTCACCGTCGAAGCCGGCCAGGTCGTCACCCTCATCGGCACCAACGGCGCCGGCAAGACCACCACCCTGCGCACCCTCTCCGGCCTGCTCAAGCCGGCCGGCGGCCGCATCGTCTTCGACGGCAAACCACTCAACGACATCCCCGCACACAAGGTCGTCTCCCTGGGCCTCGCCCACTCCCCCGAGGGACGCCACATCTTCCCCCGGCTCACCATCACCGAGAACCTCCAGCTCGGCGCCTACCTCCGCAACGACAAGGCAGGCATCGAGAAGGACATCCAGCGCGCCTACGACCTCTTCCCCATCCTCGGTGAACGCCGCAAGCAGGCCGCAGGAACCCTCTCGGGCGGCGAACAGCAGATGCTCGCCATGGGCAGGGCCCTCATGTGCCAGCCCAAACTCCTGATGCTCGACGAACCCTCCATGGGCCTCTCACCGATCATGATGCAGAAGATCATGGAAACCATCGTCGAGCTCAAGGCCCAGGGCACCACCATCCTGCTCGTCGAGCAGAACGCCCAGGCCGCACTCTCCCTCGCGGACCAGGGCCACGTCATGGAGGTCGGCAAGATCGTCCTCTCCGGCACCGGCGCGGACCTCCTCCACGACGAGTCCGTCCGCAAGGCCTACCTCGGCGAGGACTGACACACACAAGGAAGGCCCGCGCCCCGGACAACCGGGACGCGGGCCTTCCTCATACTCACGTACGGCCTACTCGGCCGCCTTCTTCTTCTCCTCGGCATCCTCGATCAACGCCTCGGCCAGCTGCTGCATCGACAGCCGCCGGTCCATCGACGTCTTCTGGATCCACCGGAACGCGGCAGGCTCGGAGAGCCCGTAATCCGTCTGCAGAATGCTCTTCGCCCGGTCCACCAGCTTCCGCGTCTCCAGCCGCTGCGCAAGATCCGCGACCTCGGACTCCAGCGCCTTCAGCTCCGCGAACCGCGACACCGCCATCTCGATGGCCGGCACCACGTCGCTCTTGCTGAACGGCTTCACCAGATACGCCATCGCCCCGGCGTCCCGGGCCCGCTCGACGAGATCACGCTGCGAGAACGCGGTCAGCATCAGGACCGGCGCGATGGACTCCTCCGCGATCTTCTCCGCCGCGGAGATCCCGTCCAGGACCGGCATCTTCACATCGAGGATGACCAGGTCCGGCCGGTGCTCCCGCGCCAGCTCGACGGCCCGCTGCCCGTCCCCGGCCTCGCCGACGACCGCGTAGCCCTCTTCCTCCAGCATCTCCTTGAGGTCGAGACGGATGAGCGCCTCGTCCTCGGCGATGACGACGCGGGTCGTCAGCGGGGGAACGTGCGACTTGTCGTCGTCAGCGGGCTGGGGCGACTCGGGGGCGGTCACGGGGAGCTCCTCGTTCAAGACAGGGGTACTGCTGCCAAGAGCCTACCTAGTTACGGTATGTTTGAGGCACGGAGGTCCTTCGGGTTCCTTCGTTTCGAAGGGGCCCCGGTAGCCCAGCGGTAGAGGCCATGGATTCAAAACCCATACAGCGTCGGTTCGAATCCGACTCGGGGCACTTCTCCTTCGATTCCAAGGTTCTAGCGCCCGTTTGCGATCTTCACCCTTGCCGGTGAACGCACCTTCGAATCTGGCGCACGCCAGCGAAAGCCGCACAAGACTCCATTGCATGGAACGGCACAATCCGTCGATCCGTGACGAAGCACTCGCCCTCTTGCGGGGCGGCACCACCAATCGAGCGGTTGCAGAACTCCTCAACGTCCCTCGCGGAACTATCGGCTGGTGGCTGCACCAGGATCGCAAACGACGTGGCGTGCAATACGAGCAGCCCACCGACTGCCCGTTATGTACCGGGCGAGACTTCGACCGCGTCGCGTACGCGTATCTGCTGGGCCTCTACCTCGGAGACGGCCACATCATCTCCAAGCCCAAACAGCACCACTTGTCGATCTTCTGCGGCGACACATGGCCTGGCCTGATCGATGAAGCAGAGTCGGCGATGCACAGGGTGATGCCCATGCCACGCACCGGACGACGCCAGAAAAACGGGTGCGTCGAGATCAAGTCCTATACGAGGCACTGGACATGCCTCTTCCCCCAGCACGGCCCAGGCAGGAAACACGAGCGCCCCATCGTCCTCGCCTCCTGGCAGCAGGAGATCGTCGATGCCCACCCGTGGGACTTCGTCCGCAGCCTCATCCATTCCGATGGGTGCCGCAACATGAACTGGACGACCCGGGTGGTCGGCGGAGTACGCAAACGCTACGAGTACCCGCGCTACATCTTCACCAACGTCTCCGACGACATCCGGCAGCTCTACACGGACACCCTCGACAAGCTCGGCATTGAGTGGACGCACTGCACACGGGCAGGCAAGGCGTACAAACATCTCCGTCGCCCGACGGGCGTCCGTCGCTCTGATGGACGCCCACGTCGGGCCGAAGTACTGACGACCGGCCTACTTCGGGCTGTCGTCCTCGCCGATGTGGTGCACCCGCACCAGGTTCGTCGAGCCCGGAACGCCCGGCGGGGAGCCGGCCGTGATGACGACGACGTCGCCCTTCCGGCAGCGGCCGATCCTCAACAGCTCCTCGTCGACCTGGGCGACCATCGCGTCCGTCGAATCCACGTGCGGGCCGAGGAAGGTCTCGACGCCCCAGGTCAGGTTCAGCTGGGAGCGGGTGGCCGGGTCCGGGGTGAAGGCGAGGAGCGGGATGGGTGAGCGGTAGCGGGAGAGGCGCCGGACCGTGTCACCGCTCTGGGTGAAGGCGACCAGGAACTTCGCGCCGAGGAAGTCGCCCATCTCGGCCGCCGCGCGGGCCACCGCGCCGCCCTGGGTGCGGGGCTTGTTGCGGTCGGTCAGGGGCGGGAGGCCCTTGGTGAGGATGTCCTCCTCGGCGGCCTCGACGATGCGGGACATCGTGCGGACCGTCTCGATCGGGTACTTGCCCACGCTGGTCTCACCGGAGAGCATCACCGCGTCCGTGCCGTCGATGACCGCGTTGGCGACGTCGGAGGCCTCGGCGCGGGTGGGGCGGGAGTTGTCGATCATCGAGTCGAGCATCTGGGTGGCGACGATGACCGGCTTGGCGTTGCGCCTGGCGAGCTTGATCGCGCGCTTCTGGACGATCGGCACCTGCTCCAGGGGCATTTCCACGCCGAGGTCGCCGCGGGCGACCATGATGCCGTCGAAGGCGGCGACGATGCCGTCGATGTTCTCGACGGCCTGGGGCTTCTCCACCTTGGCGATGACGGGGAGGCGGCGGCCTTCCTCGTCCATGATGCGGTGGACGTCCTCGATGTCGCGTCCGCTGCGGACGAAGGAGAGGGCGATGATGTCGGCGCCGGTGCGCAGGGCCCAGCGGAGGTCTTCGATGTCCTTCTCGGAGAGTGCGGGGACGGAGACGGCGACGCCGGGGAGGTTGAGGCCCTTGTGGTCGGAGACCATGCCGCCTTCGATGACGGTGGTGTGGACGCGGGGGCCGTCGACTTCGGTGACTTCGAGGGTGACGCGGCCGTCGTCGACGAGGATGCGTTCGCCGGTGGTGACGTCGGTGGCGAGGCCGTCGTAGGTGGTGCCGCAGGTGTGGCGGTCGCCTTCGACGGGTTCGACGGTGATGGTGAAGCTGTCGCCGCGTTCAAGGAGTACGGGGCCTTCTCGGAAACATCCGAGGCGGATCTTCGGGCCTTGAAGGTCGGCGAGGATGCCGACGCTGCGTCCGTTCTCGTCGGAGGCTTTGCGTACGTGGTGGTACCGCTCTTCGTGTTCGGCGTAGGTGCCGTGGCTGAGGTTGAGGCGGGCGATGTCCATTCCCGCTTCGACCAATGCCTTGATCTGGTCGTATGTGTCGACGGCGGGGCCCAGGGTACAAACGATTTTTGCTCGGCGCATGGTTCGACCCTAGACCTTACCTACGGGTAGTTGATTGGTGTGCCGTGACTGCTCAACGACCTTTGGATGAAGGGTTATTGACAAGTGTTGAATTGTGCGGCGAGGTGCTCGGATGAGCATTTTTTCTAGAGTTTTGGCGGTGTCATGAGGAAGCGGGCGTTGACCTGGGCGTAGACGGTCTGGCGTTGTGGTTCGAGGTCGAGGGCGGGGGGTTCGGGTGCGGCTGTGTCGAAGGCGGCGCGGCCGCGTGTGGTGCCGGGTGCGGGGAGGGGGGTCGGGGTGGTGTTCTCCGCGCCGAGGTCGGCGAGTTCGACGAGGGCGGTGAGGTGGGCGCCGAGGGCGTCGGCGTATTCGCGGGCGCGTTGGACGGCTTCGTGGACGGCTTGGCGGCGGGCGGCGGCGTGGGTGGGTGAGTCGGGGCGCAGGCCCCACCAGGGGCCGTTGATCCGGGTCATGTCGAGGTCGGCGATTTTGGTGGTGAGTTCGCCCAGTGCGGTGAAGTCGTTGAGGACGGCGGTGATGTGGACGCGGCCGTGGTAGGCGTGGATTTGTTCGTTGCGGCCTTTCTGGGTGAGTTCGGGCGTGATGGAGATTGCGCCGGTTTCGAGTTTTTCTATGGATTGTCCGTAGGAGCGGGCGAGTTCGAGTACGTGGTTGTTGCGGCGGGTGAGGTCTTCGAGGGCGTTGCGGCGGTCTTTGCCGCGGGTGGTGACGGTGATGGTGATGCGGGCGGTTTCGGGGTCGGCTTCGAGGCGGGCTTCGCCGCGGACGGCGACGCGGGGGTGTTCGGGGGTGCCGTAGGGCGGTGGGGTGGTGGTCATGGGTCCACTGTTGCATCCGGGTCCGACAGCGGGTGGTCATCAGATCGCAACCCGCAGGGGGTGTTGCGGGGTGTGGCTCCTGGGTCATCATCTACGCGCGTTGTGCGCGGTGGTCCTTGTTGTCGGGGAGCCGTGTCGCGCGAGAACAGAGCTGTGTGAGAACTGAGCTGCGTGAGAACTGAGATGTGGGAGACGAAATGCCGCTGAACCGTAGGACGTTCCTGGGCACATCGGCGGCTGCCGGTGCGGGTGTGGCGATCGCGGGGGGTTCTGCGGTGCCTGCCGCGGCGCACGGTCACGGTCATGGGCACGGCCATGGGCGTGGGCCGAAGCGGTACTCGTTCACCGTGATGGGGACGACGGACCTGCATGGGAATGTCTTCAACTGGGACTACTTCACCGACAAGGAGTTCGACGACAAGGCGCACAACGATGTCGGTCTGGCGAAGATCTCCACGTTGGTGGAGCAGGTGCGCCGGGAGAAGGGTCGTCGTAACACGCTGTTGATCGATGCGGGTGACACGATCCAGGGCACCCAGTTGTCGTACTACTACGCGAAGATTGATCCGATCACGGCGAAGCGTGGTCCGGTGCATCCGATGGCGCAGGCGATGAACGCGATCGGGTACGACGCGGCGGCGTTGGGCAACCATGAGTTCAACTACGGCATTCCGGTACTGCGGAAGTTCGAGGAGCAGTGTGACTTCCCGCTGCTGGGTGCGAATGCGCTGGATGCGAAGACGTTGCGGCCGGCGTTCGCTCCGTATGTCATCAAGCGGTTGCGTACTCCGCAGGGCCGGGATGTGAAGGTTGCGATTCTGGGGCTGACCAATCCGGGTATCGCGATCTGGGACAAGGCGAATGTCAGTGGGAAGATGGTGTTTCCGGGGCTGGAGGAGCAGGCGGCGAAGTTTGTGCCGCGGCTTCGTTCGATGGGTGCGGATGTGGTGATTGTTTCGGCGCATTCGGGGAGCAGTGGTACGTCGTCGTACGGTGATCAGATTCCGTATGTGGAGAATGCGGCGGGTCTGGTGGCGGAGCAGGTGCCGGGTATTGACGCGATTCTGGTCGGGCATGCGCATCTGGAGATCCCCGAGCATTTCGTGGAGAACAAGCAGACCGGTAAGAAGGTGGTGCTTTCGGAGCCGTTGAAGTGGGGGCAGCGGTTGACGCTGTTCGACTTCGATCTGGTGTGGGAGAAGGGCCGCTGGGTGGTGGAGAGGGCGGGTTCGCAGGTGCTGAACTCCAACACCGTGGCGGAGGACCCGAGGATCACGGGGCTGCTGGCGGACGAGCACAAGAAGGTGGTGGCGTACGTCAATCAGGTCATTGGTACGTCGACGGCGGCGATGACGACGGCGGAGGCGGCCTGGAAGGACGAGCCGATCATCGATCTGATCAATGTGGTTCAGACGGAGACGGTGAAGGCGGCGCTGGCGGGTGGCGCTCATGCGGCGCTTCCGGTGCTTTCGCAGGCGTCGTGCTTCTCTCGTACGGCGCAGATTCCGGCCGGCGAAGTGACGATCAAGGATGCGGCGGGTCTGTATCCGTTCGAGAACACGCTTGAGGCGCGTCTGCTGACGGGTGCGCAGCTGAAGGATTATCTGGAGTTCTCGGCGCGGTATTACGTGCAGACTCCGGTGGGTGCCCCGGTGGACACGACGAAGTTGACGAATGCGGACAATACTCCGGATTACAACTATGACGCGGTGTCGGGTGTGACGTATGAGATCGATATTGCGAAGCCGGTTGGTTCACGGATCGTGAATCTGTCGTTCGAGGGGGCGCCGGTCGATCCGGCGGCGGAGTTCGTGCTGGCGGTGAACAATTATCGGGCCGGTGGTGGTGGGAACTTCCCGCATGTGGCGGGTGCCAAGCAGTTGTGGGCGAATTCCGAGGAGATCCGTAACACGATCATCGGTTGGGTGCAGGCGAAGGGTTCGGTGGATGGTGCGCAGTTCGCTTCGGTGGACTGGCGTCTGACGCGTGAGGGTACGCCGGTGTTCCAGTACTCCCGTCCGACTTCGTAGTCTCGTCGTGGACCTGGCTGGGAAGACGACGCCGTCGTTCGTCAACGACCCGCGAAGGTCCACTGGGTTGTGGAGCGCCCCGGCGGTCGCGCCCTCGCCGGGGCCCGGTCGGCCGGCATCGGTACCGACGCTCATGCCGTCCCGGTCGGCCGGCGCCGGTACCGACGCTCATTTCCCGGTCACCAGGTGACCGGTAGTTCGGCCACGCCGCCGAGCTGGACGTGGACCGCGACGCCGCGGACCTGCTGCGAGGGGACGTCCAGGCGGATCGTCGGGATGCGGCGCAGGAGGGTGGTGAGGGCGATGTCCATTTCGGCACGGGCCAGGTTCTGGCCGACGCATTGGTGGATGCCGTAGCCGAAGGCGACGTGGCGGCCGGCCCTGCGGTGGACGTCGAACGTGTCGGGGTTGTCCCAGAGGTCCGGGTCCCGGTTCATCAGCATGGTCGAGAAGACGACGCCGTCGCCTTCCTCGATGGTGTGCCCGGCGATGTCGATGTCCTCGGCCGCCACACGGGGGAGCGCGTCCGTGACGGAGCTGATCCGCAGCAGTTCCTCGACGGCGCCGGGCATCAGCGAGGGGTCCCGGCGCAGCCGGTCGAGCTGGGCGGGGTGGTCGAGCAGGGCGAGGACGGCGGTGGAGAGGGTGGTGGAGGTGGTTTCGTTCCCTCCGGACATCAGAACGACGCACGTCATTGCCAGCGTGTCGAGGTCCTGCCGGGTCAGGGGGCGGTGGGCGGCGACGAGGTCGTCGATCAGGTCGTCGCCGGGGGCGCGTTGCCGGTCGGTGAGCAGCCCCTTGAGGTAGTCCAGGAGTTGGGCGAGCAATTCTTCCGGGGTGCAGCCGTCCTCCTCGTCGACCGGCGAGAGGAGGCGTGTGATCAGCGCGTCGACGTGCGGGCGGTCCTGGTGCGGCATCCCCAGCAGGGCGAATGTCGTGTCGGAGGCCAGGGGCATCGTGTAGGCGCGGACCAGATCCGCCCGGTCGCCCGCGGCGAGCATGGCGTCGACCAGCCGTGCGGCGGTCTGCTCGATGGCCGGGCGCCGGGCGGCGATCCGGCGGAGGCCGAAGGCGGACGAGACCCACCTGCGCTGGCGGGCGTGGAGGGGGTCGTCCGCGCCGATCAGCGGGAGGCCGGGCACCTGTCGTGAGGCCATGCTCTCGGTGAGGCAGGGGAACGTGGGATGCGCCGTGTCGCAGGAGATCCGCGGGTCGCGGAGCAGTGCCCGACCCACGTCGCTTCCGGAGACGAGCCAGACGCTCCGTCCGTCGTAGAGGGACACACGGGACAGCGGACGGTGCTCGCGCAGTGGTCCGTATCCGGCGGGCATGGCGTAGGGGCAGGTGCGTTCCATCGGGTAGCTCGGGGCCGGGAAGGCCGTTGGGGACGATCCGGCGGTGGCTGTCACGTTGTTCCTCACTTCTTCGGCCCGTGCACGGCGAGGCGGTCGCGTACGGGCCGGCGCTCGGCGCCGCCTCGTGCGGGCGCGGCGTGCCCGGCCGACGTGCTGACGGCGGAGCAGGCCTGATCGCCAGCCTGCCGCCCCGGGTGGCCCGTATCGCCCCTGACCGTGCAGGTTCACGCATACGGGGTACACGGCGCTCCTGTGTGCGCCGGACATGCGGGGGCCGGAGCCGTTCTGGCCGTCCCGCCGCCTCGTTGTTCCGTGTACCGCACGGCCGAGGCCGCCGGGCGGGAAGAAGAGCGGGAAGAAGAGCAGAAGGAGGGCGGGCCGTGGACACGGACGCGCGTCGTCAGGGGGAGGACGCACATGGAGGCGGGGGGCTCCTGGAGATCGCCGCGGGCGGATGCTTCTCGCGCGCTCTGGCCGTGGCGGCCAGGCTGGGGATCGCGGACATCCTCGACGGCGCCTCCATGACGTCCGACGTCATCGCGGGACGGACCGGCAGCGACCCGGAGGTGATGCTTCGCCTCCTTCAGGCCCTGGCCATGCGGGGAGTCTTCGTGCGCGAGGGGGACGGGCGGTTCCGGCTGGCGGAGAGCCACGCCGCCCTGCGCAGCGACCATCCCCGGTCCCTGCGTCACCACTGCATCCTGCTGGCCGAGACCTACGACGACGCCTTCTCCGGGCTGCTCGGCACGGTCATGACCGGGCGCTCCGGGTTCGAGGAAGTCTTCGGCGTGCCGCTGTACGCGTACCTCGGCCGGACACCGGAGACGGAGCAGGTCTTCGACGCCGCGATGGCGGAGCTGGCGCGACCGACGGCCGCGGCGTTCGCCGAACAGTTCTCCTTCTCCGCGCCGGGGCGGCTGATCGATGTCGGCGGCGGGAACGGCACGCTGCTCATGTCGCTCCTGGCCCGCGACCCGGGCCTCGAAGGGATCTGTGTCGACCGGCCGGGCGTCTGTGCCCGGGCGGCGGCCCGCCTGGCGAAGGCCCCGGACCGTTCGCTTGCCGACCGGATCCGCTTCCAGCCGGCGGACATCTTCGAGGAAGTGCCCGAGGGCGGCGGGCTCTACCTGCTCAAGAACGTGCTGCACGACTGGTCGCCCGAGCAGGGAACACGCATCCTCACCGCGGTACGGCGGGCCATGTCCCGCACCGCGCACGCCTTTGCCCGCACAGGACCGCGGCCGAGGCTGATCGTGCTGGAGCCCCTGCTCGACCGGGAGTCGGACGGAGCCCATGCCCTCTACCAGATGGTGCTCGGCGGAAAGGAGGTCCGCGGGTTCCGGACCGCCGACGACATCTGGCAACTGCACACTGCCGCCGGACTCGAACCGCTCTCCGTCACGCGTCTGTCCGACGGGCACCACGCCTTCGAGAGCGGATGTCCGGACTGATCGGGCCGTCGGCGCGAGGCCGCGTGCGTCGGCGAAGCGACCGCGGGCGTGCCGGTCTCGGCCAGGATGCGGGCGGCGCGCTGGATTCCGAGCCGGGGACAGCTCGATCGGGGTGGAGGAGGTCACTGACCTCGACCGGCGCCTGTGCCTCCCCGGACACTCCGGGGCCGACGTTCCCGAGCGCCGCACCGCGGCAGGGATACCCGAGACGGTGCGGTTCGCCACCGAGCCACGGCTGGCTGCGGAAATGATCGAAGCCGCGCTGGACGCCGGGATCACAGCCTCCTGGGTGACCGGCGGCGCAGCCTACGGCCCGGACCCCCGGCTCCGGGCCGCCCTGGAGGCACGCGGCGCTCCCTGTTGTGGTGGGCGGCCGTCTTCTCTTTCGGGAGGGGGCGGCCGCCTTCTGTGTGTGGTGGGTGTCAGGTGTTCTGGGCGAGGGGGATGAGGTCGGGTTCTTGGGTGGGGATGCGGGGGTGCTGGGGGGTGAGGCCGAAGGTGGTGAAGGCGGTGCGTTCGGGGAGGGGGTAGGGGTTGGTGCCGGTGAGGTCGTTGAGGATGGTGGCGCTGCGCCAGGCGGCGAGTCCGAGGTCGGGGGCGCCGACGCCGTGGGTGTGGCGTTCGGCGTTCTGTACATAGATGTTGCCGGTGACGGTGGGGTCGAGGACGAGGCGGAACCGGTCGTCGATGTGTGGGCGTTGGGAGGCGTCGCGGCGCATGTAGGGGTCGAGGCCGGTGAGGATGCGGTCGAGGGAGCGTTCTCGGTAGCCGGTGGCGAGGACGACGGCGTCGGTGGTGATTCGGGTGCGGGTGTTCTGCTGGGTGTGTTCGAGGTGGAGTTCGATGCGGGTGTTGGCCGTGCGTCCTGCGGTGCGTACGGTGACGCCGGGGGTGAGGGTGGTGTCGGGCCAGCCGCCGTGGAGGGTGCGGCGGTAGAGCTCGTCGTGGATGGCGGCGATGGTGTCGGTGTCGATGCCTTTGTGGAGCTGCCATTGGTGGGGGACGAGTTCGTCGCGTACGGATTCGGGGAGGGCGTGGAAGTAGCGGCTGTAGTCGGGGGTGAAGTGTTCGAGGCCGAGTTTTGAGTACTCCATGGGTGCGAAGGCCTGGGTGCGGGCGAGCCAGTGGAGGTTTTCGTGGCCTGTGGGGCGGGCGCGCAGGAGGTCGAGGAAGATTTCGGCGCCGGATTGTCCGGAGCCGATGACGGTGATGTGTGGGGCTTGGAGGAGTTCTTGTCGGTGGTGGAGGTAGTCGGCGGAGTGGATGACGGGGACGTTCTCGGCTTCGGTGAGGGGTTTGAGGGGTTCGGGGATGTGGGGTTCGGTGCCGATGCCGAGGGCGATGTTGCGGGTGTGGGCGCGGCCGAGTGCTTCGGCTTCGCCTTCGTTGTCGAGTTGGGTGAAGTCGATTTCGAAGAGTTCGCGTTGGTTGTTCCAGCGGACGGCGTCGACCTGGTGGCTGAAGTGGAGGCTGGGGAGTTGGTCGGTGACCCAGCGGCAGTAGGCGTCGTATTCGGCGCGTTGGATGTGGAAGCGTTCGGCGAAGTAGAAGGGGAAGAGTCGGTCGCGGCTGCGTAGGTAGTTGAGGAAGGTCCAGGGGTTGGCGGGGTCGGCGAGGGTGACGAGGTCGGCGAGGAAGGGGACTTGGAGGCTGGCTCCGTCGATGAGGAGGCCGGGGTGCCAGTGGAAGGCGGGGCGTTGTTCGTAGAAGGCGGTGTTGAGGGGGTGGGGGTTGGCGGGGATGCCGTGGGCGAGGGCGGCGAGGGAGAGGTTGAAGGGGCCGATGCCGATGCCGATGAGGTCGTGTGGCTGGTCGGTGTCGGGGGTGGGCAGGTCGGTCATCGGGGGGTGTTGCCTTCCGCGAGGTCGTTGGTGAGTCGGTTGACGAGGTCGAGGAGTGTTTGGAGATGGTCGGGGGTGGTGTGGGGGTTGAGGAGGGTGGCTTTGAGCCAGAGGCGGTCGCCGGTGTGGGCGCGGCCGAGTACGGCTTGGCCGCGGGTGAGGAGGGTGCGGCGGATGGTGGCGACGGTGGTGTCGTCGGCGTCGGTGGGGCGGAAGAGGACGGTGCTGATGGTGGGGCGGTCGTAGAGGTCGAGTGTGGGGGTTTCGGCGATGAGGTCGGCGAGGTGGTGGGCGGTGGCGAGGGTGCGGTCGAGGAGGTCGGCGATTCCGGTGCGGCCGAGTGCTTGGAGGGTGACGGCGATCTTGAGGGCGTCGGGGCGTCGGGTGGTGCGCAGGGAGCGGCCGAGGAGGTCGGGGAGGCCGGCTTCGGTGTCGTCGTCGGCGTTGAGGTAGGGGGCGTGGTGGTGGAGTGGGTCGAGGTGGTGGCGGTGGGGGACGGCGAGGATGCTTGCGGGGGCGGGTTGCCAGCCGAGTTTGTGCAGGTCGAGGGTGACGCTGTGGGCGCGGTCGAGGCCGTGGAGCTTGCTTCGGTGGGTGGGGCTGAAGAGGAGGGGGCCGCCGTAGGCGGCGTCGATGTGGAGTTCGGCGCCGTGGGTGGCGCAGAGGTCGGCGATGTCGGCGAGTGGGTCGATCTGGCCGGTGTCGGTGGTGCCGGCGGTGGCGGTGACGAGGAGGGGGTGGTTGTGTCGGGTGAGGGCTTCGTGGAGTGCGGTGAGGTCCATGACGCCGGTGGGGGCGGGGATGACGTCGGGTGTGGGGAGGCCGAGGAGCCAGGCGGCGCGGGTGATGCTGTGGTGGGCGTTGGTGGCGCAGATGGTCTGTACGGGGCCGTTGCGTTCGCGGGCGAGGAGGAGGGCGAGTTGGTTGGCTTCGGTGCCGCCGGTGGTGATGAGTGCGTCGGGTGCGGGGTGGTGGGGGTAGATCTCGGCGGCGAGTGCGGCGGTGGTGTCGGCTTCGAGGGCGGAGGCGGCGGGTGCTTGGTCCCAGGAGTCCATGGAGGGGTTGAGTGCGGAGGCGGCGAGGTCCGCTGCGGTGGCGAGGGCGAGGGGTGGGGTGTGGAGGTGGGCGGTGCACAGGGGGTCTGCGGGGTCTGCGGCGCCTTCGGTGAGGGCGGTGACGAGGGTGCGCAGGGCGTTGTGGGGGCCGGTTCCGTGGTCGGGGATGAGGGGGTGGGTGGCGGTGCGCGTCTGTGGGGTGACGGCGTCGGGGCCGCCTGCGGGGAGGGGGCCGTCGCGTCGGTTGGCTCCGTCGTGGAGTGCGGTGAGGACGGTTTCGATGAGGGGGCGCAGGGCGGCGGGGCCGGTGGTGGTTCCGGCGAGGGGTGGGGGTGGGGTGGGCATCGTGGTGGGGGCCTTCGGGTGCGCGCGGGCATGGGTGGACGTGCCAGCTTGTCCGGGTTTCGGGGGGCGTGGCTGGGGAGCCGGGTGATGTGAACTCGAAAGGGGGATGGGTGGTGGGGTGGGGGGTGTTGGAGTGAGTTCCGGTGGTATGGGGTGCGGTGGTGGACATGGGTGTGCCCGGCGTCCCTCGTGGTGGGGTGGCGCCGGGCACAGGTGGTGCGGGGGTGTGGGTCAGTGGGCGTTGCGTACGTGGAGGGCGCGGCGCAGGTCGTCGATCTGGTCGGTGAGCATGCGGTGCAGGGAGGGGGTGAGTGTCTGGTTGTCGAGGGTCTGTTCGCCGAGGTGGAGGTTGTCGGTGTCCACGGCGTAGGTGGGGAAGGCGTGGCGTCCTGCGGCGTCGGCGATGGCGGGGCCCCGGCGGGCGGCTAGGCGGGTGGCCTCGGGGTAGAAGCGGGGGATGTATTGGCTGGTGAGGTCGGCCTGTTCGGGTTGCCAGAAGCCTTGGGCGGTGGCGGTGAAGAGGTAGTTGGAGAGGCTGTCGTCGTTGAACAGGGCGTTCCAGGCGGTGGCCTTGGCCTCGGGGGTGGGGAGGGCGGCGCGGCAGCGGGCGGCGCCTTCCTGGCCGGTGGCGCTGGGGTCTTGTGCGAGTTCGGCGGCGATGGTGGGTTCGTCGGTGGCGCCGAGGGCGGCGAGGCGGGTGAGGATGCGCCAGCGCAGTTCGGGGTCGAGTTCGGGTCCGCCGGGGACGGTGCCGTTGGTGAGCCAGTCCTGGATGGTGTCGGGCTGGGTGGCGGCGTCGATGAGGTGGCGTACGGCGATGAGGCGGAGGCCGGGGTTGTGGCCGTCCTCGGTGCGGCGGATGAGGTCGCGGCACAGGGCGGTGAGGGTGGTGAGGGCGGCGGGGCGGTGTTCGGGGGTGAGGTAGCGGCGGGCGATGTGGGTGCCGGCGAAGGCGAGTACGCCCTGGGCGAGGGCGAGGTCGGTTTCGAGCGGGAGGTGGGTGCGGGCCGCTTCGAGGTAGGTGGTGGGGGCGAGTTCGCCGTCGCGGACCATGTCGCGGGCGGTGTTCCAGACGACGGCGCGGGTCAGGGCGTCGGGGATGCTGGAGAGGCTGGTGAGGACGGTTTCCCAGGACTGGGTGTCGAGGCGGATCTTGGTGTAGCTGAGGTCGCCGTCGTTGAGGACGAGGAGTGCGGGGCGGCGGCCGGGGCGTGTATCGGGTGTGCCGTCCAGGGGGATGTCGATCTCGTAGCGTTCGCGCAGGACGAGCCGGTCGGTGCCGGTGTGGGGGTCCGGGGCGTGGTCGTAGGCGCCGATGGCGATGCGGTGGGGGCGGCTGCCGTTGTGGTCGACGCCGAGGGTCCAGGTGTTGTCGGCTTCCTCGATGCGGGAGGTGAGGGTGTCGACTCCGGTGGTGCGCAGCCAGGCGTCGGCCCAGGCGTGGACGTCGCGGTCGGTGGCGGATGCGAGGTTGTCGATGAAGTCGGCGAGGGTGGCGTTGGCGAATTTGTGGCGGGCGAAGTGGGTGTTGATGCCGGCCAGGAAGTCTTTCTCGCCGAGCCAGGCGACGAGTTGGCGGAGGACGGATGCGCCCTTGGCGTAGGAGATGCCGTCGAAGTTGAGCATCGCGGAAGCGGTGTCGGGGACGGCGTGCGGGTCGGGTGCGACGGGGTGGGTGGAGGGGCGCTGGTCGGCGTCGTAGCCCCAGCCCTTGCGGGCGACGCCGAAGTCGACCCAGGTGTCGGTGAAGCGGGTGGCTTCGGCGAGGATCTGGTAGCCCATGTACTCGGCGAAGGACTCGTTGAGCCAGATGTCGTCCCACCAGGCGAGGGTGACGAGGTCGCCGAACCACATGTGGGCCATTTCGTGGGCGATGACCATGCCGCGGGTCTGGCGTTCGGTGTCGGTGACGGCGGAGCGGTAGACGAACTCGTCGCGGAAGGTGACGAGGCCGGGGTTCTCCATGGCGCCGACGTTGAACTCGGGTACGAAGGCCTGGTCGTAGGAGTCGAAGGGGTAGGGCTCGTCGAATTTCTCGTGGAAGCGGTCGAAGCAGGCCCGGGTGATGTCGAGGATCTCGTCGGCGTCGGCGTCGAGGTGGGGGGCCAGTGAGCGGCGGCAGTGGATGCCGAAGGGCAGTCCGGCGTGTTCGGTGGTCACGGAGTGCCAGGGGCCGGCGGCGACGGCGACGAGGTAGGTGGAGATCGGCGGGGTGGCGGCCAGGGTCCAGTGGCCGTCGCCGCGGTGTTCGGCGATGCCGTTGCCGAGGACGGTCCAGCCTTCGGGGGCGGTGACGGTGACTTCGAAGACGGATTTGAGGTCGGGCTGGTCGAACGCGGCGAAGACGCGCTGGACGTCTTCCATGGAGAGCTGGGTGTAGGCGTATGTCTCGCCGTCGGTCGGGTCGGTGAAGCGGTGCATGCCTTCGCCGGTGCGGGAGTAGCTCATGGCGGCGTCGATGCGCAGCTCGTGGGTGCCGGCGGTGAGTCCGGTGAGCGGGAAGCGGTTTTCGACGAGGCCGGCGGGGTCGAGGGGCTGTCCGTCGAGGCTGATCGAGCGCAGGGTGGCCGGTTTGAGTTCGACGAAGGTGTCTCCTGCCGCGGCTGCGGTGAACTGGATGACGGTGCGGGAGTCGAAGGTCTCCTCCCCCGTGGTCAGATCGAGGTCGATCGTGTACCGGTGTATGTCGAGGAACTGGGCTCGGGTCTGCGCTTCGTCGCGCGTCAGTACGGACATGCGCTCATGCTGCCGTACGTGGCGGGCGTGCCGCAGGCGGGTTCTCCCACGGCTGAGTGGTATGGGGTCGGAGGGGGCGCCTGTTTCCGGTCGCCGCGGAAGTTGCGGTACTCGTCGTTCATGAGGTCCCAGAAGGACCGGTAGCGGACGGCTCCGGGCAGCCAGTGGGCGAGGTACCAGGCCTCCCATTCTCCGTCGGGTGTGACGATCCGGGGGTTGAGCAGGTATACGTCTCCTGCTCCGGGGGTGTGGCTGATCTTGAGCATGCCGCGCAGGTATTCGGTCCGGATGGCCCAGCACTCCTGCTCGGCGCCGTAGACGAAGTACTCCTCGTCGGGAACGTCATCCGGTTCCCCGTCACCGGTCCAGCCCTCGATCAGTTCGGGATCGAGGTCTCTGACCCAGCCCACTTCCCGGGCGGGCAGGAGCCTCCCGATCCAGGTGGTCGTGTCGAGCCACCCGTCGCTGGTCCGCAGGAACTCCCGGTAGCTCGGCGGGAGTCCGACGCCCAGGCGTTCCTCGAGTCCGGCGAGTTCCCGGCGCGTCGCGCCCGGTCCGCCCAGCCAACGGGCCGCGCGTACCTCGTCCGGGAAGGGTTGGTGTCTCTCCTGTTCGTGCAGGACGGGGTCGAGCCATTCGTCGCTCCAGCGTTGGAGCAGTTCGCGCCATGGATGGACGGCGGAACGGGGCTCGGGCGTGGGCTTGTTGATTTCTGTGTCCGGCATGGCCGGACTGTACGCGGGGTCACTGACAGCGTGGGCCTGCCCGGCCTGTTGCAACCGTGGGTGCGGCTGTCGCGTCCCGCGTTGCGACGGGGCTGCGACCTCGTGGTGGGTGGGGGTGCCGGAGCGATGAGGTGGGTTGTGGTCGGAGCGATGGCGGGGCGGAGTGGGCGGCGGGGCGCCACGGGGTTGGTGCCGTGGGGTGTGGCGGCGGGTGCGGTCGCCTGGTGTCTGGTGGGGATTCGGCGGGCGGCGCTTTTGGAGAACTACCCCTGGAACGTCTGGACTCCGATCGGTTACGGAGCGGTCAAGGGCGTGTTCCTGGGGCTGCTGGCGGGTTGGTGTGCCGTGGTGGTGCTCCGGGTCGTCCCGGTGGCCTGGTGGCGGGAGGGCGGCGGGGTCGCGGCGGCGCGGTTCGCGGGTCTCGTTTTCTCGGGAGGGCTGCTGGGTGGTCTGGTGCCGGGGACCGTCCGGGACTTCATGGGTGAGCCGCAGCCTCGGACCCTGTACTACTTCGACGGGCCGAGGCCGGAATCGGAGTGGTACTGGCGGCCGTTGCTGTCCGAGTGGCTGATGTGCACGGTGCTGCCGGCGTTCGGCTGTGCGGTACTGCTGGCCGTGGGTGCCCTGGTGTCCGTCCGGTCCTCGCGCCGTGAGCGGTTCGGCTGGGCGGTGCCGGCCCTGGTGGGAGCGGGCCTTCTGGTCCTCCCCCACTACGCGGCTGCCGGGCTGCCGGCGCCTGAGGGCAGTGGCGATCATGTCAACGAGTCGGCGTCGGCCGGGCTGGTCGTGGCGACCACGGGGCTCGGGCTGCTGGTGAGTGCCTGGGTGGTGTGGTGGAGGCGCAGGCCGCGCGGGCCGGTGGGTGCTCCGTCCCCGGGGCTCACGCCTCCCCGTTCGTCGCCGATTCCTCCGCGATCCGTTCGTGATGGCGGATGACCTCCGCGACGATGAAGTTCAGCAGCTTCTCGGCGAAGGCCGGGTCCAGGTGTGCGCTCTCCGCCAGCTGACGCAGCCGGGCGATCTGCCTGCTCTCGCGGGCCGGGTCGGCCGGGGGGAGCTGGTGGGCGGCCTTGAGGTGGCCGACCTGCTGGGTGCACTTGAAGCGCTCGGCGAGCATATGGACAACAGCGGCGTCAATGTTGTCGATGCTCTCGCGCAGCCGGTTCAGTTCCGCATTGGCGGACTCGTCGATGTCCCTCGTGGTCATGGTCAGCGAGCTTAGACGGCCGGTCTCAGACGGCCGGGCCCGGCGGGGTGATCGTCGGTGGGTTCTCGGGGTCGGGGACCTGGTCGCTCCAGCCGCCCGGTACGTTGCGGCCCTGCTGTTCGCGGAAGCGGACCGGGGCGGTGCCGACCCGGCGGGCGAAGAGGCGGGAGAAGTACGCCGGGTCGTCGTAGCCGACGCGTCGGGCGACGGCGGCGACCGGCAGCTCCGTGGCGGCGAGGAGTTCCTTGGCGCGGCCGAGCCGGATGCCCAGGAGGTAGTCCTTGGGGCTGCACCCGGCGCCCCGCCGTACCGCCGTACGCAGCTCGGCGGGTGTCATGCCGTGCCGGGCGGCGTGCTCGGCGACGGACAGCGGCTGGAAGGCGTCCCGGGCGAGGGCCTGCAGGACGGGGTCGCCGTCGGGGCTGACATCGGCGCGGGCCCGGCGCAGGGCGACGAGGAGTTCGTGGACGGCGGCGCCGGTCTCGACCTCCAGGAGCGGGTTGCCGCGCCGTGCCGCACGCACCATCCGTCCGATCGCGGCGCGTGGGCCGGCCGTGTCGGCGAGCGGGACGAGCGGGCGGTCGGGCTCGATGTAGCCGAGTTCGGTGTAGGTGGCGGTGGCGGGGCCGGTGAAGTCGACGAAGCTCTCGTCCCAGCCGGTGCCGGGGTCGGCGCCGTAGTGGTGCGGGGTGCCGGGTGTGAGCCAGATCAGGCTGGGCGTGGTGACGGGGATCCGGCGGCCGTCGGGCCCGGTGAACCAGCCGCTGCCGGAGCTGATGACGACGGCCACATGGTGGTCCAGGGTGCGCGGGCCGACGGTGGGCAGCGCGCCGTGCTGGAGTCCCACGCCCAGGCAGACCAGGCCCAGCCGGTGGTGGAGCGGGCTTGGGGTGAAGAAACGCATCCAGGTGTGGTACATCGGCCTTCCTTCCTCCCCCTTTCCCGCGTCGATCCTTTCCCGCGTCGATCCGAACAGTTGTGTCCAAACAGCAGTGATCTTTGTCCATGGACCGGCAGGACGCCAGGGGGCGAAGCTGGGACGCGAGATTCCTCCCGGGTTCGCCCGCTCCGTGGTGCGTGCCGTCGTACGGGCCCGGGGCGGTGCGGCTCCGGGGACCGCACGCACAGGAGAGTACGAGCGCGATGGCTGACTTCACCGTGGGGGACGACCACTTCCGGCTCGACGGGAAGCCCGTACGGCTGCTGTCGGGGGCCCTGCATTACTTCCGGGTGCACGAGGCGCAGTGGGATCACCGGTTGTCGATGCTGCGTGCCATGGGTCTGAACTGTGTCGAGACGTATGTGCCGTGGAATCTGCACGAGCCGCGGCCGGGCCGGTTCCTGGACGTGGCGGCGCTCGGCCGGTTCCTGGACGCGGCGCAGCGGGCCGGGCTGTGGGCGATCGTCCGCCCGGGGCCGTACATCTGTGCCGAGTGGGAGAACGGTGGTCTGCCGGCCTGGGTGACGGGGCGGTGCGGCCGGCGGGTGCGGTCGCGTGACGCGGAGTACCTGGGTGCCGTGGAGCGGTGGTTCACGGCGCTGCTGCCGCAGGTGGTGCAGCGGCAGATCAGCCGCGGCGGGCCGGTGATCATGGTCCAGGCGGAGAACGAGTACGGGAGTTTCGGTTCCGATCACGTGTACCTCCGGCGGGTGGCCGGGATGTTGCGTGAGCGCGGGGTGACTGTGCCGCTGTTCACCTCCGACGGGCCGGAGGACCACATGCTCACGGGCGGTTCCGTGCCGGGGCTGCTGGCCACGGCGAACTTCGGCTCGGGTGCGCGCGAGGCGTTCGAGGTGCTGCGCCGCCACCAGCCGAAGGGCCCGCTGATGTGCATGGAGTTCTGGTGCGGGTGGTTCGAGCACTGGGGTGCCGAGCCGGTCGTGCACAGGCCCGCACAGGCCGCCGAAGCGCTGCGGGAGATCCTGGAGTGCGGGGCGTCGGTGAACATCTACATGGCGCACGGGGGGACGAACTTCGCCGGATGGGCGGGGGCGAACCGGTCCGGCCCGGTCCAGGATCAGGACTTCCTGCCGACGGTGACCTCGTACGACTACGACGCGCCGATCGACGAGTACGGCCGTCCCACGGAGAAGTTCCGGCTGTTCCGCGAGGTGCTCGCCGAGTACGCGCCGGAGCCGCTTCCGGAGCTTCCGCCGGAGCCCGTCGGGCTTGCGGTTCCGGTGCGGGCCGAGCTGACGGAGTGGGCGCCGCTGGATGCCGTGCTGAAGGCGCTGGGCGACGAGGAGACGGCGCCGTCCGGTGTGCCGCCGACGTTCGAGGAGCTGGGGGTCGGCCGGGGTCTGGTGCGCTACCGGGTGGCTGTGCCCGGTCCGCGCCGGCCCTACGAGCTGAGTGCGGCGGGGCTCCGGGACCGGGCCGTGGTGTATGTGAACGGGGTCCGGGAGGGTGTGCTGACCGAGGAGGACAGCACCCTGGACGAGCCGGTGGCCGGGCCCGCGGAGGTCGAGCTGTGGGTGGAGTCGCTGGGCCGTGTCAATTACGGGCCGCGGCTCGGTGAGCCCAAGGGGATCACGGGCGGGGTGCGGCACGAGCGGCAGTATCTGCACGGGGTGCGGGCGCGGGCGCTGCGTCTCGACGCGTTCGAGGAGCCGGACGCGGTGGCGAAGGTGGCGTTCTGCAGTGCCGAGGGGGCCGGGGAGACCGGGCTGTTCAGGGGGACGTTCGAGGTCGCCGAGGTGGAGGGCACGGGGCACGCGGGGCTCGAACTGCCGGGCTGGACGCGCGGCTTCGTGTGGGTGAACGGCTTCGGGCTGGGCCGTTACTGGTCGGTGGGCGCGCAGCGGACGCTGTACGTGCCGGGGCCGGTGCTGCGGGAGGGCGTCAACGAGGTGTGGGTGCTGGAGCTGGAGGGCGCGGGCGCGCCGTATGCGGAGCTGGGCCCGGGGGTGCCCGTCCGGACGGGCACCCCCGGGGATGTTCAGGTGTGACTCAGGAACCGGCCGGGGCCGGGGTCAGAGCGTGGCCGCCGCGGACGCGATCTTGGCGGCGAACGTCGAGACCTCGCTGTACACGCCGGGGTAGCCGGGCCGGGCGCAGCCCTGGCCCCAGCTGACGATGCCCACCTGGATCCAGGCTCCGGCGTTGTCCTTGCGGAACATGGGGCCGCCGGAGTCGCCCTGGCAGGTGTCGACGCCGCCGGTGTCGATCAGCCCGGCGCAGATCTCGTCACCGGGGATGAGGTCGCTGCCGTACGCGGCCTGGCATTCGGCGTCGGAGACGAACGGCACGGTGGCCTTGAGGAGGTAGCGCTGCTGGGCGCCGCCCTCGGTGGCCGCGCCCCAGCCGGCGACGGTGAAGTCGCCGTTGTTGTACGCGGTGGTGGTGGCGATCTTCAGGGTCGGCAGGTCGATGGGCTTGGCGAGCTTGATGAGTGCCCAGTCCTTGCCCGCGCCGTTGTAGCCGGGGGCCTGGAGGACCTTGGTGGACTTGACCTTGATCGCGCTGGAGGACTGCAGGTCGACGACGCCCGCGGTGGCGGTGATGGAGGTGTTGTTGCCCGAGCCGTTCACGCAGTGGGCGGCGGTGAGGACGATGTCCTTGGCGTAGAGGGCGCCGCCGCAGCCCATGGACAGCCGGACCATGAACGGGAATTCGCCCTGGGCGGCGCGGGTTCCGCCGACGACCGGCTGGGGTGCCGCTGAGGCCCCGGCGGGCTGGAGGCTGACGGCCGCGAGGACGACGGCGGCTATGACGGAACATCTCTTCACGGCACGCAGAAGCTGCTTCAAGAGACTGCCTTCTTTCGTGGGGGGTGCTTGTGGGGGGTGCTTGTGGGGAGTGCCTGCGCCCGGGCCGGGTTCTGACCGGGGGCGGCACAGCACCGCACCGATGGTCATGACCCCGACAAAGGCGTGGTTCGGATTATCGGGAAATGATCACGACCGCCACAAGGATCACTTTCCGGCCAAGATCACCCACGGTGTTACGGCTACAGTGAATTCCGGTCGAGCCTCGCGGACAGGGGGTGGGACGTGGTGGACGACAGCCGGAACGACGGCCGGGGCACCGGCAGCCCGGTGGTCCACGGTTTCCCGCACCTCGACACGGTCCGGTCCGCGATCACGGCGCTGTACCGGCGGCTCTCGTACGACGGTGTCCGCGGTTACGCGACGAGCCTCGCGCCCGTCGACGCCGCCTTCCTCGACCAGGACGATCTCCATCTCGGCGCCCAGCGGGTGGCGCGGGCGGTGGTCCAGCATCTGCACCTGCCGGACGCCCGCGTGATCGTCGGCTTCCGGGCGATGGAACACGCCGCCGGTGTCGAACTGGCCGCGGGGCCGGAGTACTTCGTCGAACTCAACGACCGCTTCCGCACCCACCGCAGGGACATCGGCGCCGCGCTCTCGCACGAGGTCACCCATGTGCTGCTGCACCGCCTGGGCCTGGAGTTCCCCGGTACGCGGGACAACGAGATCCTCACCGACACCGTGACCACGTACCTGGGCGCGGGCTGGCTGCTGCTCGACGCCTTCCGCGAGGACGAGGTCTCCAGCCAGAAGCTCGGCTATCTCACCCCGGAGGAGTTCGGATACGTCCTCGCCAAGCGGGCGCTGGCCTTCGACGAGGACCCGTCGCCGTGGTTCACCAGCCCGCAGGCGTACACGGCGTACGAGAAGGGGCGCGCGCGGGCGCTCCAGGACGTCCGGCAGCCACCCCTCGCGGCCGCCGGCCGGGCGGGCCGCCGCCGTTACGCCAGGGACCGGCGGCGCGCCCGGGACCACCCGGACACGACCACGGCCCCCGATGTCCCGTACGCCTTCGCAAGCGGCCCGCAGGGGCTCCGGGTCTCCTTCGCCTGCCCTGTCTGCCACCAGCGCATCCGTGTACCGGTGCGCGGACGGGTGCGGGCTCGCTGCGGGCTGTGCCGTACGGTCCTGGACTGCGAGACCTGAACGGGGGCGGGCGCTGCGCCGTCTCCCGTAACGGCGCACGGAGCAGGGCCCTTTCGTCCTGGTCAGTCCGTTGTGCGGGAGGCATCATCGCCCGCTGTCCGCGTAAGACGCGACAGACGGCGGGGCGGGGCCGGGGACCCGAGCACCCGAGCACCCGCAGGGCGAACGGCGGCCGACACCCGGGTGCACGGCGGCCGGCGGCGCCCCAGGGCGAAACACGCCCTACCCCGCCCCGTACACCGGCCGCGCCGGCTCCGCCTGCGCCAGCAGCTTCCGTACCGCCTCCCCCGCCTCCGCCGGCTCCCATCGCGCGCCCCGGTCCGCGGTGGGGCCGGGCCGCCAGCCCTCCATGACCGTGATCCGGCCCGCTTCCACCTCGAAGACCCGCCCGCTCACCCCGTCGCTCGCGGCCGAGCCGAGCCACACCACCAGCGGGGAGACGTTCCCCGGGGCCATCGCGTCGAACGCGCCCTCCCCCGGTGCCGCCATCGCCTGCGCGAAGGTCTGCTCGGTCATCCGGGTCCGGGCCGCCGGGGCGATCGCGTTGACCTGGATGCCGTACCGGCCCAGCTCCGCGGCGGCGACCAGGGTCAGGCCGACGATCCCGGCCTTCGCGGCGGAGTAGTTGCCCTGGCCGACACTGCCGAGCAGCCCCGCGCCGGAACCGGTGTTGATCACCCGGGCGGCCGGCGCGCGCCCCGCCTTCGCCTCGGCCCGCCAGTGCGCGGCCGCGTGCCTCAGCGGCAGGAAATGGCCCTTGAGATGGACCCGCATCACGGCGTCCCAGTCGTCCTCGTCCAGATTCACCAGCATCCGGTCGCGCAGGAATCCCGCGTTGTTGACCAGGGTGTCCAGCCGCCCGAAGTTCTCCAGCGCGGCCGTGACCAGTGACGCGGCCCCCTCGGCCGTGGCGATGTCGCCGGTGTGGACAACCGCCTCGCCGCCCGCGGCCGCGATCTCGTCGGCCACCTGCCGGGCAGGGCCGGCACCGCCGCCGTCGCCTCCGGGGCCGACGCCCAGATCGTTGACGACCACCTTCGCGCCCTCGGCGGCGAAGGCGAGCGCATGGGCGCGGCCGAGTCCGCGCCCCGCGCCCGTCACGGCCACCACGCGGTCGTCGCACAGACCAGTCATCACTCGTCTCCCTACTCGTCTCCTTGTTGGCGATGCGGGGGCAGGCTGCTACCTTCCACACCTAACAAACGTTTGGTGGAAAGGTAGCTGATTCGCTCATGGGTGTCTCCACCGCAAGTCCCGGCAAGGGCATCCGGCTCGTCACGGTCGACCACCCGCCCGTCAACGCGCTTCCCGTGCGGGGCTGGTACGAGCTCGCCGACGCACTCCGCGCGGCGGGCCGCGACCCCGAGGTCCGCTGCGTCGTGCTGGCCGCCGCCGGACGCGGATTCAACGCGGGAGTCGACATCAAGGAGATGCAGCGCGACACCGGGCACGAGGCCCTGATCGGCGCCAACCGGGGCTGCTACGAGGCGTTCGCCGCCGTGTACGAGTGCGAGGTCCCGGTCGTCGCCGCGGTGAACGGCTTCTGCCTCGGCGGCGGCATCGGTCTCGTCGGCAACGCTGACGCGATCGTGGCCAGCGACGACGCGACGTTCGGCCTGCCCGAGCTGGACCGGGGCGCGCTCGGCGCGGCGACCCATCTGGCCCGGCTCGTTCCGCAGCATCTGATGCGCGCGCTCTACTACACCTCGCGCACCGCCACCGCCGCCGAACTGCACGTCCACGGCTCGGTCTGGAAGGTCGTACCGCGCGCGGAACTGCTCGGCGCGGCACTGGAACTGGCGGGCGAGATAGCCCGCAAGGACGGCTATCTGATCCGGCTGGCCAAGGCCGCCATCAACGGCATCGACCCGGTGGACGTACGCCGCAGCTACCGCTTCGAGCAGGGCTTCACCTTCGAGGCCAATCTCAGCGGAGTCGCCGACCGGGTACGCGACACATTCGGCAAGGAGGAATGACCATGACCGACAAGACCATGACCGTCGACGACGTCGTCTCCCGGCTCAGCAGCGGGATGACGATCGGCATCGGCGGCTGGGGCTCGCGCCGCAAACCCATGGCACTGGTGCGGGCGCTGCTCCGCTCCCCGGTCACCGATCTCACCGTGGTCTCGTACGGCGGACCCGACGTGGGTCTGCTCGCCGCCGCCGGCCGGATCCGGAAACTGGTCACGGCCTTCGTCACGCTCGACTCGATCCCGCTCGAACCCCACTTCAGGACCGCCCGCCAGCGCGGCGCGTTCGAACTGATGGAGATCGACGAGGCCATGTTCATGTGGGGGCTGCACGCCGCCGCGAACCGGCTGCCGTTCCTCCCGGTGCGCGCCGGCATCGGTTCCGATGTGATGCGGGTCAACCCGGGCCTGCGCACGGTCGTTTCGCCGTACGAGGACGGCGAGGAGTTCGTCGCGATGCCCGCGCTGCGGATGGACGCCGCGCTGGTCCACATGAACCGCGCCGACCGGTTCGGCAACGGCCAGTACCTCGGCCCCGACCCGTACTTCGACGACCTGTTCTGCGAGGCCGCGGACACCGCGTACGTCTCCTGCGAACGCCTCGTGGACACCGCCGAGCTGACCGGGAACGCCGCCCCGCAGACCCTCCTCGTCAAGCGGCACTCCGTCACCGGTGTCGTGGAGACCCCGAACGGCGCGCACTTCACCTCCTGCGTGCCCGACCATCCGCGCGACGAGGCGTTCCAGAAGGCCTACGCGACCGCCGCCGCCGACCCCGGGGCCTGGGCGGCCTTCAGCGAGCGTTTCCTGCCCGCCGAGGGCGACGAGAAGAGCTACCAGTCGGCCGTCCGGACCTGGCACGAGGAGCAGAAATGACCAACGCGACCGCGGCCACCCGGGCCGAGTACTGCGTGATCGCCTGCGCCGACGCCTGGCGCGACAACGGCGAGGTGCTCGCCAGCCCGATGGGCCTCGTCCCGTCCGTCGGCGCCCGGCTCGCCAGGCGCACCTTCTCCCCCGATCTGCTGCTCACCGACGGCGAGGCGCTGCTCGTCGGCCCGGACGGCACGACGGAGGGCTGGCTTCCCTACCGCCGGCATCTCGCCATGGTCACCGGCGGCAGGCGCCACGTGATGATGGGGGCGAGCCAGATCGACCGGTTCGGCAACCAGAACATCTCCTGCATCGGCGACTGGGAACAGCCGGCCCGCCAGCTGCTCGGCGTGCGCGGCGCGCCGGTCAACACCCTGAACAATCCGGTCAGTTACTGGATCCCCCGGCACTCCACCCGGGTCTTCGTCGAACGGGTCGACATGATCTGCGGGGTCGGCTACGACAGTGCCGCGGCGGCCGGCCCGTCGGCGGCCCGCTACCACCGCATCCCGCGCGTCGTGACCGATCTCGGCGTCCTCGACTTCGCCACCCCGGACCACTCGATGCGGCTGGCCTCGCTGCACCCCGGCGTCACCGTCGACCAGGTCCGCGAGGCCACCGGTTTCGACCTCGCCGTCGCGGACGACGTCCCGTACACCCGGGAGCCGACCGCCGTGGAGCTGTCCCTGATCCGCGAGGTCATCGACCCGCAGGGCACCCGGAACCGCGAGGTCGGGGTCTGATGCGGACGGCGTTCACGGAGCTCGTCGGCGTCCGCCACCCCATCGTCCAGACCGGCATGGGCTGGGTCGCGGGCCCCCGCCTGGTCTCCGCCACGGCCCGCGCCGGCGCCCTCGGCGTCCTGGCCTCCGCGACGATGACCACCCAGCAGCTGCGGGCGGCGGTGCGGGAGGTCAAGTCCCGCACGGACGAGCCGTTCGGTGTCAATCTGCGCGCCGACGCGGGCGACGCCCGCGAACGGGTACGGATCGTCATCGACGAGGGCGTGAAGGTGGCGTCCTTCGCGCTGGCCCCCTCGAAGGAGCTGATCGCCGAGCTGAAGGACGCGGGTGTGGTCGTGATCCCGTCGATCGGCGCCCGGCGTCATGCCGAGAAGGTCGCGGCGTGGGGCGCGGACGCGGTGATCGTGCAGGGCGGCGAGGGCGGCGGGCACACCGGTGAGGTGGCGACCACCGTGCTGTTGCCCCAGGTCGTGGACGCGGTGGACATCCCGGTGATCGCGGCGGGCGGCTTCCGCGACGGCCGGGGCCTGGTCGCGGCGCTGGCGTTCGGGGCGGCGGGCATCGCGATGGGTACGCGGTTCCTGCTGACGTCGGACTCGACCGTGCCGGACGCGGTGAAGGCCCGGTACCTGGCGGCCGGCGTCAAGGACATCACGGTCACCACGGCGGTGGACGGGCTCCCGCACCGGATGCTGCGTACGGAGATGGTCGCCGCGCTGGAGCACGCGGGCCGGGTCCGGGCCCTGGCCCGGGCGGTGCGCCGGGCGTCGGGTTTCCGGCGGATCTCCGGGCTGAGCTGGTCCCGAATGGTGCGTGACGGACTCGCCATGAAGCACGGCAAGGACCTGTCGTGGAGTCAGGTCCTGATGGCGGCCAACACACCGATGCTGCTGAAGGCGTCCATGGTCGACGGCCGGACGGATCTGGGGGTGATGGCATCGGGCCAGGTGGCGGGACTGATCGAGGACCTGCCCAGCTGTGCGGAGCTGGTGGACCGGGTGATGGCCGAGGCCCATGAGGCGCTGGGCGCGGTGACCCGCGCCCAGGGCGCCGACGTGTAGGGCGGGCGCGGACGCGCGAGGGGCGCCCGGATCCCTCCGGGAGCCCCTCGTCGTCCGTCGAACGGTCCGTACGGCTACGCGGCCCTGCGGCCGCGTCCCGCCGCCGCGCCGCCGCGTCCGGCCCCGGAGCGCCCGGCCCCCGCGCCGCGCGACTCGCCGTTGCCACGGCCGCGGGGAGCATCGCCCGAGCCGGCGGCGCGGGGAGCGCCACCCGAGCCCGTGCCTCGCGAGGCACCGCCCGTACCCGCGGCGCGGGCCTCGCCGCCGCCCTGTCCGGCGCCACCGCGACGGCCCCGGCCGCGGCTGCCCGAGCGGAAGCCGGAGCCGCCCGCCGCCGACCCGCCCGAGCGCGTGCGCTGCTTGGGCGGGGTCGGCTGCGGGACCTCGATGACGACCGCGACGCCGGACGGCTCACGGGCCCCGGTGATCCGGACGAGCTCGTCGTCGCCGGACTTGATCCGGGTGGTCCGGGGGGCGATGCCCGCGTCGGCCATCAGCCGGGTCATCTCCCGCTTCTCCTCGGGCAGGACCAGGGTGACGACACTGCCGGACTCCCCGGCGCGCGCGGTGCGCCCGCCGCGGTGGAGGTAGTCCTTGTGGTCGGTCGGCGGGTCCACGTTCACGACCAGGTCGAGGTCGTCGACATGGATGCCGCGGGCCGCCACGTTCGTCGCCACGAGTGCGGTGACCTGGCCGTTCTTGAACTGGTCCAGCGTCCGGTTGCGCTGCGGCTGCGAGCGCCCGCCGTGCAGGGCGGCGGCCCGTACACCGCTGGCGAGCAGCCGCTTGGCGAACCGGTCGGCGGCGCGCTTGGTGTCCACGAACATGATCACCCGGCCGTCCCGGGCGGCGATCCTGGTGGCGACGGCCTTCTTGTCGGTCTCGTCGGCCACGTGCAGCACATGGTGCTCCATCGTGGTGACCGCGCCGGCGGACGGGTCGACCGAGTGCACGACGGGGTCGGTCAGGAACATCTTGACCAGCCGGTCGATGTTCTTGTCGAGCGTCGCGGAGAACAGCATCCGCTGGCCGTCCGGCTCGACCTGCTTGAGCAGGGCGACGACCTGCGGCATGAAGCCCATGTCGGCCATCTGGTCGGCCTCGTCGAGGACGGTGACGGCGACCTGGTCTAGGCGGCAGTCGCCGCGCTCGATGAGGTCCTTCAGCCGGCCGGGCGTGGCGACGAGCACCTCGGCGCCACGGCGCAGCGTGCCGGACTGCCTGGTGATCGACATGCCGCCGACGACGGTGGCCAGGCGCAGGTTCACCGATGTCGCGTACGGGGTCAGCGCGTCGGTGACCTGCTGGGCGAGCTCGCGGGTCGGGACGAGGACGAGCGCCAGCGGTGCCTTCGGCTCGGCGCGCCGTCCTGCGGTGCGGGCCAGCAGGGCGAGGCCGAAGGCGAGGGTCTTGCCGGAGCCGGTGCGGCCGCGGCCGAGGATGTCCCGGCCGGCGAGCGAGTTCGGCAGGGTGGCGCCCTGGATCGGGAACGGATCGGTGACGCCCTGCGCGGCAAGGGTTTTCAGCAGGGCGGCAGGCATGTCCAGCTCGGCGAACGCCTCTACGGCGGGCAGTGCGGGGGTCATGGTTTCCGGCAGGGCGAATTCGCCCTGCGGCGGCGTGGCCCTGCGACGGGGCGACGCCTTGCCGGATCCCTTGCCGGAACCCTTGGCGGTTGCCTTTGCCGGGGCCGTGCCGCGCGCCCTCGACGGGCGGTTGCGGGCGGGTCGGTCCTGGCGTTCGGAGCGGGTCATACGGAATTGCCCTCCTGGGGGATTCCTGAAAATTCCCGGGAAGTCCTGGGGATCCCTGAGAAATCTGTGGGACTGCTGGGACTGCGTGGAACTGCATGGAACTGCTGGGCACTGCGTGGAACTGCTGGGGAGCGCCGTGGGCAGGCGTCCGTGTACCGCCGTGTCCTGGGCACAGCACAAGCCGGGACCCGCACCTTCACGGTGCGGGCCCCGGCTGCGAGGTACGCGTCCGGCAATCAGGCCGGGACGATGTTCTCCGCCTGCGGGCCCTTCTGGCCCTGCGTGACGTCGAAGGTGACCTTCTGGCCCTCCTGGAGCTCACGGAAGCCCGAGGTGGCGATGTTGGAGTAGTGGGCGAAGACGTCGGCGCCGCCGCCGTCCTGCTCGATGAAGCCGAAGCCCTTTTCCGAGTTGAACCACTTCACGGTTCCAGTAGCCATGTCATTCTCCTAAAAGAGGTGCAGTGCCGGAAATCCGCACTTCACGAATTCCAAGTCGCCGCATTGAGCCCCATCCGGAGAAAGCCGGAAAACAATAATGCGCCTGAGGAAGCATTCCCGTCAGGCGCACATAATGTTCATGGGTACCAAAACTGCAACTCGGCAACCGTAGCACGTTCCGTCGGCCCGCGGCGGGAACGCGCCGCGGGCCGGCCCCCGGATTCTTGTCCGGGTCCTTGCGGCAACCGGCCGGGGACCGCACCGGAACATGACCGGATTCGTTGTCGCGACCGGTGTCGGAGCGGTTCGGCGGCCGTATCCGGCCGGGTCCGGGGTCAGAGCCGTTCGATGATCGTCACATTCGCCTGACCGCCGCCCTCGCACATGGTCTGGAGCCCGTAGCGGCCGCCGGTGCGCTCCAGTTCGTGCAGCAGAGTCGTCATCAATTTCGCTCCGGTTGCACCGAGCGGGTGACCGAGGGCGATTCCGCCGCCATTGACGTTGACCCGTTCGGGGTCGGCCCCGGTCTCCTTCAGCCAGGCCAGCACGACGGGGGCGAATGCCTCGTTGATCTCGACCAGGTCCATGTCGTCGATGGTCATTCCGGTCTTCTTCAGCGCGTACGCGGTGGCCGGGATCGGTGCCGACAGCATGCGGATCGGGTCCTCGCCCCGTACCGAGAGGTGGTGGACGCGGGCGCGCGGGGTGAGGCCGTGCTCGGCCACGGCGCGCTCGGAGGCGATGAGCAGGGCGGCGGCTCCGTCGGAGATCTGCGAGGAGCACGCGGCGGTGATCGTGCCGCCGTCCAGGACCGGCTTCAGCGCCGCCATCTTCTCCGGGGTGGTGTCGCGGCGCGGCCCCTCGTCGGTGGTGACGTCGCCGAGGGCGACCGTCTCGCGTGCGAAGCGGCCCTCGTCGATGGCGCGGACCGCCCGCCGGTGGGAGCGGAGCGCGAACTCCTCCATGTCCTGGCGGCTGATGTCCCATTTCTCGGCGATCAGCTGGGCGCCGTGGAACTGGTTGACCGGCGCGTCGCCGTACCGGGCGCGCCAGCCCGCGCTGCCCGCGTACGGGCCGTCCGTCAGCCCGAGGGGTTCGGCGGCCTGGCGCGAGGCGAAGGCTATGGGGATCTGCGTCATGCTCTGGGTGCCGCCCGCGACGACCAGGTCCTGGGTGCCGGAGAGAACGCCCTGGGCGGCGAAGTGCAGGGCCTGCTGGGAGGAGCCGCACTGGCGGTCGACGGTCACGCCGGGGACCTCCTCGGGCAGTCCGGCCGCCAGCCAGCAGGTGCGTGCGATGTCGCCGGCCTGCGGTCCCACGGTGTCGAGGCAGCCGAAGACCACGTCCTCGACGGCGGCCGGATCGATCCCGCTCCGTTCCACGAGGGCCTTGATGACATGGGCGCCGAGGTCGGCGGGATGGACGGCGCCGAGGCCTCCGCCGCGCCGCCCGACCGGGGTGCGTACCGCTTCGACTATGAATGCCTCGGCCATGTCTGCTGCTCCTTGGTGAGCGCGGGTGGGGTCAGGTGTCGAGGGCGATGCCGTCCAGGACCATCGAGAGGTACTGGCGGGCGATCTCCTCGGGGCTGTGCAGTCCGCCCGGCCGGTACCAGGACGCCGCGACCCAGACGGTGTCGCGGACGAAGCGGTAGGTCAGACGGATGTCGAGGTCGGCGCGGAAGCTGTGGTCGGCGACGCCGCGTTCCAGCGTGCCGAGCCAGGCCTTCTCGAACTTCTGCTGGGAGTCGACGAGGTACTGGAAGCGCGGCTGGGCGGCCAGCTGCCTGGACTCCTTCTGGTAGATGGCGACCGCGGCGCGGTGCCGGTCGATCTCCCGGAAGGACTCGGTGACGAGTGCCTCGATGGTCGCCCTGGGGGCCAGCTGGGCAGCGAGTACCGTGTCGTACCCCTCCCAGAGTTCGGTGAGGAAGGTCGAGAGGATCTCGTCGATCATCGATTCCTTGGAATCGAAGTGGTAGTAGAGGCTGCCCGCGAGCATCCCGGCCGCGTCCGCGATCTTGCGGACGGTGGTGGCGTTGTATCCCTGGGCGGCGAAGACCTCGGCCGCGGTGTCGAGCAGTTCGCGGCGCCGCTCGGGCGAGGGGGTCACCTGGGGCTTCTTCTTGGTAGGCACCCGACCATTCTCCGCCCGGCCGCCGCCCGCCCGGACATGGCGCGGTCAGGCACGCTGACTGCTGACGGAGACGACCTCGCCGGTCAGGTACGAGGAGTAGTCGCTGGCGAGGAAGACGATGACGTTGGCGACCTCCCACGGCTCGGCGTACCGGCCGAAGGCCTCCTTCGCGGTCAGTTCGTCGAGGAGTTCGGCGGAGGTGACCTTCACCAGGTGCGGGTGCATGGCGAGGCTGGGTGCGACGGCGTTGACGCGTACGCCGTACTCGGCGGCCTCGATCGCGGCGCACCGGGTGAGCGCCATGACGCCCGCCTTCGCGGCGGCGTAGTGGGCCTGGCCGCTCTGGGCGCGCCAGCCGACGACGGAGGCGTTGTTGACGACGATGCCGCCGCGGCCCGCCGCGCGCAGCGAGCGCAGGGCGGCCCGGGTGCAGCGGAAGGTGCCGTTCAGGGTGACGTCGAGGACCTTGGTCCACTGTTCGTCGGTCATCTCGGTGAGTGCGGCGGTGCCGCCGAGCCCGGCGTTGTTGATGACGATGTCGGGGCCGCCGTGGGTCCGTTCGGCGAGCGCGAACAGCGCCTGGACCTGGGTCTCGTCGGTGACGTCGCAGGGCAGTGCGGCGACGCGGTCCGCGCCGAACTCCTCGGCGAACGTTTGCTCGGTCTCCTTGAGCCGGCGGGCGTGCGCGTCACCGATGACGATGCGGGCGCCCTCCTCCAGGAACCTGCGGGCGGTGGCGCCGCCGATGCCGGCCCCCGCGGCCGCGGTGATGACGGCGGTGCGGCCGGCCAGCAGCCCGTGTCCGGATACGTACTGCGGTGCGCTCACGCCTGTGCCTCCTCGGCCCCGGCCCTTCGGATCCTCGACGGTGCTCGTGCCCGTACGTTAACCTACCAAACACTTGTTAGGGAAGGATGAGCCGATGCCCTCTGCCCATGACACCTCCGCCGACGGCCACCCGGCCGGCCCGGTGCTGTACGAGCGCCGCGGCCCGGTCGCGTACATCACGCTGAACCGCCCGCGTTACCGCAACGCCCAGAACTCGTCCATGACCTACGCCCTGGACGACGCGTTCTACCGGGCCGCCGAGGACTCCGAGGTCAAGGTGGCCGTGCTGGCGGGCGCCGGGGACCACTTCTCGGCGGGCCACGACATCGGCACTCCCGGGCGCGACGCGCATCTGCCCTTCGAGCGCCGGGCGGGCCTGTGGTGGGACCACTCCGACAAGACCGGCGCGGAGAGCCGCTTCGCCCGCGAGTCGGAGGTCTATCTGGGCATGTGCAGGCGGTGGCGCGAGCTGCCGAAGCCGGTCATCGCCTCCGTCCAGGGCGCCTGCGTGGCCGGCGGGCTGATGCTCGCCTGGGTCTGCGACCTGATCGTGGCGAGCGAGGACGCCTTCTTCGCCGATCCGGTGGTGCGGATGGGCATCCCCGGCGTCGAGTACTTCGCGCACCCGTGGGTGATGCCGCCCCGGATCGCGAAGGAGTTCCTGTACACCGGCGACCGGATGAGCGCCCGCCGGGCGTACGAGGTCGGCATGGTGAACAAGGTGGTGGAGCGGGCCGAACTCGTCGATTCCACCCACGAGTTGGCGCTGCGGGTGGCCGGGATGCCGCGCCTGGGGCTGGCCCTGGCCAAGCGCGCGGTCAATCAGGCCGAGGACCTCCAGGGAATGCACACCGGGATGGACTCGGTCTTCGGGCTGCACCACCTCGCCCATGCGCACAACGCGGAGACGGCGGCGGACGCGCTCGGCGGCATGGACATCGCCGCGATGAAGAAGAAGGCGGACGGCTGATGGATCTGTCCTCCACGGCGCAGGAGGCGGCGTTCCGGGACGAGGCGCGCCGATGGCTGCGGGCCAACGTGCCCGCCGCGCCGCTGCCGTCGCTGGAGACCGCCGAGGGCTTCGCCGCGCACCGGGCGTGGGAGGCGAGGCTGTACGCGGACCGCTGGTCGGTGGTCTCCTGGCCGGCCGAGTACGGCGGCCGGGGCGTCGACATCTTCCGGTGGCTGGTCTTCGAGGAGGAGTACTACGCGGCGGGCGGCCCCGGCCGGGTCTCGCAGAACGGCATCAACCTCCTCGCCCCCACGCTCTTCGACCACGCCACGGACGAGCAGCGGGCCCGGGTCCTGCCGTCGATGGCGAGCGGTGAGGTGATCTGGGCGCAGGCATGGTCCGAGCCGGAGGCGGGCTCGGACCTGGCGTCGCTGCGTTCGCGGGCGGTGCGCACGGACGGCGGCTGGCTGCTCTCCGGGCAGAAGACCTGGTCCTCCCGGGCGGCTTTCGCGGACCGGGCGTTCGGCATCTTCCGTTCCGATCCCGAGGCGGCCAAGCCGCACCACGGGCTGACGTACCTGATGTTCGACCTGTCGGCGCCGGGGGTCTCGGTCCGGCCCATCGGCAGGCTCGACGGCAAGCCGGCCTTCGCCGAGCTGTTCCTGGACGAGGTGTTCGTACCGGACGAGGACGTCATCGGGGAGCCCGGACAGGGCTGGCGTATCGCCATGTCGACAACGGGCAATGAGCGCGGGCTGACGCTCCGCTCCCCCGGCCGCTTCCTGGCGGCCGCCGACCGGCTGGCCGCGCTCTGGCGCACCCATGGCGACCCGTCGGACACGGCGATGCGGGACCGGGTGGCGGACGCGGTGATCGGGGCGCGCGCGTACCAGCTCTTCACCGGCGCCAACGCCTCCCGCTTCGCCGCCGGGGCGGCCATCGGCGCGGAGTCCAGCCTGAACAAGGTGTTCTGGTCCGAGTACGACATCGCGCTGCACGAGACCGCGCTCGATCTGCTGGGCCCGGACGCGGAACTCGCCGAATCCGAGTGGTCCGAGGGGCACGTCTTCTCCCTCGCGGGGCCCATCTACGCCGGTACCAACGAGATCCAGCGCGACATCATCGCCGAGCGGCTGCTCGGCCTGCCGAAGGGACGGCGCTGATGCGTTTCCTCCTCGACGACGAGCAGCGGGAGTTCGCCCGTTCGCTGGACGCGATGCTGACCGCCGCGGACACTCCTTCGGTGGTACGGGCCTGGGCCGCCGGGGACCACGGACCGGGCATGGACCTGTGGGCACGACTGGCGGGGGCGGGGGTCTTCGCCCTCGCGGTGCCGGAGGCGTACGAGGGCGTCGGCCCGCTGCCGGTCGAACTCGCGGTTGCTTTCACCGAGTTGGGTCGGCACGCGGTGCCGGGGCCGGTGGTGGAGACGGTCGCCGCCGCGGTGCTGCTGGCGGACGTGGGGGGTCCGGCGGCCAGGGAGTGGCTGCCCCGGCTGGCGTCCGGCGCGGCGTCGGCGACGCTGCGGATGGCGGGGTACGGACCGTACGCGCTGGACGCGGACGCGGTGGACGCCGTGTTCACGGTGAGCGGCGACGAGTTGCGGCTGGCGCCGGGCCCCGGAGAGCTGAGCGTCTCGTCCGACCCGGCCCGTCGGCTGCTGCGCCCCGGGCCGGGCGGTGAACTGCTCGCGTCGGGGGTCCGGGTGACGCGGGCGGCGGTGCGGGCGGCCCGGTGGGCGGCGTTCGCGACAGCCGCCCAGGCGCTCGGCACGGGCGAGGCGCTGCTGCGGACCACGGTTTCGTACGTGGGGCAGCGCACCCAGTTCGGTACGGCCATCGGTTCCTTCCAGGCGGTCAAGCACCGCCTCGCGGACACCCTGATCGGGCTGGAGTTCGCCCGCCCGCTGCTGTACGGGGCGGCGCTCGCGCTCGCCGAGGGGTCGCCGGACGCCGGGGCGGAGGTGGCGGCGGCCAAGGTGACGGCGGGCGAAGCGGGGTACGCGGCGGCGCGGACCGCGCTGCAGCTGCACGGGGCGGTGGGTTACACGCAGGAGCTGGACCTGTCGCTCTGGCTGCGCAAGGCACGCCCCCTGCGCGATGCGTGGGGGACACCGGGGGCGTGCCGGGCGCGGGTGCTGGCCGGGCCCTGACGGGAGACCTACTTCTCGTACGGGGGACTGTCGTCCCCGGACCGGCGGATCTCGCGCACCAGCTCGCCGGGCCGCCACACCTGAAGCACCACTTCCTCCGCGTCCACGGAGGTGCGGACCACCTCCTGGAGGTGCGCGCGGAAGAGGTGGAAGGGCTCCGGCGGCTTCGCCTCCTTGATGAAGCGGGCCAGGACCGCGGGGTCGGTCTCCTCCACGGCGCGGCCGGAGATCCGTACATCGCCGTCGGCCATCTCGGCATCCGGACCGGGGTTGGCCTGCACCGCGAACCGCGGATCGCGACGCAGGTCCAGCGCCTTGCGCGAGTTCGGCATCGTGCCGAGCCACAGTTCACCGAAGTGGAAGTCCACCTCCAGCCCGGTCACGCGCGGCGATCCGTCCTTGCGCAGGGTCGCGAGGACGTGGTGCCTGTACTGCTGGAAGCGGGTCCGGACGGTGTCGGCGAAGGCCGGCTCCGCCGAGCGGAAGTCTTCCCAGGAACTCGATGTCATGCATCCATGGGATCCTGGAAATCCGACATCTCCTGTCTGCTTTTCCCGGCCGCGTCCGATCGGCCGCGGCCGGGCCTGGATCCCGCCACCCGCGGGGGCCCGTCAGCCGTCCGACAGGGTGATCAGCAGGGCCCAGCCGTGGGTCCGGAGCACGTCCGGCTCCTCCCCCTGCGTCAACAGCGCGTCGTAGCGGTCGAGTTCGATTTCCGTGCCGTCGAGCACCGCACCGTCCTCCAGCGCGATGGCCAGGACCGCCCCGCCCGGGGGCGCCGCGAGCCGGACGGTGCCGCGCACCACCGCGACCGCCGCACTGGTCCGCCCCCTGCGGCACATCACATTGACGTTCACGACCGGGCCTCCGAGGAGTCTGCCGTCGGTCTCCGGGTCACCGGGGAAGTCGTGCGGCCAGTACGGCTCGTCGACGATGTGGTGCTCGCCGCCCACCATGAGGTCCATGCCGGCGCCCTCGACCACGGTCAGGGTGCGGTCGACGCCGGGGAACGAGGAGAACGGCCCGTCCTCGGTCACATCGGCGAGGCTGACCCGCCAGTCGAAGGCGTCCAGCGGCGCACCCTCGGGGTGTGCCGCGATCTCCCGGGTGACTCCCCCGCCGTTCTTCCAGTCCGTGGCCGTTCGGCCGGCCGCCCGCAGCACCCGCGCCGTCACTTGACGGTCCCCTGGGCCCTGGCCGCGGCCGGCCACTGCGGGAATTCGGCGACGAGCAGGTCGGCCGCACCTGCTGCGGCGGCGGCTGAACCGGCCATGCGGATTCTCCGATCCTCGATGTTTCGGAACCTGCCAGAGCCTTGAGCGTAGGCCACCCGGGTATGCCCGCGGCGGGCGGCGTTCGCTATCTTGATCTGCCGCCGACCCCACCGGCCGCTCGTGTCCGCCCGTGTGAAGGAGCCTGCCGTGGAAGCAGCGGCCACCACCTGTTATCGCCATCCGTCGTACGAGACGTATGTCAGCTGCATCCGCTGTGAACGGTTCATCTGCCCCGACTGCATGCGCGAGGCCGCGGTCGGCCACCACTGCGTGGAGTGTGTGAAGGAGGGGCAGCGTTCGGTCCGCCAGGCGCGCACGGCGTTCGGCGGCACGGTCGCGCGGTCCGCGGTGCCGCTCGTCACCTATGTGCTGATGGGCCTCAACATCGCGGCGTACCTGGGTGAGTTGATCCGTCCGGGGATCATCGACCGGTTCGCGATGCTCGGTGCGGGGCTGACCGGCCCGGACGGCGGCCAGTATGTCTACGAGGCCGGGGACTTCCCCGGTTTCGAGGTGGTCGGGGTGGTGGGCGGCGAGTGGTACCGGCTGCTGACCGGCGCCTTTCTCCATCTTCCGCCGGACGGGTCGTCCTTCGGTCCGCTGCCGTTCGGGGTGCTGCACATCGTGTTCAACATGTACGCGCTGTGGAACCTGGGCCGGGTCGTGGAGGAGCAGCTGGGCCGGGCCCGTTATCTCGCGCTGTATCTGCTGTCCGCGCTGGGCGGTTCGGTGCTGGTGTACCTGATCGCGCCGTCGGACGGCACGGTGGGCGCCTCGGGTGCGATCTTCGGTCTCGGGGCGGCGTTCTACGTCATCAACCGACGGCTGGGCCGTGACATGCGGGCGGTGAACCGGTTCATGGCCGGCTTCCTGATCTGGATGCTGATCTCGGCCGGATTCGCCTCGTGGCAGGGCCACTTGGGCGGGCTGCTGACGGGCGGCATCGTCACCGTCGCGTACGCCTACGCCCCGGCGAAGCGCCGTACGACGGTCCAGGCCGCCGCGGGTGTGGTGGTGTTCGCCGTGCTGGTGCTGCTGGTGGTGCTCAAGACGTCCGCGCTGACGGGCTGAGCCGGGGCCGGCGGGACCGGCCCCGAACGCACCGCGGCGCCTGCCGAATCGTCCGGTCGGGGACGGGCAGGCGCCGCGTTCGGTTCCGCACGCCGTTGTGCGGGACGTCTCCGTGTGCCGTGATCAGACCGTCAGTGCTCGGTCCGTCGGGCGGATCGGGGCCGGCAGCGCGCTGGCTCCGGTCAGGTAGCGGTCCACCCCGCGTGCCGCGGAGCGGCCCTCGGCGATGGCCCACACGATGAGGGACTGGCCGCGGCCGGCGTCGCCGGCGACGAAGACCCCGCCGACGTTGGTGGCGAAGTCCGCGTCGCGCGCTACGTTGCCGCGCTCGTCGAGCTCCAGGCCGAACTGCTGGACCAGACCGTTGGCCTGGTCGGTGCCGGTGAAGCCCATGGCGAGGGTGACCAGCTGCGCGGGGATGGACCGCTCGGTGCCGGGCTTCTGTTCCAGTTTGCCGTCCTTGAACTCCACCTCGACCAGGTGCAGCGACTGGACGTCGCCGTTCTCGTCGCCCTCGAAGTGGGTGGTGGAGACGGAGTACACCCGCTCGCCGCCCTCCTCGTGGGCGGAGGTGACCTTGTAGAGCATCGGGAAGGTCGGCCAGGGCTGGTTGGCGTTCCGGTCCTCGCCGGGCCTGGGCATGATCTCCAGCTGGGTGACGGAGAGCGCGCCCTGGCGGTGGGCGGTGCCGACGCAGTCGGCTCCGGTGTCACCGCCGCCGATCACGACGACGTGCTTGCCCTCGGCGGTGATCGGGGAGACCGTCAGGTCGCCCTCCTGCACCTTGTTGGCCAGCGGCAGGTACTCCATGGCGAAGTGCACGCCGTTCAGCTCGCGGCCCGGGACGGGCAGATCGCGCGAGACGGTGGCACCCGCGGCGATGACGACGGCGTCGTACCGGCGGCGGAGCCTGGCGGCGTCGACGTCCCTGCCGATCTCCGTCTCGGTGCGGAACTTGGTGCCTTCCGCGCGCATCTGCTCGATGCGGCGGTTGATGTGCGACTTCTCCATCTTGAACTCGGGGATGCCGTACCGGAGAAGACCTCCGATGCGGTCCGCGCGCTCGTAGACGGCGACCGTGTGGCCGGCCCGGGTCAGCTGCTGGGCCGCGGCGAGACCGGCCGGACCCGAGCCGATCACGGCGACGGTCTTGCCGGAGAGCCGCTCGGGCGGCTGCGGGGTGACGTCACCGCTGCCCCACGCCTTGTCGATGATGGAGACCTCGACGTTCTTGATGGTGACGGCCGGCTGGTTGATGCCGAGCACGCACGCCGACTCGCACGGGGCCGGGCAGAGCCGCCCGGTGAACTCCGGGAAGTTGTTCGTGGCGTGCAGCCGTTCGGACGCGGCCGACCAGTCCTCGCGGTAGGCGTAGTCGTTCCACTCGGGGATGAGGTTTCCGAGCGGGCAGCCGTTGTGGCAGAACGGGATGCCGCAGTCCATGCAGCGGCCGGCCTGCTTGCTGATGATCGGGAGCAGCGAGCCCGGAACGTAGACCTCGTTCCAGTCCTTGACGCGCTCGCCCACGGGGCGGGTCTCGGCGACCTCGCGCCCGGTGGTCAAAAAGCCCTTGGGGTCAGCCATTGATCGCCGCCTCCATCATCTTCTCGGTGGTCTCCTGCTCGGAGAGACCGGCGAGCTCAGCGGCGTCCTTGGCGGCGAGCACTGCCTTGTAGGCGGACGGGATGATCTTGCTGAAGCGGGAGACACCGCCGTCGGCACCGTCCCACTCGGCGAGCAGCTTCTCGGCCACCGTGGAACCGGTCTCCTCCCGGTGGCGGCGCACCACGTCGTGCAGCCACTGCTTGTCGGCCTCCGAGAGCTCCTCGATCGCGCCGAGATTCCCGGCGTTGACGTTGTCACGGTTCAGATCGACGACGTACGCGACGCCGCCCGACATGCCGGCCGCGAAGTTGCGTCCGGTCTCGCCGAGCACGACGGCGTGACCGCCGGTCATGTATTCGCAGCCGTGGTCGCCCACACCCTCCGAGACGACCGTCGCGCCGGAGTTGCGGACGCAGAACCGCTCACCGGTGCTGCCGCGCAGGAACAGCTCGCCGCCGGTGGCGCCGTAGGCGATGGTGTTGCCCGCGATGGTGGAGTACTCGGCGAGGTGGTCGGCGCCGCGGTCCGGGCGGACGACGACCCGGCCGCCGGAGAGGCCCTTGCCGACGTAGTCGTTGGCGTCGCCCTCCAGGCGCAGCGTCACACCGCTCGGCACGAACGCGCCGAAGGACTGGCCGGCGGAACCGGTGAAGGTGATGTCGATGGTGTCCTGCGGCAGACCTTCGCCGCCGAACTTCTTCGTCACCTCGTGGCCGAGCATGGTGCCGACGGTGCGGTTGATGTTGCGGATCGCGATCTGGGCCCGGACCGGCTGGGCGGTCTCGGCACTGTCCGCGTTCAGGGCGTCGGCGGCGAGCCTGATCAGCTCGTTGTCGAGGGCCTTGGCCAGGCCGTGGTCCTGCTCGATCCGCTGGTGGCGGACCGCGCCCTCGGGCAGCTCGGGGACGTGGAACAGTGGCTCCAGGTCGAGGCCCTGTGCCTTCCAGTGCGTGATCGCACGGTCGGTGTCGAGCAGCTCGGCGTGGCCGACGGCCTCTTCGATCGTACGGAAGCCCAGCTCGGCGAGGATCTCGCGGACCTCCTGGGCGATGAACTCGAAGAAGTTGACGACGTACTCGGCCTTGCCGGAGAAGCGGTCCCGCAGGACCGGGTTCTGGGTGGCGATGCCGACCGGGCAGGTGTCCAGGTGGCAGACGCGCATCATGACGCAGCCGGAGACGACGAGCGGCGCGGTGGCGAAACCGAACTCCTCGGCGCCCAGCAGCGCGGCGACGACCACGTCGCGGCCGGTCTTCAGCTGGCCGTCGGTCTGGACGACGATGCGGTCGCGCAGGCCGTTGAGCAGCAGCGTCTGCTGGGTCTCGGCGAGGCCGAGCTCCCAGGGGCCGCCCGCGTGCTTCAGGCTCGTCAGGGGGGAAGCGCCGGTGCCGCCGTCGTGGCCGGAGATCAGGACGACGTCCGCGTGCGCCTTGGAGACACCGGCGGCTACCGTGCCGACCCCGACCTCGGAGACCAGCTTCACGTGGATGCGGGCCGCCGGGTTGGCGTTCTTGAGGTCGTGGATCAGCTGGGCCAGATCCTCGATGGAGTAGATGTCGTGGTGCGGCGGCGGCGAGATCAGACCGACACCCGGGGTGGAGTGCCGGGTCTTCGCGACCCACGGGTAGACCTTGTGGCCGGGCAGCTGCCCGCCCTCGCCGGGCTTGGCGCCCTGCGCCATCTTGATCTGGATGTCGTCCGCGTTGACCAGGTACTCGCTGGTCACACCGAAGCGGCCGGAGGCGACCTGCTTGATGGACGAGCGGCGCGCCGGGTCGTAGAGCCGGTCGGCGTCCTCGCCGCCCTCACCGGTGTTGGACTTGCCGCCCAGCTGGTTCATGGCGATGGCGAGGGTCTCGTGCGCCTCGCGGGAGATCGAGCCGTACGACATGGCGCCGGTGGAGAAGCGCTTGACGATGTCGGAGACGGACTCGACCTCGTCGACGGAGACCGGCTCGCGGTCACTCCTGAAGCCGAACAGGCCGCGGAGCGTCATCAGCCGCTCGGACTGCTCGTTCACCCGGTCCGTGTACTTCTTGAAGATGTCGTAGCGCTTGTTGCGCGTGGCGTGCTGGAGGCGGAAGACCGTCTCCGGGTCGAACAGGTGCGGCTCGCCCTCGCGGCGCCACTGGTACTCGCCGCCGATCTCCAGCGCGCGGTGCGAGGCGGCGATGCCGGAAGCGGGGTAGGCCTTGGCGTGCCGGGCCTCGACCTCCCTGGCGATGACGTCGAGGCCGGCGCCGCCGATCTTGGTGGCGGTGCCGTTGAAGTACTTCGCGACGAATTCCTCGTCCAGGCCGACGGCCTCGAAGACCTGGGCGCCCCGGTAGGAGGCGACCGTCGAGATGCCCATCTTGGACATGACCTTCAGGACGCCCTTGCCGAGCGCGTGGATCAGGTTCCGGATGGCGTTCTCGGGCTCGATGCCCTCGATGAACGTACCGGCGCGGACCAGGTCCTCGACGGACTCCATCGCGAGGTACGGGTTGACCGCGGCGGCGCCGTAGCCGATGAGCAGCGCGACGTGGTGGACCTCGCGGACGTCCCCTGCCTCGACCAGCAGACCCACCTGGGTGCGCTGCTTGGTGCGGATGAGGTGGTGGTGGACGGACGAGGTGAGCAGCAGCGACGGGATCGGGGCGTGCTCGGCGTCGGAGTGCCGGTCGGAGAGGACGACCAGGCGTGCGCCGTCCTCCATGGCGGCGTCGACCTCGGCGCAGATCTGCTCGATCCGGGCGGCGAGGGCTTCGCCGCCACCGCCGACCCGGTAGAGGCCGGAGAGAGTGGCGGCCTTCATGCCCGGCATGTCGCCGTCGGCGTTGATGTGTATCAGCTTGGCCAGCTCGTCGTTGTCGATCACCGGGAACGGCAGCGTGACACTGCGGCACGACGCGGTGGTCGGCGCCAGCAGGTTGCCCTGCGGGCCGACCGTGGAGCGCAGCGAGGTGACGAGCTCCTCGCGGATGGCGTCCAGCGGCGGGTTGGTGACCTGCGCGAACAGCTGGGTGAAGTAGTCGAAGAGCAGCCTGGGGCGTTCGGAGAGCGCGGCGATCGGCGAGTCCGTGCCCATGGAGCCGAGCGGCTCGCCGGCGGTGCGGGCCATCGGCGCGAGGATGACGCGGAGCTCTTCCTCGGTGTAGCCGAAGGTCTGCTGGCGGCGGGTGACGGAGGCGTGCGTGTGCACGATGTGCTCCCGCTCGGGGAGGTCCTCCAGCTCGATCTCGCCGGTCTCCAGCCACTCCTCGTACGGCTGCTCCGCGGCGAGGGCGGCCTTGATCTCGTCGTCCTCGATGATGCGGCCCTCGGCCGTGTCGACGAGGAACATCTTCCCGGGCTGGAGGCGGCCCTTGCGGACGACCTCGGCGGGGTCGATGTCCAGGACACCGACCTCGGAGGAGAGTACGACGAGGCCGTCGCCGGTGACCCAGTAACGGCCGGGGCGCAGGCCGTTGCGGTCCAGGACCGCGCCGACCTGGGTGCCGTCGGTGAAGGTGACGCAGGCCGGGCCGTCCCAGGGCTCCATCATCGTGGAGTGGTACCGGTAGAAGGCGCGGCGGGCTGCGTCCATGGAGTTCATCGATTCGGGGCTCTCCCACGCCTCGGGAACCATCATCAGCACCGAGTGCGGCAGCGAACGGCCACCGAGGTGGAGCAGCTCCAGGACCTCGTCGAAGGAGGCGGAGTCGGAGGCGTCGGGGGTGCAGACGGGGAAGATCCGGTCGAGCTGGGCCTCACCGAACAGGCTGGAGGCGAGCTGGGACTCGCGGGCCTTCATCCAGTTGCGGTTGCCCTTGACCGTGTTGATCTCGCCGTTGTGTGCGACGAAGCGGTACGGGTGGGCGAGCGGCCAGCTCGGGAAGGTGTTGGTGGAGAACCGTGAGTGGACCAGGGCGACCGCGGTGGCGAAGCGGCGGTCGGAGAGGTCCGGGAAGAACGGCTCCAGCTGCCCGGTGGTGAGCATGCCCTTGTAGACGATCGTGCGGGCGGAGAGCGAGGGGAAGTACACCCCGGCCTCCCGCTCGGCGCGCTTGCGCAGCACGAAGGCCTTGCGGTCGAGGGCGATGCCGGTGTTCTCGCCGTCCGCCACGAAGAGCTGCCGGAACTCGGGCATGGTGGCGTGGGCGCCCTTGCCGAGGATGCCGGGGGTGACGGGGACCTGGCGCCAGCCGAGGACCTTCAGGCCCTCCTCGGTGGCGATCTTCTCCAGCTTGCGGACGGCCTCGGTGGAGTCGTCGGCGGGCAGGAAGGCGATTCCGACGGCGTAGCGGCCGGCCTCGGGTAGGTCGAAGGCGGCCTCTTCGCGCAGGAAGGCGTCCGGCACCTGGAGGAGGATCCCGGCGCCGTCGCCGGAGTCGGGCTCGGATCCGGTGGCACCGCGGTGTTCGAGATTGCGCAGTACGGTCAGCGCCTGCTCGACCAGCTCATGGCTGGCCACACCGGTCAGAGTGGCCACGAACCCGACACCACAGGCGTCGTGCTCGTTACGGGGGTCGTACATCCCCTGCTGGGCGGGGCGACCGTCCATGGGCGACCAGGCGTGGATGCGCATCGGCTCTCCCGTCGTCGTCGTGGCATGTGCAGTGCCGAGGGACGACGTTGGCCCTCTGCGAAATTTCGTGCAGGTTACATAATGGGGCGCTTCTCAAGAAGCGGATAGTTCGTTCCAACATGCGGACACCGCCCGAAACGGTGGGGGTGGGTCGCATTCGGAGGATCGGCGCCCTGGGGGACCGCAGAGAGCAGGCGTCGTTGCCCGCGGTGTCTACGGATTGCCCGGCGGTGAAGGAAATGAAACCGCCGGATAGTGGCTACTTATGTGCAGCCCTGCATAAGGACTCATTTTATGCCCGCGGGAGCCGCTCCGCCCAGAGTCAGTCACCAAGACGTACATCACACGGATGGCGGACGCGTTACGGGCACCCACGCCCGCCTGCCGGAATGGGTGCCCGGACCTTCGAGGGATCAGCCCCCGACGGCCACACCGAACAGCGTGCCCAGACCGTAGGTGATGGCCGCCGCGGCCCCGCCGAGCGCCAGCTGACGCAGTCCGCTGTACAGCCAGCTGCGGGCCGTCACCCTGGCCACCACCGCGCCGCAGGCGAACAGCCCGAGCAGCGCGAGCAGCACGGCCGGCCACAGGGCGCTCGCCCCGAGCAGATACGGCAGCACGGGCAGCAGGGCGCCCAGCGCGAAGGCGCCGAACGACGACATCGCGGCGACGAGCGGCGAGGGCAGATCGCCCGGATCGATGCCCAGCTCCTCGCGGGCGTGTATCTCCAGGGCCTGCTCCGGGTCGCGCGACAGCTGCCGAGCGACCTCGCGGGCGAGCCCGGACTCCACACCGCGGGACTCGTAGAGCTCGGCGAGCTCCCGCTCCTCGTCCTTGGGGTGCTTGCGCAACTCACGCCGCTCGACATCGAGTTCGGCCTCGACGAGTTCGCGCTGCGAGGCCACTGAGGTGTATTCGCCGGCCGCCATGGAGAACGCACCGGCGGCCAGGCCCGCCAGACCGGTGATCACGATCGTCTGCTGGGAGACCGAGCCGCCCGCGACGCCGGTCATCAGCGCGAGGTTGGAGACCAGCCCGTCCATGGCACCGAACACCGCCGGACGCAGCCAGCCGCCGTTCACATCACGGTGGGTGTGGTTGTCACGGTGTGCTTCGTGCAGTACGGCGTCGGTCTCGATGATGGACACAGCTCTCCCCTTCTCCGGCGGCGGAATCCGCTCGCCCCGACCCCGCTCGACACCATCGAAAGTACGCACGAAAAACGGCCCCCGCCAGCAAGGCAGGCCGTACTTACCACCCTCCGTGAGCAGCTGCCGGGAGGCCCGGGTACGGCCTGCCCCGCCGCATCCGGCTCTTCATCCGACTGGCCCTTTTGTTGTGATGGTCGGCCTCCGAACGGGCTCCGCGTGGCACAGATCGAACGAGGGGGTACGAGAACTGGCTCGGCGCGAGCGAAGGGTCGACGCGATGGAGTTGATCACAGGAGATCCGGCGGAGCCGCGGACGGGCGGCACCGGCCGGCCCGAGGTGCCCCGGGGAGACCTCGCCGGCCGGGCCCGCGGCTGCTTGCTCGGTCTCGCGGTCGGGGACGCGCTGGGCGCACCGGCGGAGAATCTGCGGCCGTCGGAGATCCGCCGCCGCTGGGGCCGGATCGAGGGCTTCGTGAGCGACGACCCCGCGGGCACGGACGACACGGAGTACGCGATCTTCTCCGGGCTGCTGCTCGCCCGGCACGGCTCCGCGCTGACCGTCACGCATGTGGAGCGGGCCTGGCATCTGTGGATCGCCGATCTCGACGAGGTGCAGTTCCGCGGTGCCGGGTTCAGCGAACGGGGGACGCTGGAGAATCTGCGCCGGGGTCTCGCCGCCCCGATCTCCGCCCAGCACCGGCACGCCTGGAGCGACGGCCTGGCGATGAGAGCGGCGCCGTTCGGGGTCTTCGCGGCCGGCCGGCCGGACGAGGCGGCGCGGCTGGTCGCGGTGGACGGGCGGGTCAGCCATGACGGGGAGGGCATCTACGGCGGCCAGGCGGTGGCGGCCGGGGTGGCCGCCGCGATGACGGGTGCCGGGGTCGCGGCGGTGATCGCCGCCGCGCTGTCGGTCGTCCCCATGGACTCCTGGACGGCGCGTTCGCTGCGGCGCGCGGTGGCCGCGGCGCAGCGCGCCCACCCCGACCGGCTCACCATGGAACGCGCGGTGCGCTCCGCGGTGGTGATCGGCGGCTACCCGTGGACGGACCTGGCGCCCGAGGCGGTGGGCCTGGCCTTCGGGGCGTTCGCGGCGGCGCGCGGCGACTTCCGTACGGCGGTGCTGACGGCGGTCAACATGGGCCGCGACGCGGACACCACGGCCGCGGTGGCGGGTGCCCTGGCCGGTGCCCTGAACGGGGAGTCGGCGATCCCGCCGCAGTGGGGGGACGCGATCGGCCCGGTCCGGGGCAGCTGTCTGCCGGCCATGCGGGGCCATCACGTGCTGGACGTCGCGGAGTTGCTCACCCCGGACGAGGCCGACGACGCGGGCGGGGTGTACGCGGCGGGCGGAACGCACAAGAACGCCACGCCGCGCGGCGGCGGCCGCACCGACGACGAGGCCCCGGCCCGGCACCGTTCACGTACGGACGCGGGAGCGCGGCAGGCGCGGCCCTCGGACGCCGGCACCCCCCGCACCCCCGCGTCCCCGGCCGCCCGCCCCCGTACCCGCTCCGCCGCCGGGCACCGGGCCCGGATCGAGGGGCTGTTGCTCGGGCTCGCCGCCGGGGACGCCGCCGGGTGGCCCGCCGCACGGCACCGGGCGGCCCGGATGCCCGAGTGGACCCGGCGGCTCACCCGGGAGCTCGACACCTTTGCCGAGCAGAACGCCACGACCACGCTGCCCGTGCCCATCGCACTCAACCAGCCGCCCGAGCCGCTGCGGCTGGGGCCCTCCGACGACGCCGAATGGGCGGCCTTCGCCGCCGGGACCGTGCTCGCATCGGCGGCCGGTCCGCTGCACGGGCTCTCCCCCCAACGCCGGGTGCGGGCCGCCGTCGACGTCGCCTGGAACGCCCTGGCGGCCGAGGTCGCCGCGGCCGCCGCCCGTGCCCCCGAGGTCGAATCCGCGGTGCTCCCGCTGCGCGCCCGGATCTCGGTACGGGCCGGGCTCGGCAATCTCGCCGCCGGGCTGCGCCCGCCCGCCACCGGCCACGACAACCCGCACTATTTCGACGACGCGGCCTGCGTACGGGCCGCCGTGCTCGCCGTCGCCCACCCCGCGGACCCGGCCGCCGCCGCCGACCTCGCCGAGTTCGACGCGCGCTACACCCAGGACGGCGACGGGGTGCACGGGGCCCGCGCGATGGCGGCGGCGATCGCCGAGGCGCTCGGCGGCGCGGACGTGGACACCGCGGTGAACGCCGCGCTCGCACAGCTCCCCGACGGCACCGAGATCGCGCGCAACGCCGCCCACGCCGTCCGGATCGCCCGCGACTTCGTCGGGGAGGCGACGGGCGCCTTCGCCCTGGTGCCGGTGCTGGAGCATCAGATCGTCGACCATGTCTACAGCTACGGGATCGCCGCCGCCGAGACCGTCCCGGTCGCCCTCGCCCTGGCCACCGCCGCCCGCGGCCGGATCGCCCAGGCCGTTCCCGCGGCTGCCTGCCTGTCCCGGGTGGCCGACTCCGCGCCCGCCCTGGCCGGCGCGCTGACCGGTGCGCTCGGCGGAATCGGCGCTGTCCCGGACGGCTGGCGCGAGGCCTGCCGCACCCTCGCGGGCTGTGCGCTGCCCCGGCTCGCGGGGACCGACCTCGTCGAACTCGCCGGGCTGCTGGCAGACACGGAACCGAAGCCCCTGGGTGGACAATTCGGACATGACATCCACGATGCCCCTACGGCCCGAGGCCGGACCCACGACACTCACACTCGATGAACGGATCACGGGCGCACTCGTCGGCTCCGCGGTCGGCGACGCGCTCGGCGGTCCGGTGGAGGGCCGGTCCCCCGAGCAGATCGTGGCCCGCCACGGCGGGCGGATCGACGGCATCGTGGGCCCGTGGGACGGCGAGAACTGGCGCACCGCGCGCCCCATCGCCCCGTACCACAAGGGCGACGGACACGTCACCGACGACACCTTGATGACCCACGCGCTGGTGCGGGTGTACGGCGCCGTGCGCGACCATCTCGACGCCTACGCGGTCGCCGGGCATCTCGTGCCCGAGCTGATCTCGGGCCCCCGCTGGATCCCGGAGCTGGAGGCCGAGGCGCTGCCGCTCCAGCGGATCTTCCTCGCCGAGAAGTGGATCGTCGCCCGGCTGCACTACGGCCATGTCGATCCGCGCGAGGCGGGCAACGGGAACATCGTCAACTGCGGTGCGGCGATGTACATGGCCCCGGTCGGCCTGGTCAACGCCGCCCACCCGGAGGCCGCTTACGCCGAGGCGCTGGATGTCGCCGGTGCCCACCAGTCGAGCTACGGCAGGGAGGCAGCCGGGGTCTTCGCGGCGGCCGTCGCCGCCGCCTGCGTCCCGGGCGCGACCCCGACGAGCGTCGTCGACACCTGTCTGGCGCTCGCCAAGGACGGCACCCGCTCCGCGATCGAGGCGGTGTGCGAAGTGGCCTGTGGACACAGCGACTTCGAGTCGGCGCTGACCCCGCTGCGTGCCGCGGTCGCCCCCTTCGACACGGTCGGACCCGACTACCGCGAGCCGTCCCTCGGTGCCCGCCGGCCGTCACGGCTGCATGCCATCGAGGAGCTGCCGATCGCGCTCGGGATGCTGCTCGTCGCGGACGGCGACTACCGGCACACGGTCCTCGGCTCGGTCAACTACGGCCGGGACTGCGACTCGATCGCCACGATGAGCGGCGCCGTCGCGGGCGCGCTCCACGGCGAACGGGCGATCCCCGCCACCTGGGTGAAAACGGTCGCCGAGGCCAGCCGTCTCGATCTGCGCACACCCGCACGGACCCTGGCGGACGTCGCCCGCGAGGTGTTCGTACGGGACACGGCCCGGCGCCGCGCGCACGAATCGGCGTTCACCGCGCTGGCGGGTACGCCATGACCGTACGGGTGACATGGGTGCAGCCCGAGGACCTCGTCGGGCACGAGTTGCGGCAGGCGGCCGAGGACGGTCGGGACGCACGAGCCGTCGCGCGCCGGTGGTACGAAGCGGGCGGCGCCCCCGCCCCGGAGCGCGCGGGCGCCTCCACCCCTCCGGCGCCGGAGCTGCGTGCGCTGGCCGAGCGGCTGCTCGACGAACTGGCTCTGCTGGAGTCGCCGTTGGCGATCGACGAGCCGACGGAGTTCGCCGCGATCCGGGCCGCCTGCCCGGACTGGCCGGCGCCCCGCCCCCACGCGCCGCCGGTGAGCCGGGACCGGCTGCACGCCGCCTGGCTGGGCCGGGCGGCCGGCTGCCTGCTCGGCAAGCCCGTCGAGAAGCTGCCGCTGGACGGCATCCGCGCCCTGGCCCGCGCCACCGGCAACTGGCCGCTCGCCACCTGGTTCACCGCCGAGAACCTGCCCGCCGCACTGGCCGCCACCTACCCCTGGAACCGCCGCTCCGCACCCAACTCGCTGGCCGAGAACATCGACGGCATGCCCGAGGACGACGACCTCAACTACCCCTTGCTCACTGTGCTGTTGCTCCAGCGGTACGGCCCGTCCTTCAGCACCGGAGATCTCGCGAGGCTCTGGCTCGACGAACTGCCGGCCGGCCGGACCTTCACCGCCGAGCGGGTCGCGTACCGCAACCTGCTGGACGGCATCGAACCCCCGTGCACCGCCCGCTACCGCAACCCCTTCCGGGAATGGATCGGCGCGCAGATCCGGGCCGATGTGCACGGCTGGACCCATCCGGGCGACCCGTCGGCCGCCGCCGAGCAGGCGCACCGGGACGCCGCGCTCAGCCACACCGCCAACGGGGTGTACGGGGCGATGTTCACCGCAGCGGCGCTCGCCGAGGCGGCCGGGGGCGAGAGGGATGTGCACGGGTGCCTCGCCGCCGGGCTGCGGGTCGTACCGCCGCGTTCGCGGTTCGCCCACGCGGTGCTCTTCGGTGTCGAGGCGGCCCGGAGCGGCGCCGGTTTCGACGCGGTGGCCGACCGGCTGCACGCCGAGTACGGCAGGTACCACTGGGTCCATGTGCTGCCCAACGCCGCACTGCTCGCCGCCGCCCTCACCCATGCCGACGGCGACTTCTCGCTCTCCATCTGCCGCACGGTGTCGGGCGGCTGGGACACCGACTCCAACGGCGCGACCGCCGGTTCGCTCACCGGGCTGCTGGCCGGGGCCCCTTCCCTGCTGCCCGGCCGCTGGACCACCCCGCTGAAGAACCGTCTCGCCTCGTCCGTCCCCGGCTTCGACTCCATCGGCTTCGACGAACTGGCAGAACAGACCCACCGACTCACCCAGAAGGAGGCGTTGTGCCCATGACCCGCATCGCGGTGCTCGGCAGCACCAATATGGACCTCGTCGCATACGTCGCACGGGCTCCGGAGCCCGGAGAGACCGTCACCGGGCGGGAATTCCGCACCGTCCCCGGCGGCAAGGGCGCCAACCAGGCCGTCGCCGCCGCCCGCGCGGGCGGCGATGTGACGATGATCGGCGCGGTGGGCGACGACGTCTACGGCTCGCAGCTCCGGGCCGGTCTGGAGCATGCGGGCGTCGACACCGATCTGCTGCACACCGCCGAGGGCCCCAGCGGCACCGCGCACATCGTCGTCGACGACACGGGCGCCAACTCCATCGTGGTGATCCCCGGCGCCAACGGCACCGTCACCGCCCTCGGCCCCGGCGAGATGGCCGCCGTCGCGGGCGCCGATCTGCTGCTGCTCCAGCTGGAGCTGCCGCTGTCCGCGGTGATCGAGGGCGCACGGGTGGCGCACGCCCAGGGCGTACGGACCATCCTCACCCCCTCCCCCGTGCAGCCCTTGCCCACCGAACTCCTGGACTGTGTCGATCTGTTGATCCCCAATGAGCACGAGGCGGCCGCGCTGACCGGCTTCGCCGATCCCCATGCGGCGGCGCGCCATCTGCTCAGCCAGGTCCCCGCGGTGATCGTCACGCTCGGCGCGAAGGGCTGCCTGTACGCGGCCCGGGGCGGGGAGCCCGTCGTCTTCCCGGCCCCCGAGGTCACCGCCGTCGACACCACGGGGGCGGGCGACACCTTCGTCGGCACGCTCGCCGTCGCGCTCGGCGAGCGACGGCCCGTACCGGAGTCGCTGGCCTGGGCTTCGTCGGCCGCCGCGCTCTGCGTTCAGCGGCCGGGCGCCTCGACCTCCATGCCGTACCGCACCGAGATCGACGCCGCATGACCGCGCCCGCGCAGGCCCCCCTGACCGGGCTGCGGGTCGTCGACCTCGCCACGCTCTTCGCCGGTCCGCTCTCCGCCACCCTGCTCGGCGACTTCGGCGCCGAGGTGATCAAGGTCGAGCATCCGCGCAGGCCCGACCCCTCGCGCGGGCACGGTCCCACGAAGGACGGCGTCGGCCTGTGGTGGAAGCTGCTCGGCCGCAACAAGCGCAATCTGGCCCTCGACCTGTCCACCCCCGGCGGCCGTGACGTCCTGCTCCGGCTCGCCGCCGAGACCGATGTGATCATCGAGAACTTCCGGCCGGGGACGCTGGAGCGCTGGGGGCTGGGCTGGCCGGAGCTGCACGCGGTCAACCCGCGGCTGGTCCTGGTCAGGGTCACCGGTTTCGGACAGTTCGGCCCGTACGCGAACCGCCCCGGCTTCGGCACCCTGGCCGAGGCGATGAGCGGGTTCGCCGCGATCACCGGGGAGCCGGACGGGCCGCCCACGCTGCCGCCGTTCGGGCTCGCCGACTCGATCGCCGCGCTGGCCACCGCGTATGCCGTGATGGCCGCGCTCGCCGGGCGCGAGCGCACCGGTCAGGGGCAGATCGTCGACATGGCGATCATCGAGCCGATCCTGACCGTGCTCGGCCCGCAGCCCATCTGGTACGACCAGCTCGGCTACGTACAGCCGCGCACCGGCAACCGCTCCCGCAACAACGCCCCGCGCAACACCTACCGCACCTCGGACGGGCGCTGGGTGGCGGTCTCCACCTCCGCGCAGTCGATCGCGGAACGGGTGATGCACCTGGTCGGCCGGGCCGAGCTGATCGACAAGCCCTGGTTCACCTCCGGCACCACCCGCGCCGAACACGCCGACGAACTCGACGAGGCGGTCGGCAACTGGATCGCCCGGCACACCCGGGACGAGGCGGTCTCGGCCTTCGAGAAGGCGGAGGCGGCCATCGCACCGATCCACGACATCCAGGACGTGATGGAGGACCCGCAGTACCGGGCGCTGGACTCCGTCACCGAGGTCGACGATCCGGAGCTGGGTCCGCTGAGGATGCAGAACGTGCTCTTCCGGCTCTCGGCGACGCCGGGCGCGATCCGCTGGGCGGGCCGGCCGCACGGCGCGGACACCGAGGAGATCCTGACCGGGCTGGGCCTGTCGGCCCCGGAGATCGCCGCGCTGCGGGCCCAGGAGGTGCTGTGACGGCTGCGGTCCCGCTCACCTGGCTGTACGTCCCCGGGGACCGGCCGGAGGTGGTGCGCAAGGCGCGGGAATCGGGCGCGGACGTGGTGATCGTGGATCTGGAGGACGCGGTGGCGCCGGACCGCAAGGAGTACGCGCGGTCGGCCACCGCCGAGCTGCTGTCCGAAGCGGCCGGGGACGGAGCCGTGCCGATCCATGTCCGGGTCCACACCGAGGCGGACATCCTCGCTCTGGCCGGGCTGCCGGGCCTCGCCGAACTGCGGCTGCCCAAGATCACGCATGCGGCGTCCGTCCATCACATCGCGGCCGTGGCGCCGGGCGTCGCGCTCTGTCCGCTGCTGGAGTCGGCGCTCGGCATCGAGCACGCGTACTCGGTCGCAGCCGCCCATCCCCAGGTGCGCTCCATCGCCCTCGGCGAGGCGGACCTCCGGGCCGACCTGGGGGTACGGGAGGACGCCGGGCTCGACTGGTCGCGCAGCCGGGTGGTGGTCGCCGCCCGCGCGGCCGGACTGGCCCCGCCCGCCCAGTCGGTGTTCCCGGACGTCCGGGACCTGGACGGCCTGTGGATGTCCTGCGCACACGGCCGTGCGCTGGGCTTCCTGGGCCGGGCGGCGATCCATCCCCGCCAGCTCCCGGTGATCGAGCGGGCGTTCCGCCCGACGCCGAAGGAGATCGCGGCGGCACAGGAGATCGTGGCGGCGGCCGTGACGGAGGAGGGCGCGCTGGCCCTGCCGGACGGCCGGTTCGTCGATGCGGCGGTGGTGGCCTCGGCCCGCAGGACGTTGGCGCTGGCCGATGCGTGAACAAGTGCGCGGGCCCCGGACCGGGTCGGTCCGGGGCCCGCGCACGGGTTCACACGGCTCAGCCGTTCTTGGCCGCCTCCGCGGTGTCGCTCTTCTCCAGGGTCTTGGCGGCGGCCGCGGGCCCGGCGTCGCCGTCGGCCTCCGGGGCCCTGTCCGCGTCACCCCCGGCAGCCTTGGAGCTCTTGGAACCCTCGGCGTCCTCGACGCCGTCGGTGTCACCGGCCTTCGCCGCCTCCGCTGCCTCCGCCGCTTCCTCGGCGGCGCCCGGCTCCACGACTTCCTCGCGCCCCGGCCGTACCTTCGCCGAGATCACCATGTACGTCACCGCCAGCACGAACACGATCAGCGCGGTCCACACATTCAGGCGCAGCCCCAGGATGTGGTGGGCCTCGTCGACCCGCATGTACTCGATCCAGGCCCGCCCCGAGCAGTACGCGGCGACGTACAGCGCGAACGCCCTGCCGTGTCCGAGCTTGAAGCGGCGGTCCGCCCAGATCACCAGCACGGCGACGCCGATGCACCACAGCGACTCGTACAGGAACGTCGGGTGGTACGTACCGGCGACCCGGTTGGGGCCTTCACTGATCTCCAGCCCCCACGGCAGATCGGTCGGCTTGCCGTACAGCTCCTGGTTGAACCAGTTGCCCCAGCGGCCGCAGGCCTGGGCCAGGACGATGCCGGGAGCGAGCGCGTCGGCCAGGGCCGGCAGCGGGATCCCGCGGCGGCGGCAGCCGATCCAGGCACCCACGGCGCCGAGCGCGATCGCGCCCCAGATACCGAGGCCGCCCTCCCAGATCTTGAAGGCGTCGACCCAGTTCTGGCCCTCGCCGAAGTACAGCTGGTAGTCGGTGATGACGTGATAGAGCCGGCCGCCGACGAGGCCGAAGGGCACGGCCCAGACGGCGATGTCGGCAACGGTGCCGGGTCTGCCGCCCCGGGCGACCCAGCGCTTGTTGCCGAGCCAGACGGCGAGGAAGACACCGATGATGATGCAGAAGGCGTAGCCGCGGAGCGGGATCGGGCCGAGATAGATCACGCCGGTCGACGGGCTGGGAATGAAGGCAAGGTCCATGGCAGGGTCGACGCTACCTTGCCGGGTGGGGCGTACGGCAACCCACCCGGCAACGTGTGGGTAACGGGCAGGTCATTTCCCCTGCCTGGCTCCGCGCGCCCCCTGCCGGAATCGGCGCGCGGGTACCGGTCAGGACCCGGACGGGGCGGGGGTGACCGTGCCCGGCTTCTTGCCCTTGTTGGCCTCGGCCACCCACTTCTTGAGGTTCGCCTCGGTGATCGGCTCGTTCCCCTTCTTCGGGAAGATCGGCTCGCCGTTGAGCAGCACGGTCGGTGTGCCCTGGAATCCGCCGTTCTGGAACGCCGTGTTGGACTTCTTGACCCAGCTGTCGTGCGTGCCGTCCTCCACGCAGCTGCGGAATCCGGGGGTGTCGAGCCCCGGGACCTTCCCCGAGAGCTCGATCAGCTTGGCGTTGTCACCGAAGGCGTCGTCGGTCTCCTGCGGCTGGTTGCGGTAGAGCACGTCGTGGTAGGCGGAGAACTTGCCGGCGTCCTGGGCACAGGCCGCGGCGTTGGCCGCGCGCAGCGAGCCGCTGCCGCCGAGATTGCCGTCGATGAGCGTGGCGAGGTGGTACTCGATCTTGATCTGCCCGCTGCTCTCCAGCTGGTGGAACGTGTCGCGGAACGCGTTCTCGAGCTGGGCGCAGACCGGGCAGCGGAAGTCCTCCCAGATGGTGAGCGTGGACGGGGCGTTGTCCGCGCCGGCCTGGATGGCCAGGCTGTCCTTCCCGGTCGCGCCGGACGGTGCGACGAGGGGGCCCGCCTCGCTCTTGTCGCTCTTGCCGCCCGAATTCGCGGCGATCACGCCGACGACGGCGGCCAGCCCCAGCACACCCACCACCGCACTGGCGACGATCAGCGTGCGCCTGCGGCGCTCGCTCGCCTTCTGGCGCTCACGCTGCTGGACGAGCCGGTCTCGCGCGGCCCTTTTTCCCTGTTCGTTCTTCTCGCTCACACCCGCAGCAACGAACCGGGGAGGCACACGCGTGCCTCCCCGGTCCAGGTCCACCCGTTTGGGTTACACCCGATTCAGCGCTTTCGAACGCCTTCGGCGAGCTCGCCCGCCAGGGAGCGGACGGCGGCCAGGCCGGCCGCCTCGCCGGGGGCGTCCAGCATCGCCTTGACGAAGGCGGAGCCGACGATCACGCCGTCCGCGAAGCCCGCCACCTCGGCGGCCTGCCGGGCGTTGGAGACGCCGAGGCCGACGCAGACCGGCAGGGCCGTCGTGGCGCGGGTGCGCCGGACCAGGTCCTGGGCCTGGTCGCCGACCGACTCGCGGGTGCCGGTGACACCCATCAGCGAGGCCGCGTAGACGAAGCCGGAGCCGGCCGCGGTGATGGTGGCGAGGCGCGCGTCCTTGCTGCTGGGCGCGACGACGAAGACGGTCGCGAGACCGTGCTTGTCGGCGTGCTCGCGCCACAGCGCGGACTCCTGGACCGGCAGGTCGGGCAGGATGCACCCGGCGCCGCCCGCCTCGGCGAGCTCCGCGGTGAAGCGCTCGACGCCGTACCGGTCGATCGGGTTCCAGTACGTCATGACGAGGATCGGGACACCGGTCGCCTCGTACGCCTCACGGACCGTGCGCATGACATCGGCGATCTTCACACCGCCGCGCAGGGCGATGTCGTCGGCGGTCTGGATGACCGGTCCGTCGAGCACCGGGTCGCTGTGCGGCAGCCCCACCTCGACGATGTCGGCGCCGCCCGCCACGACCGCCTTCACGGCCTCGATCGCGCCGTCTACGGTCGGGAAGCCGGCCGGGAGGTACGCGATGAGTGCGGCCCTGTTCTCCGCCTTCGCCTGTGCGAGGGAGGAACTCAACAGCTCCACATTGCCGCTCACTTGGTGATCTCCTCTTCCCCATCGGCCACATCGGGCTCGACGACCCCGTCGGTCGCGTCGTACAGCCCGAAGTAGCGGGCTGCCGTGTCCATGTCCTTGTCGCCGCGGCCGGACAGATTGACCACGAGCAGTCCGTCCTTGCCGAGCTCCTTCCCGACCTCCAGGGCTCCGGCCAGCGCGTGGGCGCTCTCGATGGCCGGAATGATCCCTTCGGTACGGGAGAGGAGTCGCAGCGACTGCATGGCGGCGTCGTCGGTGACCGCGCGGTATTCACCGCGGCCGATGTCCTTGAGGTACGCGTGTTCCGGGCCGATGCCCGGGTAGTCGAGACCGGCCGAGATGGAGTACGGCTCGGTGATCTGGCCCTCGTCGTCCTGGAGGACGTAGCTGCGCGAGCCGTGCAGGATGCCGGGCTCGCCCGCGGTCAGGGTCGCCGCGTGCTCGCCGGTCTCCACGCCGTGTCCGGCGGGCTCGCAGCCGATCAGCCGTACGTGCGCGTCCGGGATGAAGGCGTGGAAGAGCCCGATGGCGTTGGAGCCGCCGCCGACGCAGGCGATGGCGGCGTCCGGCAGCCGGCCGGTCCGCTCCAGGATCTGGCGGCGGGCCTCGACACCGATGACCCGGTGGAAGTCGCGGACCATGGCCGGGAAGGGGTGCGGTCCCGCGACGGTGCCGAAGAGGTAGTGCGTGCGGTCCACATTGGCGACCCAGTCGCGGAACGCCTCGTTGATCGCGTCCTTCAGGGTCCTGGAGCCGGACTTCACGGCGATGACCTCGGCGCCGAGCATCCGCATCCGCGCCACGTTCAGCGCCTGCCGCTCGGTGTCGATCTCACCCATGTAAATGGTGCATTCGAGGCCGAAGAGCGCGCAGGCGGTCGCGGTGGCGACGCCGTGCTGGCCGGCGCCGGTCTCGGCGATGACCCGGGTCTTGCCCATGCGTTTGGTCAGCAGCGCCTGGCCCAGCACGTTGTTGATCTTGTGTGAGCCGGTGTGGTTGAGGTCCTCGCGCTTGAGGAAGATCCGGGCGCCGCCCGCGTGCTCCGCGAAGCGCGGGACCTCGGTCAGGGCGCTGGGCCGGCCGGTGTAGTTGACCATGAGCTCGTTGAGCTCGGCGGCGAAGGCCGGGTCGGCCTTGGCCTTGTCGTACTCGACGGCGACCTCGTCCACGGCGGCGACGAGCGCCTCCGGGATGAACTTGCCGCCGAACGCACCGAAGTACCCCTCGGCGCTGGGGATCAGACCCTCCGGGTCCGGGATGAAGAAGTCAGATGACATCCGACGTGCTCCTCGACATCGCAATGGGTGGATTCACCGTATGCGCCGTGAGCGGAGCGCCACCGCGACCGTTGATCGGTCGGGCGGTGCGGTCGTACGTACGAAGGGAGTGGTGCGGTACGTCGGCCGGGGCTCGCTACAGCGCGTTCCCCGTGCGCCATCGCATGCCGTTGACCTGGCCGGGCTCGTCGCCGATCACGTACCGCACCCGCCGGCCGTGCACGCGGCGCGCCGGGGCGCGGCAGCCGCGATGCCAGAAGGGCGGCGCGCAGCGCCTCGCCTGAGGGTGGTGGCGGGCGTCGGGCGGGAGGCAGCCGCGCGCCGGCGGCGCGTACGGAACCCGGGCCGTGGCTCCGGTGGAGCACAGGCCCCGTCGGAGACGGGACGCGGGACGGTCGGCGGACACGGGCCGGGTCAGCTCCGTCCGTGCCGGAGCGCCGGGTGGGCGCCGGCGGCGACCAGGTCGGCGACGGCGGCCCGCGGGTCGCGGCCGGTGACCAGCGACTCGCCCACGAGCACCGCGTCGGCGCCCGCGTTGGCATACGCGATCAGGTCGTGCGGGCCCCGGACGCCGGACTCGGCGACCTTGACGATGTGGGCCGGGATCTCGGGGGCGACGCGCTCGAAGGTGGACCGGTCGACCTTGAGGTCCTTCAGGTTGCGCGCGTTGACACCGATGACCTTCGCCCCGGCGTCCACGGCGCGCTCGGCCTCCTCCTCGTCGTGCACCTCGACCAGCGGCGTCAGTCCGATGGACTCGGCGCGCTCGATCAGGGAGACCAGGGCCTCCTGGTCGAGGGCGGCGACGATCAGCAGGGCGAGGTCGGCACCGTAGGCGCGGGCCTCCCAGAGCTGGTACGAGGTGACGATGAAGTCCTTGCGCAGGACCGGGATGTCGACCTTGGCGCGGACGGCCTCCAGGTCGGCGAGCGAGCCGCCGAAGCGGCGCTCCTCGGTGAGGACCGAGATGACGGACGCGCCGCCCGCCTCGTAGTCCGCGGCGAGCGCGGCCGGGTCTGCGATCGCGGCCAGGGCACCCTTGGAGGGGCTGGAACGCTTGACCTCGCAGATGACGGTGACGCCCTCGCCGCGCAGGGCGGCGGCTCCGTCCTTGGCTCCGGGAGCGCGCGCGGCGCGCTTCTTCAGCTCGTCGAGGCTGACGCGCGCCTGCCGCTCTGCGAGGTCGGCGCGTACGCCGTCGATGATCTCGTCGAGCACACTCACGCGAGCGGCCCCCTTCCTGGAGGTGATGAGGGAACAGGATCAGCCATGTCAATGCTATCCGCAGGAGGGCGAAGGGCCCGAATCCGGCGGGTGAATGTCCCACTACCTGGGCATTCAAGGTGCCAGAAACGAACCGATCGGTAGATTCCGGACGACCGAGAAGACCAGCAGCACGGCCCCGATTCCCCACCAGACAACGGGTTTCGCGGCGAGACTCATGGGCCTGCCCCGGACTGCGCGGACCATCCAGACGGCCCACAGCACGGCGAGGGCCCCGTAGCCGGCGACGGCGAGCGCGTTGGAGCCGAGGGCGGCGGCGATGTCGCCGTGCGCGACGGCGTGGGCGCTGCGCAGTCCGCCGCAGCCCGGACAGTAGAGCCCGGTGAACCTCAGCAGCGGGCAGAGCGGGTAGTGGCCGGGCTCGTTGGGATCGACGGCACCGACGTAGCCGAACGCGCCGACGACGACGGCCATGACGCCGACCGGCGTGGCCAGCCGCCGGATGCGCGAGGCGGGTACGGGGGCCGGGGGGAAGACCGGCGGGGCGACGGGGGTAGGCGATGCGTCCACCCGCTGATTGTCCCCGCTGACGCGGAAAGGCGCAGCCCGGCCGGGCTGCGCCTCGCATTCGTACGGGTGCCGCGTGGCGTCAGGAGACCTGGGCCTGTGCAGCGCGGGCCCGTGCCTGGGCCATCTCCGCGGATTCCTTCGGCATACCGAGACCAGCGGCCTTCATCGCGAGGCCGACGATCCCGCCGAGGAAGACGACGGCGATTCCGGCCCAGAAGCCGACGGGGTTGGCCGCGACCATGAAGAGGCCTGCGACGCAGAAGCCGATGAAGGAGATGATGACACCGGTCCAGGCGGCCGGGGTGTGTCCGTGGCTGCTGCCCGCCATGAGTTGCTCCTTGTTGGTGATGCGCTGTTGGTATCGCTGTACGCAAAGCTGGTGCCGCTGTTGGTGCCGCTGTGCTGAAAGCTCAGCTTCATTGTCCCGTACGTGCGGGTAGGACGTGAGCTGGGGGTCACACCCCGATAGGGCGCTGGAGGCATCGGCCGGGCTCGCGACGCCCGGCACGCACATCTGCGTTGCCGAATCAGCCTAGTAGCTCCGCCAAGAGGCCGCTTCGGCAACTCGCAGCAGCACGCACCGGACGCCGCTCCCTGATCCCGGCCGATGCCTTAGCGCGTCGGGTCCTCACCGCGGTCCAGGGCCTTCCAGAGGTCCTCGGGCCGGTCCGGGTCCGGGGCGGTGCGGGCGGCATTGCGGGGGCGGGGGGTGCCGTCCCGTTCGTACCGTCCCGACATGGTGGGCCAGCGCTTCCCGTAGCGCAGGGCGAGCAGCCCGGCGAGCAGGATCAGCAGGCCGCCTGCCGCAGTGACGTAGGGCCACCCGGTGTGAACGAGCGCGCCGACGGTCGCCGAGGCGTCGCCGGTGGACTGGGCGGCCTTCTCGTCGAGCGCCGTGCTGTCGGAGGCGCCGAGGCAGGCGCTCAGGCCGGCGCCGAGGCCACTGAGGGCGAGGAGCCCGGCGACGACCAGCCGGCCGGTGCCGCGGACCGCGAAGACGGCGACGAGGGCGGCCAGGCCGACTATGGCGAGGGCCGCCGGGAGGCCGGTGACGTCCTGGCCGTCGGCGGTCAGGGGCAGCACGCCGCCGACGGCGGACGCCTCGCCCTCGGCCCAGGTCTGGCCGGAGGCGAGCAGCACGACGGTGGCGCCGACCGCCCCGAGGAGCAGACTGGCGGCCAGGCTGCGACGGCTTCCCGGGGCGTCGGGCGCGGCGACGGCCTGGGCGCGGGGCTGGGGTACGGGGACAGCAGTCACGTACTCCACTATCCCCTACCGCTTCAGGCGCCGTGGAGCCGGTTGGCCGTATGCACCGCGCGGAGCACCGCCGCGGCCTTGTTGCGGCATTCGGTGTCCTCGGCGACCGGGTCGGAGTCGGCGACGACGCCCGCCCCGGCCTGGACGTACGCCGTGCCGTCGCGGAGCAGGGCGGTGCGGATGGCGATGGCGGTGTCGGAGTCCCCGGCGAAGTCGAGATAGCCGACGCAGCCTCCGTACAGTCCGCGGCGGGTCGGTTCCAGCTCCTCGATGATCTGCATCGCGCGGGGCTTGGGGGCGCCGGAGAGGGTGCCCGCGGGGAAGCAGGCGGTGAGGACGTCGAAGGCGGTGCGGCCCTCGGCGACGCGGCCGGTGACGGTGGAGACGATGTGCATCACGTGCGAGTACCGCTCGATCGACATGAAGTCGACCACCTCGACGGTGCCGGGTGCGCAGACCCGCCCCAGGTCGTTGCGGCCGAGGTCGACCAGCATCAGGTGCTCGGCGCGTTCCTTCGGGTCGGCGAGGAGTTCGTCGGCGAGCGCCTGGTCCTCCTGCGGGGTGGCGCCGCGGTGCCTGGTCCCGGCGATCGGGTGGACCATGGCGCGTCCGTCCTCGACCTTGACGAGGGCCTCCGGGCTGGAGCCGGCGACGTCGAAGCCGTCGAAGCGGAAGAGGTACATGTACGGCGAGGGGTTGGTGGCGCGCAGTACCCGGTAGACGTCCAGCGCGCTTGCCGTGCACGGGGTTTCGAAGCGCTGGGAGGGGACGACCTGGAAGGCCTCACCGGCCCTGATGCGCTCCTTCACGTCCTCGACGGCGTCCTGGTACGCCGTGCCGCCCCACAGCGCGGTGTACGGCGGCAGTTCGGACGGGGGGAGGGTGGCGGGGGCGTTCTCGACGGGGCGTGAGAGGTCGCGTTCCATGGCGTCGAGGCGGGCGACGGCGTCCGCGTACGCCTCGTCGACGCCGGTCGAGAGGTCGTTGTGGTTGATCGCGTTGGCGATCAGCAGGACACTGCCGTCCCAGTGGTCCAGCACGGCCAGGTCCGAGGTGAGCAGCATGGTCAGCTCGGGTACGTGCAGGTCGTCCTCGACGCTGTCGCCGATCTTCTCCAGGCGGCGGACGACGTCGTAGCCGAGGTAGCCGACCATGCCGCCGGTGAACGGGGGCAGTCCGTCGTCGACGACCAGGTCGTGCGGGGTGTGCAGGGTCTCGATGGTGGCGCGCAGGGCCTCCAGGGGGTCGCCGTCGACGGGGACGCCGACGGGCGGGTCGCCCAGCCAGTGGGCGCGTCCGTCGCGTGCGGTGAGGGTGGCGGCGCTGCGTACCCCGATGAAGGAGTAGCGCGACCAGGTGCGCCCGTTCTCTGCGGATTCCAGGAGGAAGGTGCCGGTGCGCTCACCTGCGAGCTTGCGGTAGAGGCCGACCGGGGTGTCGCCGTCCGCGAGGAGCCGGCGGCTGACGGGGATGACGCGGCGGTCGACGGCCAGCTTGCGGAACGTATCGAGATCCATGGCGGCTGACCCTACTGCGCGAGTGGGAGGACATCGGCGTCGAAGCAGGTGCGGTCGCCGGTGTGGCAGGCGGCACCCGTCTGGTCGACCTTGACGAGGACGGTGTCGGCGTCGCAGTCGAGGGCGACGGACTTGACCCGCTGGATGTGGCCCGAGGTGTCGCCCTTGACCCAGTACTCCTGGCGACTGCGGGACCAGTAGGTGCAGCGGCCGGTGGTGAGGGTGCGGTGCAGGGCCTCGTCGTCCATCCAGCCGAGCATCAGCACCTCGCCGGTGTCGTACTGCTGGGCGATGGCCGGCATGAGTCCGTCGGCACCGCGCTTGAGGCGGGCCGCGATGGCCGGGTCGAGGTTGCCGGACGGCGGCGGAGTGCTGGGCGTGGGCGCGCTGGTCATGCGCCCATTGTGCCGTGGCCGCGGGGCCGTTCCGGTGCGGCGTCCACTGGGCGGACCGGGTGCGGCGGTCGTACGCTGGCGACCATGTCGACCCATGCGAAGCGCGAACGACTTCTGCTCGCCGACCTGTTGGAGGCGGCGGGGCCTCAGGCACCGACCCTGTGCCATGGTTGGACGACCCGGGACCTGGCCGCCCATGTGGTGGTCCGCGAGCGCCGGCCGGACGCGGCGGGCGGGATCCTGCTGGGCGCGCTGAAGAACCGGCTCGAACGGGTGCAGGCCGAGTTCGCCGCGAAGCCGTACGAGGAGCTGATCCAGCTGATCCGTACGGGGCCGCCGAGGTTCTCCCCCTACGCCGTGAAGCAGGTCGACGAGGCCGCCAACACCGTCGAGTTCTACATCCATGCGGAGGACGTCCGCCGGGCGCAGCCGGACTGGTCGCGGCGCGAGCTGGACCCGGTCTTCGCCGATCTGCTGTGGTCGCGCGCCGAGAAGACGGCCCGGCTGCTGGGCCGCAGGTCCCCGGTGGGGCTGGTGCTGCGCCGCCCGGACGGCCAGACGGCGGTGGCGCACAAGGGCACCCCGGTGGTGACGGTCACCGGCGAGCCGGGCGAGCTGCTGCTCTTCGCGTTCGGGCGGCAGGACTCGGCGACGGTGACGCTCGAGGGCGACAAGGAGGCGGTGGACCGGCTGCACACGGCGGAGCTGGGGATGTAGGGCGTACGGGGGCGGGTTCAGCGCGGGAGTTCCGCGCGGCGCAGCCCGGCGATGGCCAGTCCCGTCACCGCCCCCGAGGCGCACACCGAGGCGCTGGCGACGAAGACCGGGCCGGTCCCCCAGACCGCGACGGCGGCTCCCGTGACCGGGTAGCCGAGCGGGGCGATCGCGTGGGTGAAGAGCGTCGAGACCGAGGTGACCCGGCCGAGGTAGGCGGGTTCGGTGACGGTCTGGATCAGTGCCCCGCACAGGGAGCCGCCGAGGCCGGCGAAGAGCCCGACGCAGACCGCCGCGGCGGCGGCGAGGGCCATCGAGGGCAGGTACGCCAGGGCTCCGATGGCGACCGCGCCGCTCAGCACCGTCAGGCACATCACCAGCCCGGCGCGCGGCACCCGGCCGCGCACGGCGAGCAGCAGCGCCGACGCGCCGGCGCCGATGCCGAAGGCGGCGATGATCCAGCCCATGCCGGACGCGCCCCAGTCACGCTCCCGGGCGAGCAGGACCAGTCCGAGGTTGAGCGGCCCGACGAAGCCCGGCTCGCTGACGGCGACGACGAGCATCAGCGGCCCGAGCAGCAGGTGGCGGCGCAGCCCGTCGGCCAGGTCGTGCCAGGCGGTGCCGGACGGTTCGGCGCCCTTCTGGCCGGGCAGCGGGCGGATCCGCAGGGACAGCAGCAGCGGCAGCGACACGGCGAAGAGCACCCCGGCCGCGGCGAAGGCGAGCGCCGGTCCGCCGAGGGCCACCGCGACGCCGCCGAGCGGGGCTCCGACGACATTGGCGGCCCGGGTGGCGAGCCCGCGCATCCCCTGGACGCGGGCCAGCTCACCGGCGGCGGTAATCCGGGGGACAGCGGAAAGCCCGTCGCCGGGCGGGGCCGATGGAGCGGCTCCGCCCGGCGACGGGCTCGGTGGGTGCTGCCGCGGGTCAGCGGACCGGGTGTCCGGCCTCCCTGAGCGCGTCCTTGACCTCGGAGATCCGCAGATCGCCGAAGTGGAAGACGGAGGCGGCGAGCACCGCGTCGGCGCCCGCCGCGATGGCGGGTGCGAAGTCCGCGAGCCGGCCGGCGCCGCCGGAGGCGATGACGGGGACGGTCACGTGCTTCCGTACCGCCGTGATCATCTCGGTGTCGTAGCCGTCCTTGGTGCCGTCCGCGTCCATCGAGTTGAGCAGGATCTCGCCCGCGCCCAGCTCGGCGGCGCGGTGCGCCCATTCGACGGCGTCGATGCCGGTGCCCCTGCGGCCGCCGTGCGTGGTGACCTCGAAGGTGCCCGCGGGGGTGCGCCGGGCGTCCACGGAGAGCACCAGGACCTGACGGCCGAAGCGCTCGGCGATCTCCCGGATGAGGTCGGGGCGGGCGATGGCGGCAGTGTTGACGCCGACCTTGTCCGCGCCGGCCCGCAGCAGTTTGTCGACGTCGTCGGCGGTGCGGACGCCGCCGCCGACCGTGAGCGGGATGAAGACCTGCTCGGCGGTGCGGCGCACCACGTCGTAGGTGGTCTCCCGGTCGCCGCTGGAGGCTGTGATGTCCAGGAAGGTCAGCTCGTCGGCGCCCTCGGCGTCGTACAGCTTCGCCATCTCGACGGGGTCGCCGGCGTCGCGCAGGTTCTGGAAGTTCACGCCCTTGACGACCCGGCCGTTGTCGACGTCCAGGCAGGGAATGACGCGTACCGCGAGGCTCATCGCGCACCTGCCCGGTAGGCCTCGACCTCGACCTCGACGACCAGGCTCGGGTCCGCGAAACCGGACACGATGATCATCGAGGCGGCGGGGCGCACGTCGTCGAAGATCTCCTTGTGGGCGCGGCCGACCTCGTCCACGTCCCGGGCGTGCGTGAGGTACAGCCTGGTACGGACGACGTCCTCGCGGCCCAGGCCGAACTGCTTCAGCGCGTCGAAGGCGACCTTGAAGGAGGTGACGGTCTGCTCGTACGGGCCGCCCGCGGAGATCTGGCCGTTCTCCACCGAGGTGCAGCCGGCGACCAGGACGAGGCCGTTCGGCAGCTCCACCGCGCGGGAGTAGCCGAACTTCTCCTCCCACGGGGCGCCGGAGGAGACACGGTTGACGGAGTCGCTCATCCGGAGACCACCTGCAGCGCTTCTTCGAGGGTGAACGCCTTCGCGTACAGCGCCTTGCCGACGATCGCGCCCTCGACGCCGTCCGGGACGAGCGAGGCGATGGCGCGCAGGTCGTCCAGGGAGGAGACGCCGCCGGAGGCGACGACGGGCTTGTCGGTGGCGGCGCAGACGTTTTTCAGGAGCTCCAGGTTGGGGCCCTGGAGCGTGCCGTCCTTGGCGATGTCGGTGACGACGTAGCGGGCGCAGCCCTCGGAGTCGAGGCGGGCGAGCGTCTCGTAGAGGTCGCCGCCGTCGCGGGTCCAGCCGCGGCCGCGCAGCGTGGTGCCGCGGACGTCGAGGCCGACGGCGATCCGGTCGCCGTGCTCGGCGATGACCTTGGCGACCCACTGAGGGGTCTCCAGGGCGGCGGTGCCGAGGTTGACCCGGCGGCAGCCGGTGGCGAGGGCGGCGGCCAGCGAGGCGTCGTCGCGGATGCCGCCGGAGAGCTCGACCTTGATGTCCATGGCGCCGGCCACCTCGGCGATCAGCGCCCGGTTGTCCCCGGTGCCGAAGGCGGCGTCCAGGTCGACGAGGTGCAGCCATTCGGCCCCGGCGCGCTGCCAGGCGAGGGCGGCCTCCAGCGGGGAACCGTAGGAGGTCTCGGAGCCGGACTCGCCATGGACGAGGCGGACGGCCTGGCCGTCGCGGACGTCGACGGCGGGGAGCAGTTCAAGCTTCGGCATCAGAGTGTCTCGATCCAGTTGGTCAGCAGCTGGGCGCCGGCATCGCCGGACTTCTCGGGGTGGAACTGAGTGGCCCACAGGGCACCGTTCTCCACGGCGGCGACGAACGGCTCGCCATGGGTGGCCCAGGTGACCCGGGGGGCGCGGATCTTGGGGTTGGTGACTTCCAGGCTCCAGTCGTGCACCGCGTAGGAGTGCACGAAGTAGAACCGGGCCTCGGGGTCGAGACCGGCGAAGAGCTGGGAGTCCTCGGGGGCCCGCACGGTGTTCCAGCCCATGTGCGGGACGACCGGGGCCTTCAGCGGGGCGACGGTGCCGGGCCATTCGTCCAGGCCCTCCGTCTCCACGCCGTGCTCGATGCCGCGCTCGAAGAGGATCTGCATACCGACGCAGATGCCCATGACGGGGCGGCCTCCGGAGAGCCTGCGGCCGATGATCCATTCGCCGCGGGCCTTCTTCAGCCCGTCCATGCAGGCGGAGAACGCACCGACGCCGGGCACCAGCAGCCCGTCGGCGTTCATCGCCTTCTCGTAGTCGCGGGTGATCTCGACGTCCGCGCCGACGTGGGCAAGGGCCCGCTCGGCGGAGCGGACGTTGCCGAAGCCGTAGTCGAAGACGACGACCTTCTTGTTGTCGCTCACAGCTCGTTTCCTCAGTCCCAGAGTCCCTGGATCCGCAGAACGCCTGCCACCAGGCACATCACGGAGGAGATCGAGAGCAGGACTATGACGCCCTTGGGCATGCCCTGCTTCGCGAAGGAGTAGACGCCCCCGGCCAGGAAGAGGCCGAGGACGATCAGGATGGTGTTGAGGCCGGTCACAGCGCACCCTTCGTGGAGGGAATGATCCCGGCGGCGCGCGGGTCGTGCTCACTGGCGTAGCGCAGGGCGCGGGCGAGCGCCTTGAACTGGCACTCCACGATGTGGTGGGCGTTGCGCCCGTACGGCACGTGGACGTGCAGCGCGATCTGTGCCTGTGCGACGAAGGACTCCAGGATGTGCCGGGTCATCGTCGTGTCGTACGCGCCGATCATGGGCGCCATGTTCTCCGGCTCGGTGTGCACCAGGTAGGGCCGGCCGGACAGGTCGACGGTGACCTGGGCGAGCGACTCGTCCAGCGGGACGGTGCAGTTGCCGAAGCGGTAGATCCCGACCTTGTCGCCGAGGGCCTGCCTGAACGCGGCACCGAGGGCGAGTGCGGTGTCCTCGATGGTGTGGTGCGAGTCGATGTGCAGATCGCCGTCGGTCTTGACCGTGAGGTCGAAGAGCCCGTGCCGGCCGAGCTGGTCGAGCATGTGGTCGTAGAAGCCGACCCCGGTCGACACATCGACCTTGCCGGTGCCGTCGAGGTTTATCTCGACCAGTACCGAGGTTTCCTTGGTGGTGCGTTCCACGCGGCCTGTGCGGGGGCTCATGCGCTTGCTCCTTGGTTGTGCTCGACTCGCCGGGCCGGATCGCGGTAGGCCCCGCGTCGGCCGGGGGTCCGGGGGTCGTCCCCCGGACCATGCGGTACGCGGCCTGCGCGGGGGCTCATGCGTCGTGCTCCTTCTTCAGTTCGCGTACCGCATCGAGGAACGCGTCGTTCTCTGCCGGGGTGCCCGCGGAGACCCGCAGCCATCCCGGTACGCCGTTGTCCCGGACCAGGACGCCCCGGTCGAGGATCCGCTGCCAGGCGGTGTGGCTGTCGGCGAAGCGGCCGAACTGGACGAAGTTGGCATCCGAGTCGGTGACGTCGTAACCGAGAGCGCGCAGCCCGGTGACGATCCGGTCGCGCTCGTTCTTGAGCTGCGCGACGTATCCGAGCAGCGTATCGGTGTGCTCCAGGGCGGCGAGCGCTGTGGCCTGGGTGACGGAGGACAGGTGGTACGGCAGTCGCACCAGCTGGACCGCGTCCACCACGGCCGGGTCGGCGGCGAGGTAGCCCAGGCGCAGTCCGGCGGCGCCGAACGCCTTCGACATGGTGCGCGAGAGCACCATGTTCGGCCGGCCCTCGATCAGTGGGAGCAGCGAGGCGTGGTGGCTGAACTCGCCGTACGCCTCGTCGACGACGACCATCGACGGCTTGGCCGCCTGGGCGGCTTCGTAGAGCGCGAGCACGGTCTCCGCGTCGACGGCGGTGCCGGTGGGGTTGTTGGGGGAGGTGATGAAGACGATGTCGGGCCGGTGCTCGGCGACGGCCTCGCGGGCGGCCTCGACGTCGATGGTGAAGTCCTCGTTGCGTGGTCCGGAGATCCAGGCGGTGCCGGTGCCGCGGGCGATGAGGGCGTGCATGGAGTACGAGGGCTCGAAGCCCATAGCGGTGCGGCCCGGGCCGCCGAAGGTCTGGAGGAGCTGCTGGAGCACCTCGTTGGAGCCGTTGGCCGCCCAGACGTTGGCGAGGGCGACCTCGTGCCCGGCGGTGCGGGTGAGGTAGCGGGCCAGTTCGGTACGGAGCTCGACGGCGTCCCGGTCGGGGTAGCGGTTGAGGTCGCGGGCGGCCTCGCGGACCCGCTCGGCGATCCGGTCGACGAGCGCCTCGGGCAGCGGATAGGGGTTCTCGTTGGTGTTCAGCCGCACGGGCACGTCGAGCTGCGGCGCCCCGTAGGGGGACTTGCCGCGCAGCTCGTCGCGGATCGGGAGATCGTCGATACGGGTGCGAGGGGTGTTGCTGTGCGTCACTGCTGCGGGACCTTCCAGCCGAACCTGGCCTTGAGCGCGGCGCCGTGGGCGGGGAGGTCCTCCGCCTCGGCGAGGGTCACGACGTGGTGGGTGACCTCGGCGAGCGCGTCGCGCGTGTAGTCGACGATGTGGATGCCGCGCAGGAAGGACTGCACGGACAGGCCCGAGGAGTGGCAGGCGCAGCCGCCCGTGGGCAGGACGTGGTTGGAGCCGGCGCAGTAGTCGCCGAGCGAGACCGGGGCCCAGGGGCCGACGAAGATCGCACCGGCGTTGCGGACCCGGTCGGCGACGGCGGCGGCGTCGGCGGTCTGGATCTCCAGGTGCTCGGCGGCGTACGCGTCGACGACCTTGAGGCCGTCCTCCAGGTCGTCGACCAGGACGATCGCGGACTGACGGCCGGCCAGGGCGGGCTCGATCCGGTCGGTGACGTGCTTGGTCGCGGCGATCTGCGGCTTCAGCTCGGCCTCGGTGGCCTCGGCCAGCTCCGCGGAGTCGGTGACGAGGACCGCGGCGGCCATCGGGTCGTGCTCGGCCTGGCTGATCAGGTCGGCGGCGACGTGCACCGGGTCGGCGGTGGAGTCGGCGAGGATCGCGATCTCGGTGGGGCCGGCCTCCGCGTCGATGCCGACACGGCCCCTGAGGAGGCGCTTGGCGGCGGCGACGAAGATGTTGCCGGGGCCGGTGACGAGGTTCACCGGAAGGCATTCGGCCGTTCCGTACGCGAACATCGCGACGGCCTGGGCGCCGCCTGCCGCGTACACCTCGTCGACGCCCAGCAGGGCGCAGGCGGCGAGGATGGTGGGGTGCGGCAGGCCGCCGAAGTCCTTCTGCGGCGGGGAGGCGACGGCGATGCCCTCGACGCCCGCCTCCTGGGCCGGTACGACGTTCATGACCACGGACGACGGGTAGACGGAGCGCCCGCCCGGGACGTACAGGCCGACGCGCTCGACCGGCACCCACTTCTCTGTGACGGTGCCGCCGGGAACGACCTGGGTGGTGTGCGTGGTGCGGCGCTGCTCGCTGTGGACGAGACGGGCCCGGCGGATCGACTCCTCCAGGGCGGCGCGCACGGCCGGGTCGAGCCGCTCGACGGCCTCGGCGATCGCCGAGGCCGGGACCCGGATCGAGTCGATCCGCACGCCGTCGAATTTCTCCCCCCACTCGATCACTGCCGCCGAGCCACGATGGCGTACGTCCTCGCAGATGGGCCGCACCGTCTCCAGGGCGGCTTCCACGTCGAACTCGGCACGGGGCAGCAGGTCGCGCAGGGCTCCACCCTCGGGGAGGGCGTCGCCGCGCAGATCGATTCGAGAGATCACACCGCAATTCTCGCAGACCGCCTGCGGCGTCCGGTCGCCCGTATCACTGGCTGATACATCTCCTGGACGTCATTGCTGACCAATAGCGTTCACGTCGTCACCCACGGGGAAGAACAGCTCCGAGCGGAAGGGGCACCCGTGACCGAACCGCAAGACGGCGATTTTCCGGATGGTCTGAGCGCGGCCGAGCTGGGCATGTGGCAGGCCTTCCGGAACGGAAGCACCTACGATCTGCGCGCCCGCGACCCGGCGCGGGACGATCCGTTCGCACCGCGTGTCTGGGGACCGGAGCGCAGTGTGGACGGGCGAGTCGTCGCCCGCCTGCTGCTCTCGGGTCCGCCGCCGCGGCCCGGCCGGGTCGCGGCGCTGAAGCTCCGGGGCGTGCGGATCACCGGGACGCTCGATCTCGCGGGCGGGCGCGTCGCGCCGTACGTCGAGATGACCGGCTGCCGCTTCGAGAGCGAGGTGGTACTGCCGGAGTGCCATTTCACGACGTTGCGGATCGTCGGCTGCTCGATGCCGAGGCTGGAGGCGGCCCGGCTGCGCACCGAGGGCGATCTGCATCTGCCGCGCTGCCGCATTCCGCGCGGGATCCGGCTCACCGACGCCCAGATCGGCACCGATCTGCTGATCAACCAGATCGAGATCGGCCCGGACCGGGGCGGGCGGGCGCTGGCCGGCGACGGGCTGGCGGTCGCCCAGGACCTTCAGGCGGAACTGATCGAGGCGCGCGGCGAGCTGAGTCTGCGCGGGGCGAAGGTCGGCGGTTCGCTGAGCCTGCGCGGCAGCCGGCTGCGGGGCAGGGAGGGGCGGCGCGCGCTGAACGCCCCGCAGCTGACCGTGGAGCGGACGCTGTACATGAGCGAGGCGTGGGTGAGCGTCGACACCGGGATCCAGGGCACCACTCCCCCGTTCGGCATCGTCATGGCGTCGACCCCGGCGAACGGCACGCGTGCGCAGGGGTTCGAGTGCCGGGGCGGGGTGCGCCTGGACGACGGACGGTTCGGCGACGCGGTCGACCTGCACAAGGCACGGTTCGTGCTGGGCCGGCACGAGGAGCTGTCGCTGCGCCGGATCGTCACCCCGGAGCTGCGGTTCAACGTGGAACGGCCGGAGGAGGGCCGGGTCGTGCTGAACGGCGCGAAGGTCGTCACGCTGATCGACGTGTCGACCAGCTGGCCGGGGCCCGGCGGGCTGGCGATGGGCGGTTTCGTGTACGAGAACCTCGTCCCGTACGGGCACTTCCCGCTCTCCCGGCGCCTGGAGTGGGTGGCGGCGGCGACCCCTGAGTACGTCCCGGAGCCGTACGAGCGGCTCGCGACGGTGCTGCGCAACTGCGGGGAGGACGCGGACGCCCGGGAGGTGCTGCTGGCCAAGCAGCGGCGGCGACGCGAGACGCTGCCGCTCGCCGCGAAGCTCTGGGGCTTCCTCCAGGACTGGACGGTGGCATACGGCTACCGGCCGGGGCGGGCCGCCGTGTGGATGGCCCTGCTGTGGGCGGCGGGGGCGGTGGCCTTCTCCCAGCACGTCCCGGCGGCGATCAAACAGGACGAACATCCGCAGTGGAACCCGGCGCTGTACGCGCTGGACCTGCTGATCCCCGTGATCAATCTGGGCCAGGACGGCTACTGGCGGATGGAGGGCGGCTGGCAGTGGGCGGCGGCGATGCTCGTTCTGCTGGGCTGGATACTCGCGACGACCGTGGCGGCGGGCGCCTCACGGCTGCTGCGCAGGGGCTGACGCGAAATCCGGCCACGGCCGACCGGGCGCCGGCCGTCGGACCGCTCATGGCCTCCGCTGCCGAACGGTCCGCGCGGCGCCCGCAGGCCGTGGTCGAACGATCACCCGAGCCGCGCCCGTACTGCCGGAGGTCATCAGCCGGAACAACAGGAACAAGCCAGATTCCACATTTTCCTTTACCCCTTCTTGACTCGGTCCGATACAACCCATTCACTCGGCACCAAAACTTCACAGAGAGCCTCTGGCGCCGTCCCGACCAGCGCTTTTCAATGGTCTGCACCATGCCGAACCTTCGTGCCCTGTTCCGTGTCGCGTGCACGTTCCGGCGCCCCGCACGGGGCTCTGCCGGACTGCCGGTGGACGACGAGGTGCTGCTCGACGCCCCCGACGAGCGGCTCTCCCCTGCCCTCGTCGCCGCCGCCCTCGGGGAGTACGGACCGGCCGCGAAACTCCTCGCCACCACCCGGGACGGCGCCGAGTGGGAGAACCGCGACCGCTACCTCGGCCGGCTCGTCGCCTTCGCCCGCAGCCGCGACGGCTGGCTGACCGACTGGCTCGCCGCCGCCCCGCACGACCCGGACGCGCTGCTCGTCAAGGCCCAGCTGGCGGTCCGGCGGGCCTGGGAGTCGCCCGCCCGGTCCGAGCGACTGCGCGAGGTGGGACCGCTGATCACGGCGGCGGCCGAGAGCGATCCGCGCGACCCGGTGCCCTGGCGCCTCGCGCTCGACCACGCGCGCGGCACCAACGCCACGCACACCATGTTCGAGGCGCTGTGGGAGCAGGCCATACGGCGTTCCCCGCACCACTACGGCTGCCATGTCGCGGCGCTGCGGTACCTCTCCGCGGCCTGGTACGGCTCGCACCGCGAGTGCTTCGACTTCGCCGAGCGGGCGGCCGAGGACTCGCTGCCCGGCTCGCTGGTGCAGGCGCTGCCGCTGCGGGCCGCTTTCGCCCTGCTGATCGAGGGGCCCGGCGCCCGGACCACCTCGGTGCAGGAGGAACGGATCGACGCCGCGGCGGATCTGGCCATCGCGCTGTCCGCCACCTTCGCGCCGGGCGACCCCTGGCCCGCCGAGGTCCGCAACCTGCTGGCGTTCGTGCTGGTCACCCGGGGCCGCTGGGACGAGGCGCTGGAACAGTTCCGGCAGATCGGGCCCCACGCGACGTCGTTCCCGTGGTCGTCGGTCTCCGAGGATCCGCTCGGCCGGTTCCTGGAGACGCGGGACGAGACGCGGCTGCGGGCGGCCTGTGCGACACCTATCCCGGGACGGGCCGACCGGAGCGGGCCCGGCGGCCATTACGCTTGACCGTTGTGACCACCGCCCGCCTGCCTCTGTTCCCGCTGAACGCGGTGCTGTTCCCCGGCCTCGTGCTGCCGCTGAACGTCTTCGAGGAGCGATATCGCGCCATGATGCGCGAGCTCCTGAAGACCGACGAGGACGAACCCCGCCGCTTCGCCGTGGTCGCGATCCGCGACGGCCGCGAGACCGCCCGGACGGGTGCCGGAATGCCGGACGCGGGGAACGTCCCCGCCGAGCGCGGCCCCGCCGACGGCTTCGGCCCCGACCCGGTCCAGACCTTCCACCGGGTCGGCTGCATCGCCGACGCGGCGAAGATCCGGGAACGGCCGGACGGCAGCTTCGAGGTCCTGGCGACCGGCACCACCCGGGTCAGGCTGCTCTCCGTCGACGCGAGCGGCCCCTTCCTGACGGCCGAGCTCGAAGAGCTGGACGAGGGACCCGGCGAGGAGGCCGGGGCGCTCGCCGAAGGCGTACTGCGGGCCTTCCGCACCTACCAGAAGCGACTGGCCGGGGCGAGCGAACGCACCCTCACGACCGGCACGGACCTGCCCGACGACCCCGCCGTCGTCTCCTACCTGGTCGCGGCGGCGGCCGTGCTCGACGTACCGACCAAGCAACGGCTGCTCCAGGCGCCCGACACCGCGACCCGGCTGCGCGAGGAACTGACGCTGCTGCGCTCCGAGACCGCCGTCATCCGCCATCTGCCGTCGCTGCCCGCGTCGGACCTGACCCGCGCCCCGACCCACCCCAACTGACCCGGCCGACCGATCGAGGACCGTTCCCCCGTGGCGAAGAAGCCGAAGAAGCAGCAACAGTCCGGCGGCACCCCGGCAACGGTCGCACTGACCGCGTCCAAAACGGCGTTCACCGTCCACTCCTACGACCACGATCCGGCATCCGCCTCCTACGGCGAGGAGGCGGCCCAGGCGCTGGGCGTCTCCCCCGACCGGGTCTTCAAGACCCTGGTCGCGGATGTCGACGGCACCCTGACCGTGGCGGTCGTCCCGGTGGCCGGCACCCTGGACCTCAAGGCCCTGGCCTCCGCGGTGGGCGGCAAGCGGGCCACCATGGCCGACCCGGCGGCCGCCGAACGCACCACCGGCTACGTGCGGGGCGGCATCTCCCCCCTGGGCCAGCGGAAGCGGCTGCGTACGGTGCTGGACGCGTCGGCACGGTCCCACAGAACGATCTGCGTCTCGGCGGGCCGCCGCGGCCTGGAGGTCGAACTCGCCCCCGCGGACCTGGCGTCACTGACGGGCGCGGTGTTCGCGGAGATCGGCCGGGACAGCTGAGCCCGCCCGGCGACCGAGACCGATCCGGGAAGGGGCGAGCCCCGCACAACGGCCACCCCCACCCGCACCCGCGCGACCAGGGCGTGTTCCGAAAGTGACGTCGTCCGCCCGGAGGGCGGGGTCGAGGGCGTCCGGTGCGTGTGATCGCGAGGCGGGGGGAGGAGAGGGCTGCGCCGACGACCGGCAACGCGGCGAGCGAGGGGGTCTCCCCTGCTCGAGTGAAGCCGAGAACTTGGGGAAGTGCCGGGCGTTCCCGGCCAGGCGGGACTTTCGGAACACGCCCTACGACTGCGCCGGCGGCACCGACGCCCCGGACCCAGGCGCACCAGGGGCCTCGGGAGCACCCGGAGCACCCGGAGCACCCGGAGCACCCGGCGCACCGGGGAACACCCCCCACTCAGGCTCCGGGTCCCTCGGCCCGAACAGCGCGGTCAGCCCGAGATGCACCGCCATCGCCCCCAGCGGCCACGCCAGCAACGCGCCCTTCGCCCGCAGCTGGAGCGGCGCGTCGAAGACCACCCCCTTGCCTACCGCCCGCGCGTGCGCGACCACGTCCTGGGTCGGCCCGAGCCACACGCCCAGCCGCCAGGCCAGCAGCGAACCGAGCAGCCCGCCCAGCGCGAGCCCCACCACCAGGGCGATCCCGCCGCGCCGCTGGAACCAGAAGACCAGCGCCGCGGAGACCGCCCCGAAGACCAGGGCCAGCAGCACGAACGTACCGTCGGCGCCGATCGCCTCCTCGCCCTCGCTGTCGCTCAGGAAGACGGCGGTGCTGTCGGAGATCAGCGGGACCCTCGGCGCCAGCCACAGCCAGCAGAGCCCGAGCGCGACGCCCGAGAGGGTCACGAGAGCGGTGACGACCGCGGCCCGCCGCAGATCCGACCGGAGGTCCTTCTCCTGACCCGACTCCAGCGGGGCTCCCGGGTAGTGCCCACCGGCGCCGTGCGAACCCCCGGGTCCACCGGATCCACCCGGACCGCCCCAGTTCGGCGGGGTCTGCCAGGGATCGTTGGACGAGGGCTGGTGCGGCGGTGTCAGAGGTGCGGTCACCGTGCCATCGTGCCAGGCGTCCCCGTGCCGCGCCTCACCGGACCGCTGCCCTGCGGTACGCCCAGGTCGCCACGGCCAGTGAGAGGACGCCGACGACGGCACAGACGGCGAGGTCCAGGGCGACGACCGCCCAGTCCGGGCGGGCGTCGAAGGACCGCGAGAGCGCCTCGACACCGTAGGTCGAGGGCAGCAGATCGCGCGCCCAGCCCACCGGCGCGGGCAGCCGGTCGGCCGGGAGCACGCCGAGCAGCAGCGCCGCCGACATGCCCAGCTGGCCGAGGAGCGTGGCCAGCTCCTGCCGGGGCGCGAGCAGCCCCAGCGCCGCGCCGAGCCCGGAGAGCGCCGCCCCGGAGAGCGGGATGACGGCGACGAGCACCCACAGGTGCGTCAGCGGCAGCCCGAACAGCACACTGCCGGCCACGGCCGTGACGATCGTGCCGGGCACGGTGAAGGAGGCGTACGCCCCGGCCGCGCCGAGCACCACCGCGGCGGGCGGCACCGGCAGGGTGGCGTAGTGGTCGAGCCCGCCGCCGGCCCGTAGTTGCCCGAAGTACTGGGCAAGGAGATTGAGGGCCACGAAGGCCACGACGAGAACGCTGGAGCCGGCGACGACGGCCCGCGCCTCGGAGCCGCCGTCGACGACCCCGCGCATCAGCACCATGATCCCGACGGACTGGAACGTCGCGACGAAGAGCAGCGGGATCCGGGCGACCCTGGCCCTGGACAGCTGGGCGCGGTAGACGGCCGCGAGCGCGGGGAAGAGCCGGGCCCGCGGCGCGAGCGGCGCCCCCTCGTCGGCAAGGCCGTCGCCGAAGGGACCTGCCCGGCCGTCCTCCGCGGCCCGGACGGGTCCGGTCACCGCGTGCTCGGGAACGATGCTCGTCACCTGGCGCTGCTCCTGTTCGCTCCCTGCCCGGCCGCGCGCCCGCGCCCGGTCGTCCCGCTCGCCCCGGTCATGACTTCACCAGTCCCTTGATCGCGTTCCCGCCGAGCGCGAGATAGACGTCCTCCAGGCTGGGCGTCGCCAGCGTGAAGTCGTCGAGTGCGGCGAAGGCCGCGCCGCCGGTCACCGCGGCGACCGCCGCCCGCGCCTCGTCGGGGCCGAGCCGCAGCACCCAGCGCCGCCCGGACTCCTGGGCCGAGGCGCGCAGCGCGGCCACCTCGGGTACGTCCAGGGGCGCCCGTTCGCGCCACACCAGCTCGACCCGGACCTCGCGCGCGACGCGTTCCTTGAGCCCGGCCGGCGTGTCGCAGGCGATGACCCTGCCGCGTTCGATCACGGCGACCCGGTCGAGGACCGTCTCGGCCTCGATGACGTTGTGGGTGACGAGCAGCACCGTCGTGCCGCGCTCGGCCCGGCGCCGGTCCACGGCGGCCCAGACGGCGCGCCGCGCGACGGGGTCCATGCCGGTCGTCGGCTCGTCCAGCACCAGCAGCGGCCGCTCACCGACCAGCGCGGCCGCGAAGCAGGCGAGCCGCCGCTGCCCCCCGGAGAGCTTCTTCAGCGGGCGCCCTGCGATCTCGGTGAGGCCGAGTTCGTCGAGCACGGCGTCGCGCTCGGCGCGGGCGTTCGCCGCCGTGAGGCCGCGCAGCCGCCCGGTGGTCTCGGCGGCGAGGGACACGGTCAGCTCGTCGAGGGCGGTGGACTCCTGCCCGAGGTAGCCGATCAGCCGGGAGGCCCGCTCCGGGTGGCGTACGAGATCGTGGCCCAGCACGGTGACGCTGCCGGAGTCGGGGCGCATCAGCCCGGTGAGCTGCCGTACGAGGGTGGACTTGCCGGCGCCGTTGGGGCCGAGGAGTCCGAAGATCTCGCCTCTGTGCACGTCCAGGCAGATCCCGTCGGTGGCGCGCACCTCGGGTGTGGCGGGTGCACCGCGGCGGCCGCCGGCGGCGGGATAGGTCCTGACCAGATCACGCACCGCGCACACGGTTTCGGTTGCCGGCTGCGCCTGTGCTGTGCCCGTACTCACGAGGTATGAGAGTACGGGGTCGGATGCCCCGTATTGCGCCCGGGGCACCACCGGCCGGGCGCCGCCGGGGCGATCGGCGCCCGGGGCGCCCAACCCGCGGCGGCGCCCGGCGGTCAGCCGGCGGACGGGGTCGTCCGCTCCGCCGCGGGGGTGTGTTCGGCCGCGGCGCGTACATCGATCTCCCGCCAGAATCCCGCCCGGATCGCGTAGCGGTCGTGCTCGTCGATCTGGTCGTCCTTGTGGGCGAGCAGGCCGAACCGGGCCGCGTAGCGCAGCAGTTCGCCGTCGATGCGGTGCGGGATGCGCGGATACATGGTCGACAGCTTCTGCAGATGGGCGGTCTCCGGAAGCCGCTCCATCCAGCGACGGGCGAAGACCTGGCCCACCTCGAAGGGGTCGCCGCCGACGGTGGTGATGTCCTCCTCGCGGTCCGCCCAGCGCTGCTCGGCGCTGGTGAGCTGGGCCAGCGTCGGCAGTGATGCGGTCTCGGCGGGCTCGCCCAGCGGTCCGCCGCGATCCGCCCAGCTCTTGTCGGAGGACCAGCGCAGGGTCGCACCGGCGGGCGCGGGCGGGAGGTTCCGGTCGGGCTGGGCGCCGGGACCGCGCAGGCTGCCCGCCAGGTCCTTGGGGGTGGGTACGCCCTTGGAGACGTGCACGGGGCGGTCGGTGGCGGCGCTCTGCTCGGGCGTCGGGGCCGCGCCGTCGGCGTCCGCCGCCCGGGCGTCGGAGGCCCGCTCGGCGGAGGCGGCGAGGGCGGCCTCGGGCAGCGGCGCGGAGAGGATCGCGGCGATCTCCGGGCCGGGCGCAGGCGGCGGGGCGCAGACGCCGGTCTCCTTGGGCCGTACCGCCTGGGTGATCCAGGCCCGGTCGAGCACCCTTCGTTCGTCGGCCTCGGCCACCAGGTCCTCGGACTGGTTGTAGTCGCCGTCGGCGGCCTGGACGGCCCACAGGTGGACGGCGACACCGTGCTCCTTGGCGGACATCAGGCCGGGCAGCAGATCGCCGTCGCCGGTCACCAGCACCACGTCGGAGCACGCCCGGTTCCTGGCGAGCTCGGTGAGCTCGGCGTGCATCGCGGCGTCGACGCCCTTCTGCGCCCAGCGTCCGTCGCTGCGGGTGAGGGCGCCGAGCCGGACGGTCACCCGGGGCATCACGCGCAGTCTGCGGTGCTCGGGCTGGGGCACGCGGTCGGGGGCGCCGTCGAACCAGTAGATCCGCAGCAGAGGCTGCTGCGTATCGGCCTCGGCGCGCTCGCGCAGCCCCCGGATGAGGGCCGCGTGGTCGACCGAGATACGGGAACGGGCGGGCTCCCCGGCCAGCAGACTCGCGGCTGCGCCCAGCAAGTACCCGGCGTCCACCAGAACGACGCAACGGTCCACGCGGTCCACCCTCTTCCGGAAGTTCGGGTGCGGTCTTTGCCATGGGTTTCCTTCGAGTCTGCCCGACCGCGCAGGGGTTGACGTCCGGAACTCGATCATCGGCGTGGCGGATCGGGAAAACGGCGCATCCCGCCCCGTCACTACGCACGGTAATGATCCAACATGCATGGTTTACCCCACTATGTGAATCTGAACGCGGTCCTGGCCCCGAGATTCCCCACAGGAGGAACACACCATGGCCAAGAACAAGAACCGCAAGCAGGGCAGCCAGCAGAACCGTGCGACGGGTCCGGAGCGCGGCACGGAACAGGCCAAGGCGACCGCGTACGAATCGCAGATAGAGCCGCAGTCGCAGGCCCAGGGCAGCCCTGCCGATGTTGCTCGTAAGCACCAGCGGCGCTTCGGCCACAACTGACCGGAGCCGTCTTCGGTCCGGACTGCGGCCCGATGACCGAGAGGGGCGCTCCCGCTTTCGCGGGGCGCCCCTCTCGTACGTCTGCGCGGGAACCGGCTCAGCCGGCCAGGCAGGACGGGCCGAGCAGCACCTTCAGGTCACCGAAGAGTGCCGGGTCGGGCTTGACCCGGTGCCGGTCGAGCCGGAGCACTGTGGTCTTGCGGGGGCCCTGGAGCTTGATCCGTACCTCGGTGTCGCCCCGGTGGCTGCTGAGGACCTCGCCGAGGCGGCTGACCATCGGCGGCGTGATCTTGACGGTGGGGATGGTGAGGATCACGGGGGCGTTGGTGCCGGCCGACGAGATGTCGGGGACCTGCATCTCCATGGCGACCAGCCGGGGCACGTCCTCGCGCTTGTCGAGGCGTCCCTTGACGAAGACGACGGTGTCCTCGACGAGCTGGGTGGAGACCAGCTGGTAGGTGGCCGGGAAGAACATGCACTCGATCGAACCGGCCAGGTCCTCGACGGTGGCGATGGCCCAGGCGTTGCCCTGCTTGGTCATCTTTCGCTGGAGGCCCGAGATGATGCCGCCGACCGTGACGATGGCGCCGTCGGCGTGCTCGCCGCCGGTCAGCTGGGAGATCGAGGAGTCGGCCTTGTCGGACAGTACGTGTTCCAGGCCGAAGAGCGGGTGGTCGGAGACGTAGAGCCCGAGCATCTCGCGCTCCTGGGCGAGCAGATAGGACTTCTCCCACTCGATGTCGGAGAACTCCACGTCGAGCCCGAAGCCCGGCTCGTCGCTCTCCTCCTCGCCCATGCCGCCGAAGAGGTCGAACTGTCCCTCGGCCTCCTTGCGCTTGACCTGCACCACGTTGTCGATCATCGGTTCGTGGTGGGCCACCAGGCCCTTGCGGGTGTGGCCCATCTCGTCGAAGGCGCCGGCCTTGATCAGCGATTCGACGGTGCGCTTGTTGCAGACGACCGCCTCGACCTTGTCCAGGAAGTCGGGGAAGGAGCTGTACTTCCCCTTGGCCCTGCGGCACCGGATGATCGAGTCGACGACGTTCTGGCCGACGTTGCGCACGGCGGTGAGGCCGAAGAGGATCACGTCGTCGCCCTGGGCGGCGAAGTTCGACAGGGACTCGTTCACATTGGGCGGCAGCACCTTGATGCCCATGCGGCGGCATTCGTTGAGGTAGACGGCCGACTTGTCCTTGTCGTCCTTGACCGAGGTCAGCAGCGCCGCCATGTACTCGGCGGGGTAGTTCGCCTTGAGGTAGGCGGTCCAGTAGGTGACCAGGCCGTACGCGGAGGAGTGCGCCTTGTTGAACGCGTATCCGGCGAACGGGACCAGCACGTCCCACAGGGCCTTGATCGCGGCATCGGAGAAGCCCTTCTCCTTGGCCCCCGCCTCGAAGAGGACGAAGTTCTTCGCCAGCTCCTCGGGCTTCTTCTTGCCCATCACCCGGCGCAGGATGTCGGCCTCGCCGAGCGAGTAGCCGGCGACGATCTGGGCGGCCTTCTGCACCTGCTCCTGGTACACGATCAGGCCGTAGGTGAGGCCGAGGACATCCTTGAGGGGCTCCTCCAGCTCCGGGTGGATCGGGGTGATCTCCTGGCGGCCGTTCTTGCGCTCGGCGTAGTTCGTGTGCGAGTTCATGCCCATCGGGCCCGGCCGGTACAGGGCCGAGACGGCGGAAATGTCCTCGAAGTTGTCGGGCTGCATCTGGCGCAGCAGGGAGCGCATCGGGCCGCCGTCGAACTGGAACACGCCGAGCGTGTCACCGCGGCAGAGCATCTCGTACGTCTTGGGGTCGTCCAGCGGGAGACCGAGCAGGTCCAGCTTGATGCCCTTGTTGGACTCCACCATCTTCACGGCGTCGTCCATGATGGTGAGGTTTCGCAGGCCCAGGAAGTCCATCTTCAGCAGGCCGAGCGACTCGCACTGCGGGTAGTCCCACTGCGTGATGGTGACGCCGTCGGTGTGCCGCACCCAGATCGGGGCGTGGTCGACGATCGGCTCGCTGGACATGATGACGCCTGCGGCGTGCACGCCCATCTGCCGGACCAGGCCCTCGACGCCCTTGGCGGTGTCGATGACCTTCTTGACGTCCGGCTCGTTCTCGTACATCCCCCGGATCTCGCCCGCCTCGCTGTAGCGCGGGTGCTTGGGGTCGGTGATGCCGTTGAGGTCGATGCCCTTGCCGAGGACGTCGGCGGGCATGGCCTTGGTGAGCCGGTCGCCCATCGCGTACGGGTAGCCGAGGACCCGGGCGGAGTCCTTGATGGCGTTCTTCGCCTTGATCTTTCCGTACGTGCCGATCATGGCGACCTTGTCGGCGCCGTACTTCTCCGTCACGTACCTGATCACTTCGACGCGCCTGCGCTCGTCGAAGTCGATGTCGACATCGGGCATGGAGACGCGCTCGGGGTTGAGGAACCGCTCGAAGATCAGTCCGTGCTCGATCGGGTCGAGGTCGGTGATGCCCATCGCGTACGCCACGATCGAACCGGCGGCGGAGCCTCGGCCGGGGCCGACCGCGATGCCGTTGTTCTTCGCCCACATGATGAAGTCGGCGACGACCAGGAAGTACCCCGGGAACCCCATCTGGATGATGATGTCCATCTCGTACTCGACCTGCTTCTGCCGGTCCTCGGGGACGCCGCCCGGGAAACGCCGGTTCATGCCGGCGCGGACCTCTTCCTGGAACCAGGTGATCTCCGTGTAGCCGTCCGGGATGTCGAACTTCGGCATCAGGTCGCGCTTCTCGAACATGCCGGTGGTGTCGATCTGCTCCGCGACCAGCAGGGTGTTGGCGCAGCCCTCCTGCCAGGCGTCGGAGGAGTCGACGGCGTACATCTCCTCGGTCGTCTTGAGGTAGTAGCCGGCGCCGTCGAAGCGGAAGCGGTCCGGATCGGAGAGGTTCTTGCCGGTCTGGATGCAGAGCAGGGCGTCGTGCGCGCCGGCCTCGTGCGCGTACGTGTAGTGCGAGTCGTTGGTCACCAGCGGCGGAATGTTCAGCTTCTTGCCGATTTCGAGGAGCCCGTCGCGGACCCGGCGCTCGATGTCGATGCCGTGGTCCATCAGCTCCAGGAAGTACTTGCCCTCGCCGAAGATGTCCTTGTAGTCGGAGGCGGCCTGGACGGCCTCGTCGAACTGGCCGAGCCGCAGCCGGGTCTGCACCTCGCCCGAGGGGCAGCCGGTGGACGCGATCAGGCCTTCGGACCACTGGGCGATGGTCTCCTTGTCCATGCGCGGCCACTTCTGGAGCCAGCCCTCGGCGTACGCGTCGGAAGAGAGCCGGAAGAGGTTGTGCAGCCCGGTGTTGTTCGCCGCCCAGATCGTCTTGTGGGTGTAACCGCCCGAACCCGACACGTCGTCGCGCTTCTGGTGCGGCTGGCCCCACTGGATCTTCCGCTTGTGCTTGCGCGACTCGGGGGCGACGTACGCCTCGATGCCGATGACCGGCGTCACACCCGCCTTCTTGGCCGAGTGGAAGAAGTCGTAGGCGCCGTGCAGGTTGCCGTGGTCGGTCATCGCGATGTGCGTCATGCCCATCTCGTTGCACGCCTCGAACATGTCCTTGAGCCGCGCGGCACCGTCCAGCAGCGAGTACTGGGTGTGGACGTGAAGGTGCGTGAAGGGCGGCTTGGTCACGGCGGTGGGCCTCCGATGTGCAGGCGCGGCGCGGAGCGCCTCGATGAGAGACGGCGGTCGGGCGACGGGCGGGCGATGACTGACCGGGGGGTCAGCGTGGAAGTCTACGTCTCCGAGCTCACGACCGACGGGCACTCCGGGATACGGTCGCGCGTTGGAGGGGCGAGGAAACTCGTCCCATTTGTCATGTACTTCGTCATGCACGCCAGGTACCAGGAGGCACCCAGAGATGTCGGAAGCGCAGACCGGCGCGGCTCAGCGCGGGGAGCAGATTCTTGAGGTCTTCGACACCGCTTTCGGGGAGCTGCTGGCCGCCGATCCGGCTGCCTTCCGGGTCAAGTTCCGCAAGATGGCGGGCTCGGCCTTCGCCTTCTACCGAGGCACGGCGTGCCTGTTCTACAACGACCTGGAACGGGAGCGGCACGGCGGCCCGTACCTGGACGAGCGGACCGGCCGGGTGTGGATCCACGGCGATCTGCACGCGGAGAATTTCGGCACGTACATGGACGCCAACGGCCGTCTGATCTTCAACGTGAACGACTTCGACGAGGCATACGTCGGCCCGTTCACCTGGGACCTGAAGCGGTTCGCCGCCTCCGTCGCCCTGATCGGGTACGCGAAGGCGCTGAGCGACGACCAGATCACCGAGCTGGTCCAGGTCTACGCGGCGGCCTACCGTGAGCGGATCCACGCGCTGGCGACGGGCGCGAAGAACGCGGAGGTGCCGCCCTTCACGCTGGACACGGCACGGGGCCCGCTGCTGGGCGCGCTGCGCGACGCCCGGTCGCTGACCCGGTTCTCGCTGCTGGACTCGATGACGGAGATCCGGGACTTCGAGCGCCGCTTCGCCCCGGGCGGCGGCTCGATCGATCTGGACGCGGCGACGCGCTACAAGGTGCTGGCCTCCTTCGACGGCTATCTGGAGACGCTGCCGGAGTCGAGCCTGGCCCGCCCCGACTCGTACCGGGTGAAGGACGTCGTCGGCCGTCGCGGCATCGGCATCGGTTCGGCCGGGCTGCCCTCGTACAACATCCTTCTGGAGGGCAACAGCGACGCCCTGGAGAACGATGTGGTGATCTACCTCAAGCAGGCGCAGACCCCCGCCGTCTCCCGGCACATCACCGACGCTGCCGTGCGCGGGTACTTCCAGCACGAGGGCCACCGCACCGTGATCTCCCAGCGCGCCCTGCAGGCGCACGCCGACCCGTGGCTCGGCTGGACCGAGCTGGACGGGGCGGGCCAGCTGGTCGCCGAGGTGTCGCCGTACGCGGTCGATCTGGACTGGTCCGACATCGACGAGCCGGAGGAGATCGCGGCGGTCGTCGCCGATCTCGGCCGGGCGACGGCGACGATGCACTCCGCGGCGGACGACGAGAGCGGCCACTCGCTGGTGCCGTTCTCCACTGAGCGGGCGATCGACGCGGCGATCGCGGCCGACGAGGAGGGCTTCCCCGCTCTGCTGGTGGACTTCGCCCACAGCTACGGCGCCCGGGCCCGTGCCGACCACCAGATCTTCGTGGATCTCTTCCGCAACGGCCGTATTCCGGGGCTGTAGCCCCCCGTTCCGGGGCTGCGGCTCCCCGATGTCCGTCCCTTTGGGGATCACTTACAGGTTGGCATGCGACACTCCTCGGCGATGGACATATCCGGGACGCAGCTCAGAGTCGTTCGCGCGGCGCTTTTCACAGCGCTCGTCGTGACGCTCTCCGTCGCGTCCCATGTGCTGCTCTCCCGGGCCCCGCTGCCGCTGACCGCCGTCGCCCTGCTGGCCGGCGCGGTCTTCGCCGTGGCGTACGCGCTGGCCGGCCGGGAGCGCGGCTTCGGGGCGATCGCCGGACTGCTGGTCCCGCTGGAGCTGGCCGCCGACACCTTCTTCACCACCGGTCAGCACGTCTGTTACGGCGCGGCCGGCGGCCCGATCGCGGGGCCGCTGCGCTCGGTCGGCGTCGATGTGCTGTGCGGCGGCGCGATCGGCACCGGGGCGGCGCGGGCGGGTGCCGATGTCACCCCGCTCGCCTCGGTGACCGATGCCGGACACACCACGGCCGCGCTGCTGACCTCGCCCGGCCCCGCGGTGCCGTGGCTGCTGCTCGCCGCCCACGTGACGGTCGGGCTGCTCGCCGCGGCCTGGCTCCGGCGGGGCGAGTCGGCGCTGGCCCGTCTGCTGGAGGCGGCCGCCGCCCTGGCGTTCCGGCCGCTGCTGATCGCGGTCGCCGTCGTCGGCACGGCCCGTCGTCCGGTTCGCCACCGGGTGCGGCCCGCCGGACACGGCCCGCACCTTCTCGTACACGCCCGTCTGCTCGTGCACTCCGTGGGACGGAGGGGACCGCCGCACTCGGCCCATGCCTTCGCCTGAGCACGTGGTTTCCCGACGACACACCCCTCACACCATGGAGATACGGACATGAGCAAGCGCAACAGCCAGGCCAACAAGGCAGCGGCCCGCGAGCGGCTGCGCGCCGAGCGCGAGCGCCAGGCCAAGAAGGACAAGGCCCGCCGGCAGATCGTCGTCGGCGTCTCGATCGTCGGCGTCCTGGCGGTCGTGGGCCTCGGCACCTGGGGCATCATGCAGCTGAACAAGCCGTCCCAGTGGGAGGCGGCCAAGGACGCGAAGAGCGTGACCGCGCCCAAGAACACCTCGGGCAAGGACGGCACCACGGTCGTCATCGGCAAGCCGAGCGCCAAGAAGACCCTGGAGGTGTACGAGGACTCGCGCTGCCCGATCTGCGCGACGTTGGAGCAGTCCCTCGGCGAGACGATCCGCAAGGACGCCGACGCCGGCAAGTACAAGGTCCAGTACATCGGTGCCACGTTCCTCGACGACATGGCCGGCGGCGAGGGCTCGAAGAACACGCTGAGCGCGCTCGGCGCCGCGCTCGATGTCAGCCAGGACGCCTTCCTCGACTACAAGGCCGCGCTCTACTCCGCGAAGTACCACCCGCAGGAGACGGACGACAAGTTCAAGGACGACTCCTACCTGATCGAGATCGCCGACACGGTGGACTCGCTCAAGGGCAACGCCGCCTTCCAGAAGAACGTCGAGGACGGCACGTTCGACAACTGGGCGATGAAGATGTCGGCGAAGTTCGAGGACAGCGGCGTGAAGGGCACCCCGACCCTGAAGATGGACGGCAAGACGCTCACCGACGGAAAGAGCGAGAACGCTCCGATGACGGTGGAGGACTTCAACACCGCGATCACGGCCGCGCTGAAGGGCTGACCGGCCGGCGGCCTCACGGCGGCGGCTCCCCGACGGGCAGGCGAACTTCTCTCGTTCGCCTGCCCGTTCGCTTTGTCCGCCAAGTTGGATTTTTTGTCCGTGCCCAGTCAAACGCGCTTCTCGCCGCCCTCCTCCCCCAGCCGCCGCACGGCCGTCAAGGCCGCTGCCGCCACCACCGTCGCCGTTCCCGCGCTGGGCTCCGCCGCCACCGCACGCGCCGCGGACGGACCCGCCTTCCTGCACGGCATCGCCTCCGGCGATCCCCTTCCCGACGGCGCCCTGCTCCGGACCCGCGTCACCCCGACCCCGACGCGGCGCCCGGTTCGGGCCGCGGCGCCGATACGACGGTGCGCCGAGAGGTCGCCGAGGACAAGGAATTCGCCCGGGTCGTGCCCCGGGGCACGACCGTCACGAAAGCCGCGTCCGACCACACCGTCAAGGCCGATGTGCGGGGCCCGGCCCCCGCCACCGCGTACTGGTTCCGCTTCACGGCGGGCGACGGCACACAGACCGTCTCGCCGTCGGGCCGCCGCGGTGAAGGCCGCCAACCGCCATGTGAAGTGGGTGGACATGGACTCGCACGGCTACGGCGTCCTCGATGTGACCGCCGAGCGCTCACAGATGGACTACAACGCGGCCTCCGACCGGACCCAGCGGGACGCGACCTCCGCCTGGACGCGTTCGTACCGGACGCTCAGCGGAACGCAGAAGGTCGAGCGGTTGGACAGCCCGGTGCACTGAGGGATCATTTTCGGCCACCCCCGCATATGCTGACGGTGCATTACATCGCTACGGCGGGTGGCGTGCCCCAAGGCCCGAATGGGGACACACCACCCGCCGGGGTGACGCCTACGGCTACGTCGCCACCCCAAACTCTGGAACACGAAGAAAGATTTGCCCCGTTTTCCACTCTTTGGCGAATGCTTGATTGGGCCTGATCATTCCTCCTCCAGGGGTGACATGCGCACGTAATCTCCCGGCGGCAGGTGAGGAAACGCCTCCCCCACACATCCGCGAGGAGTCCCCGTGCGCGCTCTTGCCCGTATATCGCCACGTATGCGTAACCGTGCGATCGGCACCGCCGTTCTGGCCGGAACATTGGCCCTGGCACCCCTCTCCGCTCCCTCAGGCTCCGCCGCTTCCGCCGCTTCCAAGGTCTCCGCCCCGTCCGCCCAGAAGTGCGCCGACGACGCGGGCACCAACGCCACGGCACGGGAGGCCCGCCCCTCGGGCGCCGCCCACACCGACGACCCCAATGAGCTGACCGCGGCCCAGGCCAAGGCCATGGACGCGCAGTTGAAGCAGAGACTCGCGGACCGCCGGCTCAGCGGCCCCTCGCTCGCCGCGGGCGCGACGATCCCGGTCTACTTCCACGTCGTGCACTCAGGGACGACCGGCAAGCTCAGCTCGTCCGCGATCAACAGCCAGATGAACGTCCTGAACGCCGCCTACAGCGGACAGGGCTCGGGCAACACCGACTCCGGCTTCCGGTACACGCTGGCCGGCACGGACTACACGGACAACAGCTCCTGGTACAACGGCGTCTCCCCGGGCTCCGCCGCCGAGAAGGCCATGAAGTCCTCGCTGCGCAAGGGCGGCGCGAACGCCCTCAACATCTACACCGCCAACCTCGGCGGCGGTCTGCTGGGCTGGGCCACCTTCCCCAGCTCGTACAAGTCGAACCCCTCGGACGACGGCGTCGTCATCCTCGACGCCTCGCTGCCCGGCGGCTCCGCCACCAACTACGACGAGGGCGACACCGCCACCCACGAGGTCGGCCACTGGATGGGCCTGTACCACACCTTCCAGGGCGGCTGCAACGGAAACGGCGACTACGTCGCCGACACCCCGGCCGAGAAGAGTGCCGCGTACGCGTGCCCGACCGGGCGCGACACCTGCACCAACAAGACCGGGGTCGACCCGATCCACAACTTCATGGACTACACCTACGACTCGTGCATGACCCAGTTCACCGCGGGCCAGGTGCAGCGGATGAGCGACAGCTGGACCGCCTACCGGGGCTGATCCGCCCCGTCCGTACGAAGGGCCCCGCGCTGCGCGGGGCCCTTCGCGCGGTCACAGCGTGGCGAGGAAACCGAGCGCGACCTTCCAGGCCAGCTCGGCCGAGGCCCGGTCGAAGTCGGGCAGTTCGGCGTCCGTGAAGAGATGGCCCGCGCCCGGGTAGCGGTAGACCTCCACATCGGCACCGGTCCGCCGCATCTGCAGATACCAGGAGTTCAGCCAGTCGTGCGTCTCGAACGGGTCCGGGTCGGCGACATGCAGCTGTACCGGCAGTTCGTCCACGGAGGCGTTCTCGGCGATGTCCGAGGTGCCGTGGAACATCAGCAGGCCGCGAGCCTTCTCGTCGCCGAGCGCCAGGGTCTGTGCGGTGGCGGCGCCGAACGAGAAGCCCGCGTAGACCAGGCCCCGGTCGGAGTAGGGGGCGGCGGCCAGCACGGCCCGCTTGAGCAGCTCGTCCTTGCCGACCTCCTCCTTGAAGGCCAGGCCTTCCTCGACGGTGTCGAACGTGCGCCCCTCGAAGAGGTCGGGCACCTGCACCTCGTGCCCGGCGGCGCGAAGCCGGTCGGCAGCGGCGTGCACCGCGGGGCGCAGACCGTACGTCGAGTGGAAGAGCATGATGTTCATGGGCTCCATGGTGCCAGCTACGGTCGGGGGCATGGAGAACGACGGGATGGAGAACATACTGCGCCCGCTGATCGTCGTCGGCGGCTCGGTCGTGATCACGCTGCTGGTCGGCGCGCTGGTGGATCTGCTGCTCAGACGGGCCGACGGCCGGCACCACGAGACCCCGCTGTGGGGGCTGCTGCGGCGCTGCCGGATACCGCTCCAGCTGACGCTCTGCACGGCGCTGCTGCGGGGCTCGTACACCCACACCCGGCTCGCGGTGATCCAGGACCACCGGGCGGGGATCGGCCAGGTCCTGACGCTGGCGCTGATCGGGGCCTCGGCCTGGCTGGTGGTGCGGATCGCGACGGCCGTCGTCGACTCCCTCTACGCGCGGTACGCCGCGAACACGGCCGATCCGGCGCGGGTGCGGCGGGTCCGCACCCAGGTGACGCTGATTCAGCGGGTGGTCACCGCGATCGTGGCGGTGGTCGCCGTCAGCGCGATGCTCCTGACGTTTCCGGGGATGCGGACCGTCGGCACCTCGATGCTGGCCTCGGCGGGTGTGCTCGGCATCGTCGCGGGCGTGGCCGCCCAGTCGACGCTCGGCAATCTCTTCGCGGGGCTGCAGATCGCGTTCGGCGACATGGTGCGCATCGGTGACACGGTGGTGGTGGACGGCGAGTGGGGCACGATCGAGGAGATCACGCTGACCTTCCTCGCGGTGCGGACCTGGGACGAGCGGCGGATCACGATGCCGGTCTCGTACTTCACCAGCAAGCCGTTCGAGAACTGGTCGCGCGGCAGCGCGCAGATGACCGGCTCGGTCTTCTTCCACCTCGACCACTCGGCCCCGGTCGACGAGATGCGCGAGCAGCTGCGGGACATCCTGGGCGAGTGCGCCGCCTGGGACGGCCGCGACTGGTCCCTCGCCGTCACGGACACCACACCGTCGACGATCCTGGTCCGCGCGGTGGTCACCGCGAAGGACCCGAGCGACATCTGGACGGTGCGCTGCGCCGTACGGGAGCAGCTCGTCGGCTGGCTGCGCGACCACCATCCGTACGCGCTGCCGAGGGTCGCGACGGCGCCCGCGTCGCTGCCGCCGCACACCGAGCGGCCGCATCTGCCCGGCCCCGCGCACGAGAAGCCGTCGGACCGGGACAGGTCCCCGCGCACGGGACGCGGCTGACCGGCGGCGCGGCCGCCCACCACCTCACCGCAGACTGCGGACGTCCAGCTGCTGCAGCACCCGGCCGACGACCTCCGGATCGGAGACCGGCCTGCGCGGCAGCCCGGCCGAACCGGCGACGGCGGCTCCACGGCGGTGGTCACCCCACAGGGTTCGCGCCGCCCCCGGAAGGGCCCGCGCGACGTGCCGCCGAACGGCAGCTGGACCCGCTGGGGCCTGCCCGGCTGAACCGACCCCGGCGGCCTCAGTCCCGCAGAGCGCGGCGCATCGCCCGGTGGGGCATGCCCGCGTCCAGGAACTCGGGGCCGTACGCCACATAGCCGAGGCGCTCGTAGAAACCCAGCGCATGGGTCTGGGCGTGCAGGTCGACGGCGGCCAGCCCCAGCCCACGAGCCGCGTCCTCGATGGCCCGGACCAGCGCCGCCCCGACGCCGAGGCCGCGTGCCTCCTTGGTCACCGCGAGCCTGCCGAGCGAGCCGACGGCCGGGTCGTCGCCGGTCCTGGCCGCGGCGGCCGGGCCGTGCAGCAGCCGCCCGGTGCCGAGCGGCGAGCCGTCCGCCGCGACGGCGACGACGTGCAGGGCGACCGCGTCGTACTCGTCGTACTCGATCTCCTCGGGCACGTCCTGCTCGCCGACGAAGACGTCCTTGCGGACCAGGAAGCAGGCTGCGCGGTCCTGCTCGTCGACGGCGGTACGCGTCGCGTACGGGGCGGGCGAGCCGGTCATTCGCTCTCCGCCGCGATCTTGTCCAGGGCCCGCTGGAGGTCGTCCGGGTAGCTGCTGGTGAACTCCACCCAGCTGCCGTCGGAGGGGTGCTCGAAGCCGAGCCGGACGGCGTGCAGCCACTGCCGGGTCAGACCGAGACGCTTGGCCATCGTCGGGTCGGCGCCGTAGGTGAGGTCACCGACGCAGGGGTGGCGGTGGGCGGACATGTGCACCCGGATCTGGTGCGTACGGCCCGTCTCCAGCTTGATGTCCAGGAGGCTGGCGGAGCGGTAGGCCTCGATGAGGTCGTAGTGCGTCACCGAGGGCTTGCCCTCGGCCGTGACGGCCCACTTGTAGTCGTGGTTGGGGTGGCGCCCGATGGGGGCGTCGATGGTACCGCTCATCGGGTCCGGGTGGCCCTGCACCAGCGCGTTGTACTTCTTCTCGACGACCCGGTCGCGGAACTGCGCCTTCAGCAGGGTGTAGGCACGCTCGGACTTGGCGACGACCATCAGGCCGGAGGTGCCGACGTCGAGACGGTGGACGATGCCCTGGCGCTCGGCGGCACCGGACGTCGAGATCCGGTACCCGGCGGCGGCCAGACCCCCGATGACGGTCGTGCCGGTCCAGCCGGGGCTCGGGTGGGCGGCGACCCCGACCGGCTTCACGATCACGACGATGTCGTCGTCGTCGTGCACGATCTCCATGCCCTCGACGGGCTCGGCGACGATCTGCACCGGAGCGGGGGCCTGCGGCATCTCCACTTCCAGCCAGGCACCGCCCCGGACCCGCTCGGACTTCGCGACCACCGAGCCGTCCACCTGCACCTTCCCGGCGGCCGCCAGCTCTGCGGCCTTGGTGCGGGAGAAACCGAACATCCGGGAGATGGCGGCGTCGACACGCTCGCCCTCCAGACCGTCGGGTACGGGCAGGGTGCGGACCTCGGGATACGTACTCACCGTTCGAGTATGCCTTGCGGGATCTAGTCCTTGTGCACGGTGCCGTCGGGGTCCAGACCCTTGAAGGAAAGGATCACGACCAGGATCCCGCCGCAGACGATCGCGGAGTCGGCGAGGTTGAAAACGGCGAAGTGCGCGGGGGCGATGAAGTCCACCACCGCGCCCTGGAAGGCGCCGGGGGCGCGGAAGATGCGGTCGGTGAGGTTGCCGAGCGCGCCGCCGAGCATCAGACCGAGCGCGATGGCCCACGGCAGGCTGTAGAGCTTGCGCGCGAGCCGGGTGATCACGACGATGACGCCCGCCGCGATGCACGTGAAAATGACGGTGTACGCCTCGCCGATGCCGAACGCGGCACCGGAGTTGCGGATCACGCTGAGCTGCAGCCAGTCGCCGATGATCTCGACCGGTTCGTGGTGCTCCAGCTTCGCGACCACGATCATCTTGCTGATCAGGTCGAGGAGGTAGGCGCACACGGCCACGGCGAAGAGCACCTTGACCTTCCGCCCGCCCGTGCTCGGGACGGCTTCCCCGCCCCGGTCCGCCGCCTCGTCCTTCTCGGCCCCCTCAGCATCGGGGATGTCCGGCGTACCGATGATGCGCTCCGCCTCTGCCACGTGAATCCCTCAACCTAGGTTCCAGACTGAGGACGAGGGTACGGCACGCCGCCGGGGATCAGCCGCGTCGCTCCTGCTTCTGTTTGTCCTCGACACAGAGCGTGGCGCGGGGGAACGCCTGCATCCGCGCCTTGCCGATCGGATTGCCGCAGATCTCGCAGAGTCCGTACGTCCCGGCGTCGAGCCGGGCCAGGGCCCGCTCGGTCTGGTCCAGCATCTCCCTGGCGTTGGCGGCGAGCGACATCTCGTGCTCGCGGGTGATGTTCTTGGTGCCGGTGTCCGCCTCGTCGTCACCGGCGCCGTCGCCGGAGTCACGCATCAGCCCGGCGAGCGCGGCGCTCGCGGCCTCCAGCTCACTGCGCAGCCGCAAGGTCTCGCTGCTCAGCCCGGCCCGCGCCTCGGCGACCTCCTCCGGGGTCCAGGGGTCCTCACCCGGCCGGACCGCCAGCTCGCCCGGGGCTGTCGTGGCCAGCCCGCCGGCCGGGGGCACGGGCGCCGCACCTGTGTCCGCCGTGCGGGTCCGGGCCGCGCTCTTCTTGGCTACCACCGTGTGGGCTCCCGTCTTCCCGGCGGCCTCGGCCGCCTCCTGGGCCGCGTCCGCGGCCTTCTTCGAAGCCTTCTTGGCCGCGCTCTTCCTCGCAGCCGCCTTCTTGGCCGGCGCCTCGTGCCCGGCGGAGGCCGCCTCCGTGCCGGCCGCGGTCTTCTTGGCCGCGGTCCTCTTCACGGCGACCGGCGCCGCACCGGCCTCCGGGACGGTCTCCATGCCCGCGTCGCCGTCCGGCTCCCCGGTCGGCGCGCACGTGTATCCGGGCGACGCCGTCTTCTTTGCGGCGGTCTTCTTCGCCACCATGGCCGCGGCCCCTTCACATATTGTGATCTTGCACGCGAATCATGCTGGGACGATAAATCGACCCCAGCCCCGCAGCAACGGGGCACGCCGCCGAATCGATCCTCCCCGCGTCCGGACAACGACCTGCCTGCCTCCGTTGTGCCCAGCTCACCACCGGGTAATCCGCCTCCCGGTCCCTGCCGGGACTCCGCACCCCGCCGCCTGCCCATTCGGGTCACACCCCGCCCCTCGGGTTAAACCGGTCGGCCGTCCCCCGTACGGGCCCGTACACTGGCCCCAGCGAGAGGCGTGGATGGGACGAGTAGCGTCGTACGCAGCCAGGAGCGACCCGGGGACGGTGGAAGCCCGGGGGCGAGCGCGCCGTGAAGATCACCCGGAGCCGTCGGAAGAAAGCCTCAGGGCGAGTAGAACCGGCATCGCGACCCCAATGAGGGGGCCACGGGCACGCGCCCGGGGCCAAGGAGGGTGGTACCGCGGGAGCCGATGAGGCCCTCGTCCCTCCGACGGAAGTGAAAAACGTCCGCCGGAGGAAGTCCGCCCATGACATCGCCGCAGTACCGCCAGGTTCCCGCCCAGGTCGACCTGCCCGCGCTGGAGCACGCCGTGCTCGATTTCTGGCGCGAGAGCAAGGTCTTCGCCAAGAGCCTCGAACAGTCCGAGGGCCGCCCCGAGTGGGTCTTCTACGAGGGCCCGCCCACCGCCAACGGCATGCCCGGCGCCCACCACATCGAGGCCCGCGTCTTCAAGGACGTCTTCCCCCGCTTCCGGACCATGCAGGGCTACCACGTCGGCCGCAAGGCCGGCTGGGACTGCCACGGACTGCCGGTCGAGCTCGCGGTCGAGAAGGAGCTGGGCTTCAACGGCAAGAAGGACATCGAGGCGTACGGCATCGCCGAGTTCAACGCCAAGTGCCGCGAGTCCGTGACCCGGCACACGGACGCGTTCACCGAGCTCACGACCCGCATGGGCTACTGGCTCGACCTCGACGACGCGTACCGCACGATGGACCCCGAGTACGTCGAGTCGGTGTGGTGGTCGCTCAAGGAGATCTTCGACAAGGGCCTGCTGGTCCAGGACCACCGCGTCGCCCCCTGGTGCCCCCGTTGCGGCACCGGTCTCTCGGACCACGAGCTGGCCCAGGGCTACGAGACGGTCGTCGACCCGTCGGTCTTCGTCCGCTTCCCCCTCACGTCCGGCCCGCTGGCCGACGAGGCGTCCCTCCTCGTCTGGACGACCACCCCCTGGACCCTGGTCTCCAACACCGCGGTCGCCGCGCACCCCGACGTCACCTACGTCGTCGCGACGAACGGCGAGGAGAAGCTCGTCGTCGCGCAGCCGCTCGTCGAGAAGGCGCTGGGCGAAGGCTGGGAGCCCACCGGCGAGACCTTCACCGGCCGCGAGATGGAGCGCTGGACCTATGAGCGCCCCTTCACCCTGGTCGACTTCCCGAGCGCCGGCGAGGGAAGCGACGGACACAGCCCTGCCGAGGCGCACTACGTCGTCAACGCCGAGTACGTGACGACCGAGGACGGTACGGGTCTGGTCCACCAGTCCCCCGCCTTCGGCGCCGACGACCTCCTGGTCTGCAAGGCGTACGGCCTCCCGGTCGTGAACCCGGTCCGCCCCGACGGCACCTTCGAGGAGGACCTGCCGCTGGTCGGCGGTGTCTTCTTCAAGAAGGCCGACGAGACGCTCACCGAGGACCTGGCCGCCCGCGGCAAGCTCTTCCGGCACGTCCCGTACGAGCACAGCTACCCGCACTGCTGGCGCTGCCACACCGCGCTGCTCTACTACGCGCAGCCGTCCTGGTACATCCGTACGACCGCCATCAAGGACCGGCTGCTCCAGGAGAACGAGAAGACCAACTGGTTCCCGGACTCCGTCAAGCACGGCCGCTTCGGTGACTGGCTGAACAACAACGTCGACTGGGCGCTGTCCCGCAACCGCTACTGGGGCACCCCGCTGCCGATCTGGCGCTGCGAGGACGGCCACCTCACCTGTGTCGGCTCCCGCGCCGAGCTCGGCGAGCTCGCCGGCACGGACCTCTCGGGCCTCGACCCGCACCGCCCGTTCATCGACGAGATCACGTTCACCTGCTCGCACGAGAACTGCCAGCTGGAGGCGTACCGCGTCCCCGAGGTCATCGACGCCTGGTACGACTCGGGCTCGATGCCGTTCGCGCAGTGGGGCTACCCGTACAAGAACAAGGAACTCTTCGAGAGCCGCTACCCGGCGCAGTTCATCTCGGAGGCCATCGACCAGACCCGCGGCTGGTTCTACACACTGATGGCGATCGGCACCCTGGTCTTCGACAAGGCGTCCTACGAGAACGTGGTCTGCCTGGGCCACATCCTCGCCGAGGACGGCCGCAAGATGTCCAAGCACCTGGGCAACATCCTCCAGCCCATCCCCCTCATGGACCAGCACGGCGCGGACGCGGTGCGCTGGTTCATGGCGGCCGGCGGCTCCCCGTGGGCGGCGCGCCGCGTCGGCCACAACACGATCCAGGAGGTCGTCCGCAAGACCCTCCTCACGTACTGGAACACGGTCGCCTTCCAGGCGCTGTACGCCCGTACGTCCGACTGGGCCCCCTCCGCGGCCGACCCGGCCCCGGCGGACCGCACGGTCCTGGACCGCTGGCTGCTGAGCGAGCTGAACGCGCTGGTGGACCAGGTCACGCAGGCCCTGGAGGGCTACGACACCCAGCGCGCCGGCAAGCTGCTGTCCGCCTTCGTCGACGACCTCTCCAACTGGTACGTGCGCCGCTCGCGCCGCCGCTTCTGGCAGGGCGACAAGGCGGCGCTGCGCACCCTGCACGAGGTCATCGAGACGGTGACCCGGCTGATGGCCCCGCTCACCCCGTTCATCACCGAGCGGGTCTGGCAGGACCTCGTCGTCCCGGTCACGCCGGACGCCCCCGAGTCGGTCCACCTCTCCAGCTGGCCGAAGGCGGACCCGGCGGTGATCGACCCGGCCCTCTCCACGCAGATGGCGCTGGTGCGCCGCCTGGTCGAGCTGGGCCGGGCCACCCGTGCCGAGTCCGGTGTGAAGACCCGTCAGCCGCTGTCCCGGGCGCTGGTCGCCGCGGTCGGCTTCGAGTCGCTCTCCCCCGAACTGCACGCCCAGATCACCGAGGAGCTGAACGTCTCCTCGCTGGCCTCTCTGTCCGAGGTCGGCGGCTCGCTGGTCGACACGACGGCGAAGGCGAACTTCCGGGCGCTGGGCAAGCGGTTCGGCAAGGGCGTGCAGGCGGTGGCCAAGGCGGTCGCGAACGCCGATGCGGCAGCCCTCTCCCTCGCCCTGCGCGAGGGCACGGCATCGGTCGAGGTCGACGGCGAGACGGTCACCCTCGCCCCCGACGAGGTGATCATCACCGAGACCCCGCGCGAGGGCTGGTCGGTCGCGTCCGACTCGGGCGCCACGGTCGCCCTGGACCTGGAGATCACCCCGGAACTGCGGCGTGCGGGCCTCGCCCGTGACGCGATCCGCCTCATCCAGGAGGCCCGCAAGAACAGCGGCCTGGACGTCGCCGACCGCATCGCCGTCCGCTGGACGTCCGCCTCCCCCGCCACGGCGGAGGCGCTGACCGAACACGCCGCCCTGATCGCGGACGAGGTCCTGGCCCTGGACTACGCCCAGGGAGAGGCGGACCCGTCGTACGGCGAACCGTTCGAGGACGAGGGCCTGTCCCTGACGTTCCGCCTCCGCAAGACGGAGCAGTAGCCCACGCAGAGAAGGAGGGCCCGGCCGGACACCACCACTCCGGCCGGGCCCTCCTTTTGGCTCCCAGCCCCTCCGGCGATTGAGGAGCGGTCCGGGGCAGAGCCCCGGGTTCGGGAAGGGGCGGGCAGGGAACAGCCGGCGCAGCGGCCCCGCCCACAGCGCCCACCCTCGAACCCGCACCGCGCACAGCAAAAGGGCCGGGCCCCGGGGTATCCCCGGGGCCCGGCCCTCAGCCTGCCGACGGCTACGCGCTCACCGCGCGCACCCGGCTCAGTTGTCGTCCTCGTCGATCAGGAACCCACGCATCGGCGAAGGAGCCTGCTGCATCGGCTGCGGCGCCTGCGGCCGCACCGGCGCCATCGGCTGGGTCATCGCCGGCGACATCTGCTGCTGGCCGCCGTACGAGGGCCCACCGCCCATGGACGGGGTGCCGCCCATCGGCTGGTTGCCGTGGTTGCCGCCCATGCTGTGGCCCATGGCCCCCGCACCGGCCGGGGCCAGCGAGGGCGACGGCGGCAGCGAAGCGGTCGCGGGCGTCCGCGGCGGAGCCAGCGAGTCGTCCGCCTGGGTCTCCAGCTGACGCAGCTGGCTCTCCAGGTAGGACTTCAGGCGGGTCCGGTACTCACGCTCGAAGCCACGCAGATCCTCGACCTTGCGCTCCAGCGTCGCGCGGGCCGACTCCAGGGAGCCCATCGCCACACGGTGCTTCTCCTGCGCGTCCCGCTCCAGGGCGTCCGCCTTGGCGCGGGCGTCCCGCTCCAGGCCCTCGGCACGGCTGCGCGCCTCACCGACGATCTTGTTGGCCTCGGAACGGGCCTCCGCGATCGCCTGGTCGGCGGTCTGCTGTGCGAGCGAGAGGACACGGGCGGCGCTGTCGCCACCGGGGCCCTGACCGGGCTGCTGCATCTGCGGCTGCTGCATCTGCTGCATCTGCTGCTGCGGGGCGTGACCACCCATGGGGCCGCCCATCGGGCCGCCCATGGGACCGCCCTGCATCGGACCGGGGCCGTGCGGGCCCTGCGGACCGGGGCCGTGCGGGCCCTGAGGACCAGGACCGTGACCGCTGGGACCGGCGGGCAGCTGCGGAGCACCACCGGGCAGCTGGGGCGGACCCATCTGCGGGGGCTGCTGCTGGACCGGCGGACCCGATATGGCGGCGGGCACAGGTGCCCCGGGCCGGTCCTGCGGCTCCGGCTTGCGCATGCCCTGCTGCTGGTTCTGCGCGGCGGCACGCGTGGCGGCGGCCAGCTTCGCGCGCAGGTCCTCGTTCTCACGGAGCAGGCGGGTCAGCTCGGACTCGACCTCGTCGAGGAAGGCATCGACCTCGTCCTCGTCATAGCCTTCTCGGAGGCGGACGGTCGTGAACTGCTTGTTCCGCACGTCCTCAGGAGTCAGCGGCATCTCTTCTTCACCTCTACGTAGTCGTCGGCAGTCGGCAAGACCGTATCGCTCACAGCCTGATCACGATGCCGATCAGGATGTAGACGATGATCATCAGAACGAAGAAGGACAGGTCGAGTGCCACGCCCCCGAGACGCAGCGGCGGGATGAACCGCCGCAGAAGCTTGAGCGGTGGATCGGTGACAGTGTAGGTGGCCTCAAGTATGACCACCATCGGCTTGCCGGGCTGCCATGAACGCGCGAACTGGAAGACGTAGTCCATGACCAGCCGGAAGATCAGCACGATGAGGAAACACATCAGCGCGATATAGACAACCTGCAGTGCGACGCCCATTTCGCGCTTCCCTCTCCCCTGGCTCTCGTAGCTCCGGCCTCGCGGCCGGGTTGTTCCCGGTGTCGTGCTCTCAGCTCTGGTTGAAGAATCCGCCCTCAGCGATGCGGGCCTTGTCCTCCGCCGTGACATCGACGTTAGCAGGCGACAACAGGAACACCTTCTGCGTCACGCGCTCAATGCTGCCATGGAGACCGAAGACGAGGCCTGCAGCAAAGTCGACAAGTCGCTTTGCGTCCGTATCGTCCATCTCCGTGAGATTCATGATCACCGGAGTGCCCTCGCGGAAGTGTTCCCCGATGGTACGGGCCTCGTTATAGGTCCTGGGGTGCAGCGTGGTGATGCGGTAGGGCTCCCGCTCGGACACGACCTTGGGCATGATCACCGGTGCGTTCTTCTCCATGTTCGGACGTTCAGGTGTGATGGATGCCACGGGTGCGATCCGGGCGGGTCGTTCTCTTTCCACCGGGATCTGAACCGGCTCCCGCTGTGCGGGAGGCTGCACCGCTCGTACCGGTTCCTCCCGCTCCCGTTCCCGCTCCACCTGATGCGCGGGCTGGTGCCGCCGCCGGTCACGCTCGGGCTCCGGCTCGGGTTCGAATTCGTCATCGGGGTCGAACCCCGGACCGTCGTACCCATCGTCCTCCACGAGGCCGAGGTAGACCGCCATCTTGCGCATCGCGCCGGCCATGCTCTGAGTCCTCCGCTCTGTGGTGGATCGGCATTGTCACCAAGTGCCCCGCGATCCACTGAGGCCTGCCCGCCATGGGCGGGAATGACCATATTTTCTGCTGTGGTCCGACCTGCTTGGCGACGTTACCCGAGCCCGGGTCGGACTCCGAGTACCGCCGTACCGACGCGCACATGTGTCGCCCCGGCCGCGACCGCGTCCTCGAGGTCCGCGCTCATCCCTGCAGAGACCATGTTCGCAGCCGGATGGTTCCCGCGCAGGCGGGATGAGAATTCCATCAGCCGGTCGAAGGCGGCCCGTTGCCGTCCCGCGTACGGTCCGGCGAGCGGTGCCACGGTCATCAGACCGCCGAGCCGCAGCCCGGGCGCGGCGTCGACCGCGGCGGCCAACTCCTCGATCCCGTCCGGCGCGACGCCACCCCGGTCGCCCCGCTCACCGCTCTCCGCGTCGAGCGCCACCTGGATGAGACAGCCGAGTTCACGTCCCTCGCGCACGGCGGCGGCCGAGAGTGCCGTGACCAGTCTGGCCCGGTCCACCGACTGCACGACATCGGCATAACCCGCCACAGAACGAACCTTGTTCGTCTGCAATTGACCGACAAAGTGCCATGTGAGCGACAGATCCGCACATTCGGCTGCTTTGGGGGCCGCATCCTGGTCACGATTCTCCGCGACATGACGTACACCCAGTTCGTGCAGAATCCGCACATCGCTCGCGGGGTAGGTCTTGGTGACCACGATGAGGGTCACTTCCTCCCGCCCGCGACCGGCAGCAGCACAGGCGGAAGCAATGCGTTCCTCCACCCGCGCCAGATTTACGGCGAGTTGAGCCTTACGGTCCGTCATGCCCTATCAGTCCAACCAGACATATCCGGCGAGCCGCCCGGTGGTGCGGTCGCGGCGGTACGAGAAGTGGTCGCTCGATTCGAGGGTGCAGACCGGCGAGGCCTGCCGGTCCTCGACCCCGAGCGCTTCGAGCTGGGCATGGACCCCGGCGGTGACGTCCACGGCCGGAGTGCCCCAACTGGTCTCGGACCAGGCGGCCGGGACACTCCGGGCCACTTCGGCGCGCATGTCGGCCGGGACCTCGTAGCAGCGTCCGCAGACCGCCGGTCCGGTACGGGCGACGATCCGGGAGGTGTCGGCGCCGAGCCCGACCATGGCCTCGACCACTGCGGGGACGACCCCGGCGACCAGGCCCGGGCGGCCGGCGTGCGCCGCGGCCGCGACCCCGGCGACCGGGTCGGCCAGCAGTACGGGGGTGCAGTCGGCGGTGAGCACTGCGAGCGGGAGCCCGCGCCGCGAGGTCACCACCGCGTCCACCGCGGGGATCTCCGAGGCGTCCGCCCACGGCCCCTCGACGACCGCGACGTCCCGCCCGTGCACCTGGTTCATCCACACGACCCGCGCCGGGTCCAGGCCGAGGGCCCGAGCGGCGCGTTCGCGGTTGGCCAGAACGGCGGCGGGGTCGTCTCCGACCGCGCCGCCGAGGTTGAGCTCCTCGTACGGAGCGGCGCTCACTCCGCCCCACCTGTCGGTGAAGGAGAAGTGGGCGCCGCCCGCCGAGGACCGTGCGTGGTGCTGAGCTATCACTTCAGGAAGTCCGGAACATCCAGCTCTTCGGCCTGCGAGTCCTGGTACGCGGGACGGGCCGGCGGGACGTGCGGCGAGGCGACCGGCGGCAGGTGGGTCTCGCTCGCCACCGGTACGGGCTCCGCCTGGGCCGGCGACTCCTCGCGGGTGGGCACGGAGCCCAGTCCACCGCTCTGACGCACGGGCTCCGGGGTGCGGACCGGCGCGGCGGACTCCTCGCGCTTGGCGGGGTTCGCACCCAGGACGTTCTCGCGCCGGGCCGGCGGCTGTCCGCCGTCGAAGCCCGCGGCGATCACGGTGACGCGTACCTCGTCGCCCAGCGCGTCGTCGATGACCGCACCGAAGATGATGTTCGCCTCGGGGTGCGCCGCCTCGCTCACCAGTTGGGCGGCCTCGTTGATCTCGAAGAGACCGAGGTCGCTGCCGCCGGAGATGGAGAGCAGGACACCGCGGGCGCCGTCGATGGACGCTTCCAGGAGCGGCGAGGAGATCGCCATCTCCGCGGCGGCCACCGCGCGGTCGTCGCCGCGGGCGGAGCCGATGCCCATGAGCGCCGATCCGGCCTCGGACATGACCGACTTGACGTCGGCGAAGTCGAGGTTGATCAGACCCGGGGTCGTGATGAGGTCGGTGATGCCCTGGACACCCGAGAGCAGCACCTGGTCGGCCGACTTGAAGGCGTCGAGCACGCTGACCTGGCGGTCCGAGATGGACAGCAGCCGGTCGTTGGGAATGACGATGAGGGTGTCGACCTCTTCGCGGAGCTCGGCGATGCCGTCCTCCGCCTGGTTCGCGCGTCGCCGGCCCTCGAAGGTGAACGGGCGGGTGACCACGCCGATCGTCAGGGCGCCGAGCGAGCGCGCGATGTTGGCGACGACGGGTGCACCGCCGGTGCCGGTGCCGCCACCCTCTCCGGCGGTGACGAAGACCATGTCGGCCCCCTTGAGGACCTCCTCGATCTCCTCACGGTGGTCCTCTGCCGCCTTGCGACCGACTGCCGGGTTGGCGCCGGCGCCAAGGCCGCGGGTGAGTTCGCGGCCGACGTCGAGCTTGACGTCGGCGTCGCTCATCAACAGGGCTTGCGCATCAGTGTTGATCGCGATGAACTCGACGCCCTTGAGACCGACCTCGATCATTCGGTTGATGGCATTGACACCACCGCCGCCGACACCGATGACCTTGATGACTGCGAGGTAGTTCTGCGGTGCTGCCACGTCGAAGGCCTCTCGCCTCGAGTTACGTGTCGTCGCTTCGCGGTAGTCCCGCCGCGACGACGGATGCCGATTGGGACGGTCCGAAATGCCGACCCGAACCCTAACGTTGAAGTTTAGGGTTACCAGTGTGTCTGCTTCATGGACTCTTCCGAACAGGACACTAAGTCGACAAGTGGCGCACGTTCAACGAACACGCCGAACCTCCCGTTTTTCTTTTCACCCTATGTGATCACCCGTAGCGCTGACCAACCAGGGTGGTGGCCAGGCCAAATGTGCGTCAACTGCCCGATGCGGCAGGGGCGGTGGGTGCACTCACGTCGAAGTGTCCCGCTTTGGGCTCAGCTTTCATGAGAGCGGTGAGAACTTTTGCCTTCACCGGACCTCCTTCACCACTGCCCCAGATCACCGTGCGCCCCCGGGTGAGTTCCAGGGAGATCGAGTCGTACGAGGTGACCCGTACGACCTCGGTTTCCTTGGCGACAGCACTCGGAAGTTCGCCCGCGACCCGGACCGCTTCCCGCACCAACCGGTCCTTGCCGAAGCGGCGCAGACCGGCGGACTGATCAGGTTTCAGTTCCAGCACGGGTACACGCCCAGGCGATTTGTCCACCTTTGCGAAATGCACGCCTTTTGCATCCACTTCAATGAACTTTGCGCCCTTTTTCACCAACAGAACCGGCTGTCGTTCCGTCACCTTAAGTCCGATTCCGTGCGGCCATGACCGTACGACATCCACGGAATCGATACGAGGCAACTTCTGGCGCAATCGCTCGGCGATGGCGTCGGTGTCGACGGAGATCAGCGGGGCCCCGATCGGAACCGCCGCGGCGGCCTCCACCTCGGCCGGAGTCAGTACGTCGACACCGGTGGTCCTGACCTGTTCGGCCCGGAGCCAGGAGGAGCCGTAGAGCACCCAGACGGCACCGGCGGCGAGCAGCAGCGCCAGTACGCCGATCACGATCAGCGTTCTGCGGCTGGGCAGTCGGCGCCCTTCCGGGTGCGGGCGCGGCGGGCGGGCCGGGGAGTCCTTCCGCTGCCCTGTTCCGCGCTGGGCGGTCGTCGGTCCGGCCACGCTCGCTCCTTACGCCGGGTCCGGGGGCGCCGCCCCCGGACCCGTCCGCCTCACACGCCTCGGCGTGCGGCAATCGCCTCGTACACCATGCCGACGAGCAGATCGTCGGCGTCCCGACGGCCGAACTCGGCGGCAGCGCGGGACATCTCGTACAGCCGGTGCGGATCCGCGAGCACCGGGAGGACGTTGCCCTGCACCCACTCGGGGGTGAGCGCCGCGTCGTCCACCAGCAGACCACCGCCGGCGTTGACCACCGGCTGGGCGTTGAGCCGCTGTTCGCCGTTGCCGATGGGCAGCGGGACGTAGGCGGCGGGGAGCCCGACGGCGGAGAGTTCGGCGACGGTCATCGCGCCGGCACGGCAGAGCATCATGTCGGCCGCGGCGTACGCAAGATCCATCCGGTCCACGTACGGTACCGGGATGTAGGGCGGCATCCCGGGCATGTTGTCGACGCGCGGCAATTCGTTCTTCGGTCCGACCACGTGCAGGATCTGGATGCCGGAGCGCTGCAGCAGCGGGGCGACCCGCTGGACCACCTCGTTGAGGTGGCGGGCGCCCTGCGAGCCGCCGGAGACCAGCAGTGTCGGCAGGTTGGGATCGAGGCCGAAGGCTGCACGCGCCTCGGGGCGGACCCGGGCCCGGTCCAGGGTGGCGATGGTGCGGCGCAGCGGGATGCCGATGTAGCGGGCACCGCGCAGCTTGCTGTCGGGGGTGGAGACGGCGACGCCGTGGGCGTACCGCGAGCCGATCTTGTTGGCCAGGCCGGGGCGGGCGTTGGCCTCGTGGACGACGATCGGCACCCCGGCCCGCTTGGCGGCGAGGTAGCCGGGCAGGGCGACGTAGCCGCCGAAGCCGACGACGCAGTCCGCCTTGGTGCGTTCCAGGACCTGCTCGGCGGCCTTGATGGTGCCGCGCAGCCGTCCCGGGACGGTGATCAGTTCCGGGGTGGGCTTGCGCGGCAGCGGCACGGCCGGGATCAGGGCGAGTTCGTACCCCCGCTCGGGTACGAGCCTGGTCTCGAGTCCGCGCTCCGTGCCGAGGGCAGTGATCCCCACGGCCGGGTCCTGCCTGCGCAGGGCGTCCGCGAGGGCAAGCGCGGGCTCGATGTGGCCGGCGGTCCCCCCACCGGCGAGTACGACATGCACCGAAATTCACCGCTCTCCGGACGGACGCTTCTTGACGCGCCGTCTCATCGTCTTCCATCTCACCCCGGGCCTCCGCACGGCCAGGGCCGCCTTCGCCGCGGGATCCTCTCGCGCGAACGCGATCAGCAGCCCGACGGCGAACATGGTCGGCAGCAGGGCCGATCCTCCGTAGGAGAACAGCGGGAGCGGGACACCGGCGATCGGCAGCAGGCCGAGCACCGCACCGATGTTGATCACGGCCTGCACCGTGATCCAGGTGGTCACGCCTCCCGCGGCGTACCTCACGAAGGGGTCCTCCGTACGTCCGGCCACGCGGATACCCGCATAGCCTAGAGCCGCGAAGAGGGCGAGTACCGACAGCGTCCCCGCCAACCCCAGTTCCTCCCCGGTGATGGCGAAAATGAAGTCGGTGTGCGGTTCAGGTAGTTGGCCCCATTTTTCCACACTTGCACCGAGCCCGGAACCGAACCATCCGCCGGACGCCAGAGCATAGATTCCGTGCACCGCCTGCCAGCAGGAGTCCCCCGGTCCGGGCTCGCTGGCGCCGATGCAGGCGAGCCTGGACATCCGGTTCGGGCTGGTCTTGATCAGCACGAAGGCGATCAGCGCGGCGAAGCCGAGCACCGCGCCGAAGAGCCGGGTGGGCGCCCCGGTCAGCCAGAGCAGTCCGAACAGGATCGCGGTGAGAATGATCGCAGTTCCCATGTCGCCACCGAGCATGATCAGCCCGAGAAGCATGAAGGCGACGGGGACGAGGGGCACGAGCAGGTGCTTCCACTGCGTCAGCAGCCGCTTGTCCTCTTTGCGGGCGAGCAGGTCCGCGCCCCACAGCACCAGGGCGAGCTTGCCGAATTCGCTGGGCTGGAGCTGGAAGGGGCCGCCCAGGTAGAGCCAGTTCTGGTTGCCGTTGACCGACACCCCTATCCCCGGCACCTGGACCAGCACCATCAGGAAGACGGTTCCCATGAGCAGCGGGTAGGCGAACGCCCGGTGCAGCTTGACGGGCATCCGGGCGGCGAGCGCCATCAGTCCGGCGCCGATGACGGCGGCGAGGAATTGCTTACGGAAGAAGTAGGTGCCCGGTTTGTCCAGCTCCAGGGCCTTGATCATCGAGGCGGAGTAGACCATCACGAGGCCGAGCACGGTGATCAGCAGGCCCGCGCCCAGGATCAGGTAGTACGCGGTCAGAGGGCGGTCCCAGGCCCGTCGTACCCGCTCGTGGATCCGCCGCACGCCGCCGCGGGGCGGGCGTGGAGTGCGGGGACTGCCGGTGGAGCGCCCCTTGGAGCGCTCCACCGGGGGGCGCCGGGAGCCGGTGGCCGACCGGACCCGCAGGGCGGGGCCGAGCGCCGCCTGGGCGCCCGCTGCCGCTCCCGCGAGCAGCGGTGGGGTGAGTGCCCGGCTGATCGCCTCGGTGGCCCGTGAGCGGCCCCCACGGGGCCCGGCAGAGCTCTCTTCGGCCGGCATGGTCGCTGTCCCCTCCACTGCTCGTGCCCACGGCCGCCGCCGAGGGCCGACAGCCGTGACGGGGCGGCGCGGGGGCCGGGCCCGTCAGGCGCTCTCGGCGGCGAGCGCGCGAACCGCGTCCGCGAACGCCTCGCCCCGCTTGTTGTAATTGACGAACATGTCCATCGAGGCACAGGCCGGGGCCATCAGTACGGTGTCTCCCGGCCTGGCGAGCCGTGCCGCTTCGCGGACCGCCTCGGACATCGCCCCAGTGTCGGTCCGGCCGAGGTCGACCACCGGGACCTGGGGGGCGTGTCGCGTGAGGGCTTCGCGGATCAGCTCCCGGTCCCGGCCGATCAGTACGACGCCCCGCAGCCTTCCCGCGGCCCCGGTCACCAGCTCGTCGAAGGTGGCGCCCTTGGCGAGGCCGCCGGCGATCCAGACGATCGGGTCGTAGGCCGCCAGGGATGCCTCGGCGGCATGGGTGTTGGTGGCCTTGGAGTCGTCGACGTACGCGACCCCGGCGACGTCCGCGACGTGCTCGATGCGGTGCGGGTCGGGGCGGAAGGCCCGCAGTCCGTCGCGCACGGCCGCGGGCTCGACGCCGAAGGCGCGGGCCAGGGCCGCCGCCGCGAGGGCGTTGGCGATGTTGTGCGGGGCGGGTGGGTCGATGTCCTTGACCTCGGCGAGCTCCTGGGCCTGCTTCTGCCGGTTCGCCACGAAGGCGCGGTCGACGAGGATGCCGTCGACGACGCCCAGTTGGGACGGGCCCGGGGTGTTCAGGGTGAAGCCGATGGCCCGGCAGCCCTCCTCGACATCGGCCTCGCGGACCAGGTCCTCGGTCGCCGGGTCGGCCGCGTTGTAGACGCAGGCGACCCGGTTGCCCTCGTAGATCCGGCCCTTGTCCGCGACGTACGCCGCCATGGAGCCGTGCCAGTCGAGGTGGTCCGGGGCCAGGTTGAGGACGGCGGCGGAGTGGGCGCGCAGCGAGGGCGCCCAGTGCAGCTGGTAGCTGGACAGCTCGACGGCGAGCACGTCGTACTCCTCGTCGCCGAGGACGGCGTCCAGGAGGGAGATGCCGATGTTGCCGACGGCCGCGGTGCGCAGCCCGGCCGCCTCCAGGATCGAAGCGAGCATCCGTACGGTCGTGGTCTTGCCGTTGGTGCCGGTGACCGCGAGCCACGGAGCCGCACCGGGGCCCCGCAGCCGCCAGGCGAGTTCGACGTCGCCCCAGACGGGGACGCCCGCCTCGGCGGCCGCGGTGAAGAGCGGCTTGTCGGGCTTCCAGCCCGGGGCGGTGACGATGAGCTCGGTGGACTCGGGCAGGGTCGCCCCGTCGCCGAGGCGCACGGTGATCCCCTGCGCCTCCAGCTCCGCGGCCTGCGCACGGGAACGCTCGTCGTCCCCGTCGTTGACCACCGTGACGACGGCCCCGAGGCCGTGCAGCACCCTGGCCGCCGGGATTCCGGAGACCCCGAGTCCCGCGACGGTGACGTGCTTGCCCTGCCAGTCCTGGTTGCTCACTTCTCGGCTGCCCATCCCGCGTAGAAGAGTCCGAGTCCGACGATCACGCACATGCCCTGGATGATCCAGAAGCGGACCACCACAAGGACTTCCGACCACCCCTTGAGTTCGAAGTGGTGCTGGAGCGGCGCCATTCGGAAGACCCGCTTGCCGGTCATCTTGAAGGAACCGACCTGGATGACCACGGACATGGTGATCATCACGAACAGGCCGCCGAGGACGGCCAGCAGGAACTCGGTGCGGGAGCAGATCGCCAGACCGGCGAGGGCGCCGCCGAGGGCCAGGGAGCCGGTGTCGCCCATGAAGATCTTGGCGGGCGAGGTGTTCCACCACAGGAAGCCGAAGCAGGCGCCCATCAGCGCCGAGGCGACGACCGCGAGGTCGAGCGGATCGCGTACCTCGAAACAGGCGTTGGGGTTGGTCAGGGTGTCCGCGTTGGCGCAGGACTCCTGGAACTGCCACAGCCCGATGAAGGTGTACGCGCCGAAGACCATCACCGACGCGCCGGTGGCCAGGCCGTCCAGACCGTCTGTCAGGTTCACGCCGTTGGACATGGCCAGGATCATGAACAGTGCCCAGACGACGAACAGCACCGGGCCGATCGACCAGCCGAAGTCCGCCACGAACGACAGCTTGTCGGAGGCCGGGGTGTTGCCGCGGGCGTCGGCGAACTGGAGCGAGAGCACCGCGAAGGCGATACCCACGATCAGCTGGCCGGCCATCTTCGCCTTGGCCCGCAGCCCCAGCGAACGCTGCTTGACGATCTTGATGTAGTCGTCGAGGAAGCCGACGAGGCCCATGCCGGCCATCAGGAAGAGCACCAGCACACCGGAGACGGTCATCTCCTCGCCGGTGATCAGCTTCGCCGCGAGGTACGCGAAGATCGTCGCCAGGATGAAGGCAATACCGCCCATGGTGGGCGTGCCCTTCTTGGACCCGTGGGTGCGCGGTCCGTCGTCCCGGATGAACTGGCCGTATCCCTTGCGGGCCAGCAGCTTGATCAGCAGCGGAGTTCCGACCAGGGTCAGGAAGAGCCCGATGGCCCCCGCGAAGAGGATCTGCCTCATCGGCCGGCGACCTCGCCCTCGGACGCGTTCTCCAGCAGTGCCATGGCGACCTGCTCCAGGCCGACCGACCGGGACGCCTTCACCAGCACGACGTCTCCCGGGCGCAGTTCACTGCGCAACAGGTCGACCGCAGCCTGTGCGTCGGACACGTGCACCGACTCCTCACCCCACGAACCCTCGTTGTATGCGCCCAGTTGCAGCCAGGAGGCCTCTTTGCCCCCGACCGCGACGAGCTTGCTGACGTTGAGCCGGACGGCGAGCCGTCCGACCGCGTCGTGCTCGGCGAGCGAGGCGTCGCCGAGCTCGGCCATCTGGCCGAGCACCGCCCACGTACGACGGCCCTTCCCCATGGCGGCCAGCGCGCGCAGCGCGGCTTTCATGGATTCGGGGTTCGCGTTGTAGGCGTCATTGACGAACGTCACGCCGTCCGGACGCTCGGTGACCTCCATGCGCCAGCGGGAGAGGGTGCCCGCCTCGGAGAGCCCTTCGGCGATCTCGTCTGCGGACAGGCCCAACTCATGGGCGACGGCGGCCGCGGCGAGCGCGTTCGACACGTGGTGCTCACCGTACAGGCGCATGGTCACGTCGCTGCACCCGGTGGGTGTGTGGAGCCGGAATGCGGGGCGTCCGTCGTCGGTGAGACGGACCTTCTCGCCCCGTACGTCCGCTTCCGCGGCTTCCCCGAAGAGCAGCACCCGGGCCTTGGTGCGCGAGGACATGGCGCGTACCAGCGGGTCGTCGGCGTTGAGTACGGCGACGCCGTCCTCGGGCAGCGACTCGACCATCTCTCCCTTGGCCTGTGCGATCTGCTCCCGGCCGCCGAACTCGCCGATGTGGGCGGTGCCGACGTTGAGGACGAGGCCGACGCGGGGCGGGACGAGTCCGGTGAGGTAGCGGATGTCGCCGATGTAGCGCGCACCCATTTCGAGGACGAGGTGGCGGGTTTCCTCGGTGGCGCGCAGCGCGGTGAGCGGCAGGCCGATCTCGTTGTTGAGGTTGCCCGCCGGGTAGACGGTGGGCCCCTTGCGTTCGAGGAGTTGGGCGATGAGGTCCTTGGTGGAGGTCTTGCCCGCGGAACCGGTGAGCGCGACGACGGTGGTGCCGAGGCGGCCCACGACGGCGCGGGCGAGCGCGCCGAGTGCGGCCACGACGTCGTCGACGACGATCGCCGGAACACCGACGGGGCGGGCGGCCAGCACGGCTGCCGCGCCCGCCTCGACGGCGCGCTGCGCATAGTCGTGGCCGTCGACCCGCTCACCGGCGAAGGCGGCGAACAGACTGCCTTGCTTCACCTCTCGGGAGTCGATGACGACGGGCCCGCTGACGACTGCTGCCGGATCCGGTATGTCGTGCGACTGCCCGCCGACGATTTCGGCGATCTCGGCGAGGGAAAGGGCGATCACTTGGTCATCCCTGACTGTTGTTCTCGTGGGTGTGGGCGCGGTGGTCGGAGCTCTTGGTGCGCTCGTGCCCCGTGGAGCGCTCGATGGCCGCGCGCAGGACCACGCGGTCGTCGAAGGGGCGTACCACGCCGTGGATGTCCTGGCCCTGCTCGTGGCCCTTGCCGGCGATCAGCACGGTGTCACCGGGCTCGGCGCGGGCGACCGCGGCGGCGATGGCGGCGGCCCGGTCGGCGTCGACCAGGACGTCGCCCCGCTCGTCGACGGGCACCTCGGCGGCGCCCGCGAGCATTGCGGCGAGGATTTTGAGGGGGTCCTCGGAACGGGGGTTGTCGGAGGTCAGTACGGCGGTGTCGGCGAGGCGGGCCGCGGCGGCGCCCATCGGGCCGCGTTTGGTCGTGTCGCGGTCACCGCCGCAGCCGAGGACGATGTGCAGCCTGCCCTTGGTGACCTTCCGCAGGGAGCGCAGCACGGAGTCGACGGCGTCGGTCTTGTGCGCGTAGTCGACGACCGCGAGATACGGCTGTCCGGCGTCGACCCGCTCCAGCCTGCCGGGTACGCCCGGAACGGCCGCGACGCCGTCGGCCCCGGTCTGCGGGTCGATGCCCGCGACGGCGAGCGTGACGATCGCCGCGAGGGTGTTGGCGACGTTGAACGGGCCGGGCAGCGGGGCCCTGGCGGCGATCCGCTCGCCCTGGGGACCGATGGCGGTGAACGTCGAGCCGAGCGGCCCGGTCTCGACGTTCTCGGCTCGCCAGTCGGCGTCCGGGTGGCCCTCGGCGGAGAAGGTGACGACCGGGACGGACGCCTCGCCGATCAGCCTGCGGCCGTATTCGTCGTCGAAGTTGACGACGCCCCGCCTGCTGCGCCGCGGGGTGAAGAGCTGTGCCTTGGCCTGGAAGTAGTCCTCCATCCCGGAGTGGAACTCCATGTGTTCCGGGCTGAGGTTGTTGAAGACCGCGACATCGAAGACGCAGCCGTCGACCCGGCCGAGCACCAGGGCGTGGCTGGAGACCTCCATGGTCACCGAGTCGACGCCGCGCTCGCGCATGACGGCGAACAGGGCCTGCAGATCGGTGGCTTCGGGGGTGGTGCGCTCGGACTTGATGCGCTCGTCGCCGATCCGCGTCTCCACGGTGCCGATGAGCCCGGTGGCGCGCCCGGCGCCGCGGAAGCCGCCCTCGATCAGGTAGGCGGTGGTGGTCTTGCCGGAGGTTCCGGTGATGCCGATCTGGAGGAGGCCGGCGCCGGGCCGCCCGTAGATCTCGGCGGCGAGCTCGCCCATCCGGCCGCGCGGGTCCTCGGTGACCAGCACCGGGAGTCCGGTGGCCGCGGCGCGCTCGGCGCCCGCCGGGTCGGTGAGGATCGCCGCCGCGCCGAGACCGGCCGCCTGGGCCACGAAGTCGGCGCCGTGGAGGCGGGCGCCCGGCAGGGCCGCGTAGACGTCGCCGGGTCGTACCGCCCGCGAGTCGTGGGTGATGCCGGTGACTTCTCCGGTTCCCGGCGGCTCGACTCCCAGCCGGGCCGCAAGTTCGCCGAGCGAGGTCGGTCCGATCCGGTCCGGGCGGGGCGCTCCCGGGTAGTTCACAGGGGCGGCCTTCTGGGTGGTTTGGAACTGATCAGCGTGGGGCACGGCGGTGAGCGTACCGGGCGCACCCGGCCTCTCGCGAAGTGAGGGGCCGGGGTTCCGGTGGTTCCCGTTCCGGTTCCCGGGATCGGGCGTGATGGTTGTCACTGGATGATTTCCCCGAGTTCACTCGCCGGGATCGAAGGACACCGGCAGCCGGGCTGGCCCGCTGCCGGACGGTGGGGTCTGGAGGGTCTTGAGCGCGAACTCCATGACCTGCTTGTAGATCGGTCCGCAGATCTGGCCGCCGAAGTAGCTGCCCTTGGTCGGGTTCTGGATCGCGCAGTAGACGGTGATCTGCGGGTTGTCGGCGGGGGCGAAGCCCGCGAAGGACGCGGTGTAGCCGTGGTAGCCGCCGTGTACCGGGTCGACCCGGTTGGCCGTACCGGTCTTGCCCGCCACCCGGTAGCCCGGGATCCTGGCCTTCGTTCCGGTGCCCTCCTCGTCGCCGACCACCGACTCCAGCATGGCGGCGAGCGACTTGGCGGTCTTCGCGCTGACCACCCTGGTCCGCTCGGGCGGGTCGGCGGCCTTGAAGCGGCCGTCGGCCTCTCTGGTGCCGCGTACCAGCGTGGGCGCGACGCGGACCCCGTCGTTGGCGATCGTCGAGTAGATGGAGGCGGCCTGCATGGCGTTGAGCGAGAGGCCCTGGCCGAACGGGATCGTGTACTGCTGAGAGGTCGACCAGTCCTCGGGCTTGGCAAGGATGCCGGAGGTCTCACCCGGGTAGCCGAGCCCGGTCGGCGAGCCGATGCCGAACTTGCGCAGGTAGGAGTAGAGGACCTTGTTGGCCTCGGCCTGGGTCCTGCCCAGTTCGCCGGTGGCCAGGATGGTGCCGATGTTGCTGGACTTGGCGAGTACCCCGTTGAGCGTGAGGTACCAGGTGGGGTGGTCGATGTCGTCCTTGAAGAGCCGGTCGCCGCGGTGCAGCCGGTTGGGGACGGTGACATGGGTGCCCGGGGTGGCGACCCCCTCCTCCAGCACGGCGGCCATGGACATGACCTTGCTGGTGGAGCCGGGCTCGTAGACGTCCTGGAGGGCCGCATTGCCCAGCGAGGCCGCGTCGGCCTGAGAGAGGTCGTTGGGGTCGAAGCCGGGCGCGTTGGCCATGGCGAGGACCTCGCCGGTCCGGGCGTTCTGCACGACGACGTAGCCGCGATCGGCCTTGGACTTCTTCACCTGGTCGGTGATGGCCTTCTGGGCGGCCCACTGGATGTCGCGGTCGAGGGTCAGCTCGATGTCGGCCCCGGGAACGGCCGGGACCTCCTCGGTGCCCGCGGTGGGCACCCGCCGGCCGCCCGCCTGGGCGTACCTGATCCGGCCGTCCTCGCCCGCGAGCTCCTTGTCCAGCTGCGATTCGAGGCCGCCCGCGCCCTTGCCGTCGGCGTTCACGTAGCCCAGTATCCCGGCGGCGAGCCCCCCGTTGGGGTAGACCCGTTTGGTGGTCGCCTCCTGGAAGACCCCGGCAAGCACATTGGCCCCCGGGCCGCCGCTCGCCCGGTCCTTGCTCGCCTTCTCGGCGAAGACGGACTTGAGGTCCTTGATCTGGTTCCAGACCTGCGGGGTCTGGCGGCGGGCCAGGACGACGTAGCGGCCCTTCCGGGACAGCTTCCGGGTCAGCTCGGTGGCGTCGGTGCCCAGGATCGGGGCGAGGAGCGCCGCCGCCTGCTGGGGCGCGTCCGGGGCCTTGCTGAACTCGGGCGTGAACATCGAGGGGTCGGCGGTGATGTTGTACGCGTCGACGCTGGTGGCCAGGGCGATCCCGCTGCGGTCGGTGATCTCGCCGCGCTCGGCGGAGATCGTGTAGCTGAGGTAGCGGTTCTCCTTGGCCTTGGCCGCGTACGCGCTGGCGTCGACGGCCTGGACCTGGAGCAGCCGGACGACGAACACCAGCATGACGAGGGTCAGGGCGACGCTGACCAGGCGGAGCCGGGGGCGCGGGTTGCCGAGCCGCAGCGGGCGCGCGGTCCGGCCGCGGGACGGGTGGGGGCGTCGTGCCGGGGAGGACGGGCGGCGGGCCGCCGGCCTCGGGCGCCCCTGCCCGCCTGCGGCGCTGCGCGGGCGCGCGGGGCCGGGAACCCGGCGGCGCGGTGGATCCTTGGGCGGCACTGCGTCACCTGCCGGGGCTCGTCGAGGGCTGATCTGCCGAGGTACGCGGCCCGGCGGGCGGGGCCGGGGCGGTGGCAGGGGGCGCCGCCGGCGTACTGCTCTTCGGCTCGGACGGGGCCGGGACGGGCTCGGCGGTGGTCTCGGAGGGTACGCCGCGGACCGTGCCGTCCGGGTTCAGGAAGGCGGGGCTGCCGCCGGGCACCATGCCCAGCTCGCGGGCGCGCCGCTCCAGGGCGTCCGGCTTGGAGTAGTTGTCGACGTCGCGCTGGAGGGCCTGCTGCTCGTCGGTGAGCTCGGTGGTCCGCTTCTTCAGCTCGCTCAGCCGGAACGACCCTTCGTTGAGAGCCGAGTTGAGCACCAGGAGCGTGATCAGGCCGCCGCCGAGCAGCACGACGACCAGCAGGACGAAGGGGGTACGGGCCGCGTTGCTGGGCCCGGACGGCATCAGCCGGGCGAGCCGCGCGGCCCGCCCTTTCAACTGCCCTGCCGGCCTGCTCACCGCGCTGCCCCGGAAGCCGCCGGTTTCCGGCTCCCCGGACGCCGGACGCTCATCGTTCCTCCTCGCGGATCCGCTGCGCGCCGCGCAGCCGGGCGGGGGCGGCACGCCGGTTCTCGGCGACCTCCTCCTCCGTGGGCAGTTCCGCGCCGCGGGTCAGCAGCTTCAGCCGGGGCTGGTAGCGCTCGGGGACGACCGGCAGTCCGGGCGGCGCCGTGGTGGCGGCGCCCGCCGCGAACACCTGCTTGACCAGCCGGTCCTCCAGCGAGTGGTACGAGAGCACGGCGATGCGGCCGCCGACCGCGAGGCTCTGCACGGCGGCCGGAATGGCCCGCTCCAGGACGGCGAGCTCGCCGTTGACCTCGATGCGCAGCGCCTGGAAGGTCCGCTTGGCGGGGTTGCCGCCGGTGCGCTTGGCGGCCTGGGGCAGCGCGTCGCGGATCAGCTCGACGAGCCGGGCGCTGTTGCTGAACGGCTCCTTCTCGCGCTCGCGCACGATTGCCGAGACGATCCGCTTGGCCTGCTTCTCCTCGCCGTACGCCCGCAGGATCCGGACCAGCTCGCCCGGCGGATAGGTGTTGAGCACCTCGGCCGCGCCGATGCCGGTCGTCTGGTCCATCCGCATGTCGAGCGGGGCGTCCTGGGCGTACGCGAATCCGCGGTCGGCCTCGTCCAACTGCATGGAGGAGACACCGAGGTCGAACAGGACGCCCTGGACCTTCGGAACGCCGAGCCTGTCGAGCACCTCGGGCAGTTCGTCGTAGACCGCGTGCACCAAAGTGGCCCGGTCGCCGTACGGGGCGAGCCGCTCGCCGGAGAGCCGCAGCGCCTCCCTGTCCCGGTCCAGCCCGATCAGCCGTACGGAGGGGAAGGCGGAGAGCAGCGCCTCGCTGTGGCCGCCGAGGCCGAGGGTGCAGTCGACGACCACGGGCGCCTGCGGGCCCGGCGCCTCCAGAGCCGGGGCCAACAGGTCCAGGCACCGCTGGAGCATCACCGGGACGTGTCGGGTCTGGCTCATGCGCCCTCTCAGGCTCAGGTCCCGTGTGGCCGCACGTACGGCCTGGTCCCCGCCCGCTCAGAAGGGGAGGTCGGCAGGCGCCGGGGAAGGAGCGCCGGCCGACCGGCGAGCGGGAGAGGGCCGGGCCCGTACGTACGCCGCACACACAGGGGAAATCTACGGAATGTGCAGGGTGTCGGTAACTTCCCGTCACTTTAGTCCACCCTGCCATTCGATCGATTCCCGATCAATCAACCCGGCTGCGCGTCGCCCCGCCCCCCGCCCACCCGCCCGGACGCACGTCTGTGAGGCTTGTGGGTTAGCTCACAACAAGTCTCGTTGACGTTCTTTGTCCCTTCTCACAGCACGCCGAACGCGGGGGCGGAGGATAACGTCATAGCCATGTCGACTTCCGCGCAATCCCCCGCCGGGCTCGCCGCCCCGGCCCGCCCCGGAGAAACGGTCACCGACCGCCTGGTCGAGGCGAACGTCCGGTACGCCGCCGATTTCGAAGACCCGGGCATGGACGCCAAGCCGGTGCTGCGCGTCGCCGTGGTCGCCTGCATGGATGCCCGGCTCGACCTGCACGACGCGCTCGGCCTGGCGCTCGGCGACTGCCACACCATCCGCAACGCGGGCGGCGTGGTCACCGACGACGTGATCCGTTCGCTGACCATCAGCCAGCGGGCCCTCGGCACGCGCAGCGTCATCCTCATTCATCACACCAACTGCGGCCTGGAATCGATCACCGAGGAATTCCGCCAGGAGCTGGAGGCCGAGGTCGGCCAGCGTCCGGTCTGGGCGGTCGAGGCGTACACGGACGCCGACCAGGACGTACGCCAGTCGATGCAGCGCGTACGCACCTCGCCGTTCCTGCTGCACACGGACGACGTCCGTGGCTTCGTCTTCGATGTGACCACCGGTCTGCTGCGGGAGATCCTCCCCGCCTCCTGACCGGCCGGATCCCGCCCTCCCGAACCGAAAAAACCGCCGAATCCGGCATTTTGCCCCCACTTGTCCACAGGCAAGTGACACGAAGCGGTAACGGCAACAAGAATGCCCGTGTGGCATCCCGCCGGACGTGTCCGGAAGGGGTGTCCGTGTTTCGGGGTGGGCCGGACCGCTGTGTGCGCGTCGGCCCGTGAATGGGGTATCCCCTGCTCCTGGTGAGCGTGGGGCAGGGCCGAGGAGGGCCGGGTGACGACCTATGACGATCGAGCGAGCCTCACAGATCTGACCACGACTGCGGAGCGGGTGCGCAGGTCGGTGGAGAGCGTGATCGAGGGCAAGCCCGAGGTCGTACGGCTTTCGCTGACCGTACTGCTGGCCGAGGGGCATCTCCTCATAGAGGATGTCCCCGGAGTCGGCAAGACGATGCTGGCCAAGGCGCTGGCACGGTCCATCGACTGCTCGGTGCGGCGGATTCAGTTCACGCCGGACCTGCTGCCCTCGGACATCACCGGTGTGTCCATCTTCGACCAGCAGCGGCGCGACTTCGAATTCAAGCCGGGCGCGATCTTCGCCCAGATCGTGATCGGCGACGAGATCAACCGCGCCTCGCCGAAGACCCAGTCGGCGCTGCTGGAGTCCATGGAGGAGCGCCAGGTCACCATCGACGGGCACAGCTACGAGCTGCCCGACCCGTTCATGGTGGTGGCCACCCAGAACCCGGTGGAGATGGAGGGCACCTATCCGCTGCCCGAGGCCCAGCGCGACCGGTTCATGGCACGGGTGTCGATCGGCTATCCGACCGCGGAGGCCGAGCTGCAGATGCTCGATGTGCACGGTGGTCTCTCGCCACTGGACGACCTTCAGCCGGTGGCGCACGCGCACGAGATCGTGAAGCTGATCGACGCGGTGCGGACGGTCCATGTGGCGGACGCCGTGCGGCGGTACGCGGTGGAGCTCGTCGGGGCCACCCGCAGCCATCCCGATCTCCGGCTCGGCGCCTCGCCCCGGGCCACCCTGCATCTGCTGCGCGCGGCGAAGGCCTCCGCGGCGCTGAGCGGCAGGGACTACTGCCTGCCGGACGATGTACAGGCGCTGGCGGTCGCGGTGCTCGCGCACCGGCTGCTGCCGACGGCCCAGGCCCAGCTCAACCGTCGTACCGCCGAGCAGGTCGTGCTGGAGATCCTCCGGCAGACTCCGGTCCCGACCGCGAACGGCGGCGTCACCCAGGTGCAGCCGCAGCACCGGCCGGCCCGTCCGGCGTACGGCCGGCAGCAGCCCGGCGCGCGGCGGGTGTGATGACCGCCGGGGGGCCGGCCGCGATGGACGACGGCGACGAGAAGGGCGGTCTGCGGGCCGCTCTGAGCGGGCTGACCACCCGTGGGCGGTCCTTTCTGGCTGCCGGGATCGCCGCGGCGATCTGCGCCTATGTGCTCGGCCAGGCGGATCTGCTGCGGGTCGGGCTGCTGCTCGCGGTGCTGCCGCTGGTCTGTGCGGTGGTGCTCATGCGCACCCGCTACCGGGTCGCGGGCACCCGGCGGCTCACGCCGTCCCGGGTCCCGGCGGGCACCGAGGCCCGGGTCCATCTGCGGATGGAGAACGTATCGCGGATGCCGACCGGGCTGCTGATGCTCCAGGACCGGGTGCCTTATGTGCTCGGCCCGCGGCCCCGGTTCGTGCTGGACCGGGTGGAGGCGGGCGGCAGCCGCGAGGTGTCCTACCGGGTGCGGTCGGATCTGCGCGGGCGCTATCCGCTCGGGCCGTTGCAGCTGCGGCTGAGCGATCCGTTCGGGATGTGCGAGCTGACCCGTTCGTTCAGCGCCCATGACACCCTCGTCGTCATTCCGCGGACCGAGCCGCTGCCGCCGGTGCGGCTGGCCGGCGAGGCCCCGGGGTACGGCGAGGGACGACAGCGTTCACTGGCACTGGCCGGTGACGACGACGTGATCCCGCGCGGCTACCGGCACGGCGACGATCTGCGCCGGGTCCACTGGCGCTCGACCGCGCGCTACGGCGAGCTGATGGTGCGCCGCGAGGAGCAGCCGCAGCGGGCCAGGTGCACGGTGCTGCTGGACACCCGGCGGATCGCCTACCAGGGGGCGGGGCCCGACTCCGCCTTCGAGTGGGCGGTGTCCGGGGCCGCGTCCGCTCTGACGCACATGCTGGAGCGGGGCTTCGCCGTCCGGCTGCTGACCGACGACGGCAACGTGGTCCCCGGCGAGGGCGCCGGCGGTTTCGCCGGATCGACTCAGGAGTCCGCCGAATCCGCGGGGCTGATGCTGGACACCCTGGCGGTGGTCGACCACTCCGACGGCAGCGGCCTGTCGCGCGCGTACGACGTGCTGCGCGGGGGCAACGAAGGGCTGCTGATCGCCTTCTTCGGTGATCTGGACGAGGAGCAGGCGGCGGTGGCGGCACGGATGCGGCAGCGCAGCGGCGGCGCCGTCGCGTTCGTACTGGACAGCGCGGACCGGGTGCAGGGCGATGTCCCGCGCGCGGGGGCGCGGGAGGCGTCCGAGCGGCGACTGCGGCTGCTGCGGGAATCGGGCTGGACGGCTGTGGCGGTGGCGCCCGGGACCGGCCTTTCCCGCTACTGGCAGCAGGCGGGGCACCAGGACGTGGCGGCGGGCGGCGCCGCTGACGGCACGACAGGTTTCTCCGGGGGATGGTCATGAGCAGTCGTGGTCGGCTGGCGCTCTGCGCCTTTGCGGCGACACTGATGGCGGCGGCCGCGATGCTGCCGCTGGTCGAGCCGGCCGGGTGGATCCTGCAGGCCGCGTTCCTGCTGGCGGTCCAGAGCGGGACGGGGGCGCTCGTCCGCCGGGCGCCCGTGCCCCGTGTGCTGATTGTCGCGGCGCAGGCGCTGGTCACGCTGGTCGTGCTGACGGTGGTCTTCGCCGGGCAGCAGGCGGTGGCCGGTCTGCTGCCCGGCCCGGAGGCCGTCCAGCGGCTCGCGCATCTGCTGACTTCGGGCGCCGAGGACGTCGGAAGGTATGCCGCTCCGGCGCCCGTGACGGACGGTATCCGGCTGATGCTGATCGGCGGTGTGCTGCTGGTCGGGCTGGCGGTGGACGCCCTCGCGGTGACGTTCCGCAGCGCGGCCCCGGCCGGTCTGCCGCTCCTCGCGCTCTACTCGGTGGCCGCGGGGCTGTCCGAGGGCGGGGCGGACTGGCTCTGGTTCCTGCTGGCGGCCACCGGCTATCTGCTGCTTCTGCTGGCCGAGGGCCGGGACCGGCTCTCCCAGTGGGGGCGGGTCTTCAGCGGCGGGGCCGCCAGGTCCCCGGGGGGCCCGGCGGTCGGTGCGGCGCTTTCGAGCGGGCGGCCGACGGCCCCGGTCCGCACCGGGCGCCGCATCGGCGCGCTGGCACTGGGCGTCTCGCTGGTCGTCCCGGCGGCGCTGCCGGCACTCGACGGCGGACTGCTGGCCGGTACGGGCGGCGGCGGGAACGGCAAGGGCGGCGGCGGCACCATCTCCGCGGTGAACCCGCTGGTCTCGCTGCAGGACAATCTGAACCAGCCGGAGAACCGGCAGGTGATGTCCTACCGCACCAATTCCGGCGCCCCGCAGGACTTCTATCTGCGGATTCTGGCCCTGGACCAGTTCAACGGGAGCGAGTGGCGGCCCTCCACGCGCCGTCTGAGAGACGTGCCGAAGCGGCTCCCCGATCCGGCGGGCCTCGGCCCGGACGTGGCGGTCACGGAGATCAAGACAAACGTCTCCGCCTCCGGCTCCTACCAGCAGACCTATCTGCCGCTCCCCTACCCGGCGACCGAGGTCAGGATCAACGGGCGCTGGCGGTACGAACCGGAGGGGCGGACGCTCGTCGGTGACCGCGGGGAGACGACCCGCGGTGCGCAGTACCAGGTCTCCAGTCTGGTGGTCGAGCCGACCGCCGAGCAGCTCGCCGCGGCGGGCCCCGCGCCGGCCGCCCTGCGACGCGAGTACACCCGCGTACCCGCCTCCCTGCCGAAGGTGGTCGAGGAGACCGCGGACAGGGTGACCCAGGGCGCCGCCAACGATTACGAGCAGGCGGTGAAGCTGCAGGACTACTTCGCCTCGGACGGCGGCTTCACCTACGACACCTCGGTGAACTCGGGCACCGGAAGCGCGGCGATCAGCCGGTTCCTCAAGGACAAGCAGGGCTTCTGCGTCCACTTCTCCTTCGCGATGGCCGCGATGGCTCGGACGCTGGGCATTCCGGCCCGGGTCGCGGTGGGCTTCACGCCCGGCACCGGACAGTCGGACGGTTCGGTCTCGGTGGGGCTGCGCGACGCGCATGCCTGGCCCGAGCTCTACTTCGAGGGCGTCGGGTGGACCCGCTTCGAGCCGACTCCGACGCGGGGCAGCACCCCGTCGTACACCCAGCAGGCCGTCCCCTCGGGCGACACGAACGCCCCGGCTCTGCCGGAGAAGGAATCCTCGGCGGCTCCTTCGGTCGCGCCGTCCGCCCCGGACAACTGCCCGGCGCAGATGCGCAAGCAGGGCGAGTGCGGCAGCACGGCGGCGCCCGGGGCGACGACGCCAAAGGCCCCCGGGACGCCGGCGGGCACCGTCGTCGGTCTGGTCCTGCTCGCCGTGGTGGTCCTCGCGCTGCCGCTGCTGCCGCTGCTCTGGCGGCTCCGGACCCGCAGGCGCAGGATGGGTCTCTCCACCGGGCGTACGCCGCCCACCGGGCGGTACACCACCGGCACCGGCCTGGACCACAGCACCGAACCGGGCCGCGCACCGGTGCGCGCGACGTCCGGCACGCTCGCAGCCTGGCAGGAGATCACCGACACGGCCTGGGACCACGGAATCGAGCCGGACGACTCCCGGACCCCGCGCAAGGCGGCGGCCCGGGTGGTCCGGCTGGGACGGCTCGGACCCGATGCGGCCGCCGCGGTGCACCGGATCGCCGGCGCGGTGGAGCAGGTTCTCTACGCCCCCGAGCCCCGGCCGGGCACCGGGCTGGCCGAGGACGTGGAGACGGTACGAGCCGGTCTGCGGGCCTCTGCCGACCGGCTCACCCGGATCCGGGCCGTCGTGGCACCGCGCTCGGCCATTCGGGTGATCTGGGCGGCCTCGGACCGGTGGGCGGCAGTCACCGGCGGCTGGACGGCGCTCCGGCGCCAGGACCGGTGGGCGAGCCTGCTGCGGCGGCCGTCGCGGCCGCAGGGGTGACCGACCGGGGCGTGACCCTCGCGAAGGCTTGCGGGAAAGCCGCTCGCGAGGGTTACGCCCGCGAGGAGGCCGGGCGGGTGGCCGCCCGTGGTGGCCTGTGCAGCGCACGCATGAGGGGCAGCCGCGAAGTCGCGGCCGCCCCTCATCCAAGTGTGTCCGAGGGCCTACTGGCCCTGCTCGTCGCGGCGGCGCTGCCACCGCTGCTCGATGCGGTTCATCACGGTCCGGCGCTGCCTGGGCCGAGCGCGCTCGCCGACGCCTCCGGCCGCCGGATGCTCGCCCGGTTTGGGCGCCTTGCGCCAACCAGTGACCGCAAGGACCGCACAGCCCAGCATGACGAGAAAACCCACCACGCTGATCCAGATGAGCTGGGCGACCATTCCGGCCATGAGGAGCGCGATACCCACAAGGAAGCCTGCGACCGCCTGGTAGACCCGTCGCCGGGTGTACGTACGCAGCCCGCTTCCCTCGAGCGCTGTCGCGAACTTGGGATCTTCGGCGTACAGCGCTCGCTCCATTTGCTCGAGCATTCGCTGCTCGTGCTCCGAGAGCGGCACGGAGTCCTCCTCGTCGTCGGCCGCGGGGGGCGGCCGGTATGCGGCCCTTCCAGGATAGGCAGGGAATCGCCCCCGTGAAACCCGCCTTCTTGCCCATCAACCAGTCCGGGCCGCCACAACGGCTCAGCTGCTGAGGCGTTGATTCCCCAGCCTCCGATCCGTCATGCCGGATGGTGTCCCCCGATCATACGGGGCGAAGCGCCCGATCGGGGGGCCTGGTGCGTACTCCGTCTGCCGCTGCGCCGCTGATCAGCCGTGCTGCGTCCGGAGCGCCGGACCGGACCGGCTCGCGCTCAGACGCGCTTCGTGCCCAGCACGTGCAACTGCGTCGCGACCGAGTGGAAGGCGGGCAGTTCGGCCGCGGCAGCCTCCAGCTTGAGCAGGGCCTCCATGGCACCGGGCTCCGTGTCCACCAGGACGCCCGGCACCAGGTCGGCGAAGACCCGTACGCCGTGGACCGCGCCGACCTCGATGTCGGCCCCGGAGACCAGCTCGGTGAGCTGCTCCGCGGTGTAGCGCCGGGGCATCGGGTCACCCTCGCCCCAGCGGCCCGCCGGGTCGCCGAGCGCCTGCCGGGCCTCGGTGAAGTGACCGGCGAGCGCCCGTGCCAGGACGGCACCGCCGAGCCCGGCGGCGAGCAGGCTGAGCGCACCGGACGGCCGGAGCGCCGCCACCGCGTTGCGCACGCCCTCGGCGGGGTCGTCCACGTACTCCAGGACGCCGTGGCACAGGACCGCGTCGTACCCACCGCGCTCGACCACCTCGAACAGGCCGTGGATGTCGCCCTGGACGCCGCGGACCCGGTCGGCGACCCCGGCCTCGGCTGCGCGGCGCTCCAGCGCGAAGAGCGCGTTGGGACTGGGGTCGACGACGGTGACGCGGTGGCCGAGACGGGCGACGGGCACCGCGAAGTTGCCGGTGCCGCCGCCGGTGTCCAGGACGTCCAGGGCGCCCCTGCCGGTCGCCTTCACCCGCCGGTCGAGGGCGTCCTTGAGGACCTCCCAGACCACGGCGGTACGGAGGGAGGCGCGGGGGCGCAGCTGGTCCGACACGGCAGATGACTCCTCGACACGGCGCCGCCTCTGACGGCGGAGCGTGAACAGTGCAGGTGGTACGAGCGCTGTCCACCCTATTGCCTCGCGCCGCCGCTGCCGTCATCCCTCGTCGGACCGCTCCCTTCTGGCCTGCGGGAGCACCGGCTGGAGCACCAGCAGCCGCTCGACCAGACGCAGGAACATCGCCGCGTCACGCAGCAGGTCGTCGGCGTCCCGCCGACTGGCCGCACCGGGGATACCGGCTTCGGCACGGGCCCTGCGGCGGGCGCCGGAGGCGAACAGAGCGCTCCACTCGGTCAGCTCGGGAGCTATTTCGGGCAGGACCTCCCAGGCACTGCGGATGCGCTCCCGGCGCCGCCTGGACGTCTCCGGGCGGCCCCGCGCGGCGAGCACCGCGGCCGCAGTACGCAGCGCTGCGAGGTGGGCGGTGGCATACCGCTCGTTCGGCGCATCGAGAACGGCGGCCTCGTCGAGGCCGACGCGGGCCTTCGCGAGCAGGTCGAGGGCGGCGGGCGGCGCCGTGGTGCGGCGCAGAACGGGGTGGACATCGCTTGCCGGGCCGGTCAGTGAGGGGGCAGGGCCGTCTGCGCGGCGCCGGGGTGCGGCTGCTGCGGACGAGTGGGCCATGACGAAACCTCCTGTCTCGTGTAACGGCTCCGTGGCCGTATGTATCCATCGTGAGGGGCACCACTGACAATCGACCCGAATCCCCCCTGACCTGCGCTTTTGCTTCGTTCGCAGGTTCGGGCTACCTTTTTGAACTGACTGGTCAGTTCAAAATAAGGGGAGGGCCTGTGGAAAGCCCGTACGGGGCATCCGTCATCGCCGAGAATTTCGGCCTCAAGGGGCCGCGCGGCTGGGCCTTCCGGGGCCTGGGCATCGATGCGGGACCCGGCTCGATGGTGGCGATCGAGGGCCCGTCCGGCTCGGGCCGCACCTGCCTGCTGCTCGCTCTCACCGGCCGGATGCGCCCCACCGAGGGCCAGGCGAAGGTCGGCGGGCTGCGTCTGCCGCGCAAGATGGCCGCCGTGCGCCGCATCGCCGCACTGGGCCCGGTCCCCGGCGTCAGCGAGCTGGACCCTGCCTTCACCGTCGACGAGCACCTGCGCGAGCGGGCCCTGCTCCAGCGCCGCTTCGACGGCTCGCTGCGCGCCCTGCTGCGCCCGCGTGCCGAGCGGGTCGCCGCCACCCGGGCCCGGATCGACGCGGCGCTGGACGCCGCCGGGCTCGATCCCGCCACTCTGCCCAAGGCCGGGCGGACATCCGTACGCGATCTGGAGCGGCTGGAGGCGCTGCGGCTCTCCGTCGCCCTCGCGCTGATCGGCACCCCCCGGCTGCTCGCGGTGGACGACACCGATCTCAAGCTCTCCGACCCCGAACGCGCCGAGGCCTGGGGACTGCTGCGGTCCGTCGCAGACAGCGGCACGACCGTGCTCGCCGTCTGCAGCCAGGCACCCGAAGACGCGATCACGCTGCATACGGAGAACACGGACGACGCAGACGGCGCTGCCGCGAGCACCACGACCGGGGAAACCACGACCGAGGAAGGAACGGCCGATGCGTTCGCCGAGACTGGCCGCGCTTGAGCTCAAGCGTTTCGGCCGGGGAAAACTTCCGCGCGCCGCACTGGTCGCGCTGCTGCTCCTGCCCCTGCTGTACGGCGCCCTGTATCTGTGGTCCTTCTGGGACCCGTACGGCCGCCTCGACAAGATCCCCGTCGCACTGGTCAACAACGACAAGGGCGCCACCGCGGCCGGCAAGCACGTCGCGGCCGGTGACGAGATCACCGGCAAGCTGCTGGACTCCAAGGTCTTCGACTGGCACGAGGTGAGTTCCGCCGAGGCCGACAAGGGGGTCGAGGACGGCACGTACTACCTCTCGCTCACCATGCCTTCGGACTTCAGCAAGCGGATCGCGTCCAGTTCGGGCGACTCCCCCGAAGCCGGCGCCCTCCAGGTGCAGACCAACGACGCCAACAACTACATCGTCGGGCAGATCTCCCGCTCGGTCTTCTCCGAGGTGCGCACCGCCGCATCGACCACCACCTCGCGCGGCTTCTACGACCGGATCTTCATCAGCTTCTCCGACCTCCACGACGCAACGGCGAAAGCCGCCAAGGGCGCCGACGACCTCAAGGGCGGCATCGGCAAGGCCACGAAGGGCTCGCAGGACCTCGCGGACGGGCTGAAGGACGCCAAGGCCGGAAGCAGCGAGCTGGCCGGCGGCATCGCCAAGCTGGACAAGGGCGCGAGCGACCTCGAAACCGGCTCCCGGCAGGTGGCCGAGGGCACCCAGCTGCTCGCCGACAAGGTGAACGGGGTGGCCGGGGACGTCCGCCCGTTCCTGAAGGACAACGGCAAGTCGATCGGCGACACCGCCCGGCTGGTCTCCGACTCCTCGAAGACCGTGCGGGACAACCTCGACCTGCTGGTGAAGGCCGCGCCCACCGCGGCCACCGCCGCCCGCACCGCCTCCGACGACCTGGCCGAGGTCTACCGCACGAGCTGCACGGAAGAGCCGGTCCCCGACTCCACCGTCTGCCCGCCGCTGGAGCGCGCCAGGACCGCGGCGTCCGACGTCGCCGACGTGGCCGACGACGTCAACGCACTGGTCACCGGCCAGAACGGTGATCTGAAGAAGCTGCGCACCCAGCTGACCACCCTTCAGCGGCAGGCCGACGACCTGGCCGAGCGCGCGCCGCACCTGGACGAGGACCTGGAATCCGCCGTCAAGCAGGTCAACGCGCTCAACACCGGCGCCCACAAGGTCGCGAAGGGGGCCGACGACCTGCACACCGGCCTGGCCACGGCCAGGACCGGCTCCGCCGACCTGAACAGCGGCGTGGGCGACCTCAAGAAGGGCGCGGCGAATCTGGACGGCGCGCTGATCCGGCTCAGCGACGGCTCGACCACCCTCGCCCAGGGACTCAACGACGGCGTCGGCGAGATCCCCGACTACGACAAGAAGGACCGCGACGCCCGTACCGGAGTCATGGCCGACCCGGTGCGGCTGGCCTCCCAGTCTCTGCACACGGCCCCCAACTACGGCACGGGTTTCGCGCCCTACTTCATCCCGCTCTCCCTCTGGGTCGGCGCGATGGTGGCCTACATGCTGATCCAGCCGCTCAACCGGCGCGCGCTCGCCGCCGGGGCCTCCGCCTGGCGGATCGCCTTCGCGGGCTGGCTGCCGGTGGCCGCGATCGGTCTGCTCCAGGTGGCCGCCCTGATGTCCGTACTGCACTGGGGGCTCGGTCTGCAGATGACCCGTGCCGCCGGGACGGTCGGCTTCCTGGCGCTGGTGACCTGCTGCTTCGCGGCGATCGTGCAGTGGCTGAACGCCCGGTTCGGCGCCGCGGGACGGATTCTCGTACTGGCGGTGCTGATGCTCCAGCTGACCTCGGCCGGGGGAACGTACCCCGTCGAGACCAGCCCCGGGTTCTTCAACGCGATCCACCCCTACCTGCCGATGAGTTACATCGTCGAGGGGCTGCGCCGGCTGATCACGGGCGGCGGCCTGGGCCCGGTCTGGCAGGGCAGTGCGGTGCTGCTGGCCTTCACGGCGGGGGCGCTCGCGCTGACCGCGGTGGCCGCGCGCCGCAAGCAGGTGTGGACCCTGGACCGGCTCCACCCGGAGCTGAGCCTGTGAGCACGCCGGAACCTGTGAGAATCGGAGGCATGGAAAGCAGTAGCACCACGCGTCGCCGGGCCACCCGGCAGAAGCTCTACGAGGCGGCCGTGACCCTCATCGCGGAGAAGGGCTTCTCGGCGACCACGGTGGACGAGATCGCCGAGCGCGCCGGCGTCGCCAAGGGCACGGTCTACTACAACTTCAAGAGCAAGACCGAGCTCTTCGAGGAGTTGCTGCGCCACGGCGTCGGCCTGCTCACGGCCTCACTGCGCACCGCGGCCGAGGAGACCGGGGAGCGCGGCGGCACCCGGGTCGAGGCCCTGGACGCGATGATCCGGGCCGGTCTGGTCTTCATCGACCGCTATCCGGCCTTCACCCAGCTGTACGTCGCCGAGCTGTGGCGCACCAACCGGGCCTGGCAGGGAACCCTTCTGGTGGTACGTCAGGAGGCCGTCGCGGTGGTCGAGGGGGTGCTGCGCGAGGGTGTGGGCAACGGTGAGCTCAGCGAGGAGATCGACATCCCGCTGACGGCCGCCGCACTCGTCGGCATGGTCCTGGTGGCGGCCCTGGACTGGCAGGCATTCCAGCCGGAACGTTCGATCGACGATGTGCACTCGGCACTCTCGCTGCTCCTGCACGGGCGGGTCAGCGGGCGCTGACCGTCCGGGACCAGGGCCCGGCAACGCAGAAAAACGCCGGTCCGGTGAGGCTCGATCCCCCCGAGCCTGCGCCGGACCGGCGTCTTCCGTACTGCCGGAGAGCCTTCCCCCGTGACCTTCGATCCCCCCGTGCGGTCCCCCGGGCCCTCCTTCGTGCTCCCCCCATGCGGAGCGAGCGCCGCGACCGTTCCGCCGCCCCGTGCCGGCGGTGCGGAGCCGCGTCCCTCTCCGTGCGCTCCACTCTCCCGCCCGCACAAGTGGAAGCCCATCCGCGCACCTACTCATCTCTTCCCCTAGGTACGGATACTCAGAGCTGTGCACCCGACCCGGCCCCGGGCGCTGCTCCATCTGGTTACGATCGCGCCCGTGTCCGTACTCCCCCTGGTGTTCACAAGCGGCTGGGCGAGCGGGATCAACGCCTACGCGGTGGTCCTGCTGCTCGGTGTCTTCGGTGCGACCGGCCTGGCCGACGAGGTGCCCGCGTCGCTGCAGCGCACCGATGTCCTCGTGGTGGCCGGCGTTCTCTTCCTGTGCAAGGTGGTGGCCGACAAGATCCCGTACGTGGACTCGGTCTGGGACTCGGTGCACACCGTCATCAGACCGGTCGCCGGTGCCGTCGTGGCCGCGCTGCTGGCCGGCGAGAGCGGTTCGCTGCAGCAGCTCGCTGCCGCGGCGGTGGGCGGTTCCACCGCGCTGATGAGCCATCTGGTGAAGGCGGGCACCAGAATGGCGGTCAACTCCTCCCCCGAGCCGTTCAGCAATGTCGTGGTGAGCATCGCGGAGGACCTGGGTGTCGCCGGGATCGTCACCTTCGCGATATTCCATCCGGTGGTGGCCGCGGTCATCGCGGGGACGCTGTTGCTGCTGGGCATCGTCACAGTGGCCTTCCTGGCCTCCAGAATCCGCCGTCATCTGCGCCGCAGGGCTCAGCGACGGGAGGAGAAACGCCTGGCCGGGACGGGTTCGCACTGGCCGGCGGAGTGACTGTCGGTGGTGGCCGCTAGGGTCACTGCCATGGCACGTATTGCGGTGATCGGCGCCGGGATGGGCGCGATGGCGGCGGCCGCCCGGCTCGCCGTGGCAGGCCACCGGGTGACGGTGTACGAGCGGTCGGAGACCTTCGGCGGTTCGGTCGGCCGGTATGCCCATGAGGGTTTCGCCTTCGACACCGGCCCGGCGCTGCTGCATCTGCCCGCCGTCTACCGCGACTTGTTCGTGAAGACCGGCAAGGAGCCGCTGGAGCGGTGCGTCACCATGACGCAGGTCGATCCGGCGAGCCGCCATCTGTTCGCCGACGGCACGGCGGTCTCGCTGCCGAACGCCTCACGGGCCGGGGTCGTCTCCGCACTGGACGGCGCGCTCGGCGGCGGTGCGGGGGCGGCCTGGGGCGAGTTCCTGGACCGGGCGCGCGATGCCTGGGACCGGTCCCGGCGTCCGCTCCTGGAGGAGCCGCTGCGCTCCGACTGGCAGGTGCTGGGCCGTGATCCGTATCCGGCGCTCCGGCAGCGCCGCCTGTTGCGCTCCGCCCGGCAGGCGGGCACGGTCGCGGAAGTCGGCGCGTGGGAGCTGGCGGACCCCCGGCTGGCCGCGCTCCTCGACGGATACGCCCTGTCGTACGGGCTCGATCCGCTGCGCGCCCCGGCGGCGGCGGCCCTGCTGCCGTACATGGAGGAGACGTTCGGCAGCTGGTACGTCTCCGGCGGGATGCGGGCCCTGGCGCAGGCGGTGTACGAGCGGTGCCTGGCCCGGAGGGTGGAGTTCGTCTTCGGCGCCGAGGTGACCAGGATCGTCGAGAAGGACGGCCGGGCGGCGGGCGTCGAGCTCATGGACGGCACGGTCGCCGAGGCCGGCCATGTGGTGCTGGGAATCCGGCCGCGGCCGGAGCTGGTGCCCGGTCAGGAGCTGTGGCAGGACGGGGACGTGGCGGTGCAGCCCCGGCCGGGGCAAGGCGTGGTCCCGGGGCGCTTCCTGGTCCTGCTCTCGCTGCGCGGCGCACGGCCCGCGGATGCCGTGCACCGGACGCTGGTGCATCCGCAGGACGGCGCGGCGGAGCGGGAGGCGGTGTTCGGCGGAAGGCTCGCCGAACACCCCACGGTGACGGTGCTGCGCCCGGACGACCCCTCGACCCGCCCCGACGAGGCGCACGAGGCGGTGACGCTGACGGCGACGGTAGCCCCGCACGGAGCGGTGGACTGGACGGACCCGGTGGTGCGCGAGCGGTGCGCCGCTGCGCTGATCGATGCGGCGGCCGCCGCCGTGCCCGGGATACGGGAGCGGCTGCTCCGTGCCGAGGTGCGGACGCCGGCCGAAACGGCCGCCGACACCGGCGCGGAGGGCGGTTCGGTGCCCGCGCCCGCGCTGGCCGGGGCGGGTGGCGCACATCTGCACCCGGGCAATCACACCCGGCTGCCGGGGCTCTACGCCGCGGGCGGCTGGTCGCACCCGGGCGGCGGGCTCGCCCACGCGGGTATGTCGGGAGCGCTGGTCGCCGGGCTGATCGTGGAGGGCGACGGCTTCCGGGGCTCCCAGTGACCCGCGGGGCGGGTGGCCGGGCCCGGCCACCCGCCCGTCGTCAGTAGCGGTACTGCTGCTCGTCGTACCCGTTGCCGTTGTTGTAGCCGTTCGGGTACGGGGCCGGGCGGGCGGGCTCCGGCGGGGCGACCGGGTACTGCTCGCCCTCGCGCTGCAGAGGCACCCAGACGCCGCCCGGCGGCGTCTCGGAAGCGTACTGCTGAGCGTACGGGTCGGCGTCCTGCTGGCGGCCGCCGAAGCTGTCGTAGCCGTTGCCGTAGCTGTCGTACGCGTCGTACTGGTCGGGACCGCCGGCGGTGCCGGTCCCGACGTACGGGTCGGAGTACGCGGCGTACTGCTGCCGCTCGGTGCCGTAGTCGTACTGCCCGGCGAGCGGGTCCTGACCGGCGTACGGATCCTGGCCCGGCGCCCCGTACGCGGGAGCGGGGTACGGGTCGTACGCGGCGTACTGCGGCTGCTGTTGGTGCCCCGCCCGGCCCGCCTCCTGCTGCGACCGGTGATGGTCGGAGTAGACGCCGTACTGCCCGGTGTCGTCCGGCAGCGGCTCGGGCTCGTAGACCGCGGCCGCCGGAGTCTCGGCGTCCGCCCGCTGCGGGGCCTGCTCGTCGTGCGGCGCCATCTCCAGGTCCGACACCTGGAGCGCGGGCCCGCGGCCCTCCCGGTCGCCGCCCCGGCGACGGCGGCTCGCACCGGGCTTGCCCCCTATGGCCCAGCCGGTGGAGAAGCCGCGCCGGAAGGAGAGCGTGACGTAGGTCTGGCCAGTCGCGAAGGCGATCGTGCCGAGGACGATGACGAACACCGACGGAATCAGCACGCCGACAACCACACAGCCGAAGCCGCCGAACGCGAGCAGACGCCAGCGAAGGCGCGCCTTGTACTGCAGAAGCACCTCGCCGAGCAGCCACAGCGCGACGATTCCGAACGCGATGTAGAGGACCGTCCAGCCCATGCCCGCCCCCTCCTACGGCCACCGCCCCGGGTCATGGCGGGTACGGCCGGTCACGACTGCTTGTGCAGTCCGAGATTCTCGTAGATTTCGAGCGTCGCGGTCGAGTTGTTGAGCGTAATGAAGTGCAGTCCGGGCACACCCTCGGACTGCAGCCTCGCGCAGAACTGCGTTGCGAAGTCGATACCAATGGAGCGTACAGCGGCGGGATCGTCCTTGGCGGCGAGGATGCGTTCTTTCAGGGACGAGGGGAAAGAGGCGTTGCTGAGCTGCGCAAACCTGTCCAGCTGTTTGACGCTGGTCAGCGGCATGACCTCGGGAATGATCGGGGTTTCGCAACCCGCAGCGACCACGCGGTCACGCATACGCAAATAGTCCTCCGGATTGAAGAACATCTGGGTGATCGCATAGTCGGCGCCGGCGCGGCACTTGTCCACGAAATGCCGGATGTCGGTGTCCCAGTCGGTCGAGCGCGGGTGCATCTCGGGAAATGCCGCGACGCCGACACAGAAATCGCCGGATTCCTTGATGAGCCGCACGAGATCGGCCGCGTACCGCACACCCTGCGGGTGCTTGACCCACTCGCCCATCGGGTCGCCCGGCGGATCTCCGCGCACGGCGAGGATGTTCCGGATCCCGGCGTCCGCGTACTGCCCGATCATGTTGCGCAGCTCGGCGACGGAGTGGTTGACCGCCGTGAGGTGGGCGACCGGCGTGAGGGTGGAATCGGCCGCGATCTGCTCGGTGGCCTTCACCGTCCCGGCCCGGGTGGAGCCACCGGCCCCGTAGGTCACGGAGACGAAGCTCGGCCGCACCGCCTCGACCCGGCGCAGCGCGTTCCAGAGGTTCCGCTCACCCTTCTCGGTCTTGGGCGCCCAGAACTCGAACGAATACGAGGTCTTGCCGGTCGCGAGGAGCTCACGCACCGTACGCGCGTGATCTGTCCTGGTGGATGGTGTGCCAAGGGCCATACGGGCAGGTTAACCAGAGCACGACGACCGAAGGGCCGGACCAGTACGAATTGCCCGAACTGACCGATTATCTGTCCATCCTTCGGACACTTTGGCCGGGATCACTCCGCGGCGCGCGCCCGGAGCCTCCCGGCCAGCTCGGCGGTGGCGGCGGCCGGGTCGGCGGCCTCGGTGATCGCCCGTACGACGACGACCCGGCGCGCTCCGGCGTCCAGCACCTCGTCGAGATTGCCGGCGTCGATCCCGCCGATGGCGAACCAGGGGCGCGGCTGGTCGAGCGAGGCGGCGTATCGCACCAGGTCCAGGCCCGGGGCGTGCCGTCCGGGCTTGGTCGGGGTGGGCCAGCAGGGGCCGGTGCAGAAGTAGTCCACGCCGGACTGGGAGACCGCCGCGTCGACCTCGGACCGGGCGTGGGTGGAGCGGCCGATCAGCACGCCCTCGCCGAGGACGGCGCGGGCGGCGGGCACCGGCAGGTCCCCCTGGCCGAGGTGGAGCACGTCGGAGCCGATGGCATGGGCGACGTCGGCCCGGTCGTTCACCGCGAGGAGCTTGCCGTGGCGCCGGCACGCGTCGGCGAGAACGGCCAGGTGGTCGAGCTCCTCGGCCGCCTCCATGCCCTTGTCGCGGAGCTGGACGATGTCCACCCCGGAGGCGAGGACGGCGTCGAGGAACGCGGGAAGGTCGCCCTGGCGCCTGCGGGCGTCCGTGCACAGATAGAGCCGGGCGTCGGACAGCAGCGCGCGAGGCGTGGACATGGTGCGGTTCCCCCTGGGAGAGCGTCGTGGAGCGGCCGGCGCCGGACGGTGCGGGGGCGCGGGCCGCGCG